>JAEXHA010000108.1 GCA_023450335.1 Actinomycetes bacterium | reverse complement strand
CGGTCGACCCCCCTGGCATCCGCTCGCCGCCGTGGCCGAGACCTCGCGCGCCACGGCGGTCACGCGAGAAAATCACGCTTCCCCTCTCCCTGACGATGTGGTAGACATCTCTGTCGTAGGTCCGTATTCTGCACAATCAGTGCACATTACGAACAACAGAGAGGTTGTCGTGTGAAAGTCTGGCTCGTGCATGTGGGCAAGCTCCTGTTCTCCTCCCTGCTGCTGTTCGTCGCGGTGATCACCGTGCTGTTCTTCCTGCTGGAGATCGCTCCCGGCGACCCGGTGCAGGCACTCGTGGGTGATGTCCCGATCTCCGACGCGGTGCGCGAGCAGCTCGTGGCCGCCTACGGACTGGATCGGCCGCTGTTCGTGCGGTACATCACCTACCTCGGCAATGTGTTCATGGGCGATCTCGGCTATTCCTACGCCACCAACGCGCAGCCGGTGCTCGATCTCATCCTCAGCCGCGCCGGCAACACGCTCGCCCTGGCTTTCCCTGCGTTCCTGCTGGCCACGGTCGGGGGCATCGTCCTCGGCTCGATCGCCGCGCGGACCCGGAAGCGCTGGCTGGACGGCGGCATCTCGGGCACCGCGGTCGGCCTGTTCTCGGTGCCGAACTTCTGGCTCGGCATGCTGCTGATCCTGGTGTTCTCGATCTGGTTGGGATGGCTGCCCACCGGTGGCATGGCGCCGTATGGGCAGACCGGCATCCGCCTCTCCTACCTCGTGCTCCCGGTGATCACGATGGCCACCACCGAACTCGCCTACAAGACGCGCATCATGCGCTCATCGATGATCGAATCGCTCGGGCAGGACTTCATCGACGCGGCCCGATCGAAGGGCCTGTCCTCGCGACGCGTGCTGTGGCGGCACGCCGCGCCCAACGCACTGCTGCCGATGATCTCCGTCGCCGGCTACAGCCTCGGGACCATCTTGGCCGGGTCTGTGCTCGTCGAGCGGGTGTTCGGGTGGCCGGGCATGGGGCTGCTGTTCTTCGACGCCATCGAGCGCAAGAACAACATGGTCGCGCTCGGCATCGTCATCGTGCTCACCGTCACGATCATCATCGTCAACATCCTCACCGACCTGGTCTACGGCCTGGTCGACCCACGCCTGCGGGCGCGGTTCATCCCCCGCCGACAGGAGGTCGCCCGATGACCGTCGAACAGCTGGATGGGTCCACCGAGCTGGTGGAGACCCCGCCGGGCGTGAGCGCGGAATCGGATGCCGCGTCGCCCCGGCGAGCGGGGGGATCGCGCGCCGCGTGGCGCACGTTCTTCCGGACGCCTGCCGCCGTCGTGTTCATTCCGGTGCTCGTCATCTTCACGCTGATCGCGACCATCGGACCGTTCTTCGTCGTCGATCCGATCGCGACGAGCTACCCGAAGCTCCTGCCGCCCGGCGGTGAGCATCTGCTCGGCACGGACATGCTGGGGCGCGACTATCTCGCCCGGGTGGTGCACGGCGGGCAGATCTCGCTGCTGGTCGGGTTCAGCGTCGCGCTGCTGTGCATGACCATCGGGCTGATCATCGGCGGACTCGCCGGATACTACGGCAGCGTGATGGACCTGGTCATAGTGAAGGTCGCCGAGTTCTTCCAGGTGCTGCCCGGCATCGTGCTCACCCTGATCGCCGCGGCGATGCTCGGAGCGAACATCTGGATCCTCGTCGCGATCCTCGCCATCACGATGTGGCCCGGCGTGGCGAGAATCGTCCGCGCCGAGGCGATGCGCATCTCCGAGCTCGGCTACGTCGAGTCGGCTCGGGCCGCCGGCTTCAGCGGATTGCGGATCATCCGCTCCGACGTCATCCCCAACCTCATGCCCGCCGTGCTGGTGGCCACGAGCATGACCGTCGGCCGGGCGATCCTCATCGAATCGGGCTTGGCCTACCTCGGCGTCGGCGACCCCAGCGCACCGAGCTGGGGTGCGCTGCTGAACTCCGCGCAGTCGTACATGAACGACGCCTGGTGGCTCGCCGTGTTCCCGGGCGGATGCATCTTCGTGATCGTGCTGGCCGTGAACATGCTCGGTGATGCCCTGAACGATGCGTTCAACCCGACGGTGGGGAGGGTCAAGTGATGGCCGATGCGGCATCCACGCCGTTCGTCGAGGTGAGCGGGCTGCAGGTGTGGCTCCCGACGGGGGCCAAGAGTGAGATCGAAGCCGTGCACCGGGTCGACCTCGTCATCCGCGACGGAGAGCGGGTGGGGTTGGTCGGCGAATCGGGCTCCGGCAAATCCGTGACCGGACGGGCCATCGCCGGCCTGCTGCCCACATCCCCGCGGGTGCGGGTGGCCGGGTCGATCCGGATCGGCGGGAAAGAGCTCGTGGGAGCGCCGCAGGCGGCGTGGGATGACGTGCGCCGCACCAGCGTCGGAATGATCTTCCAGGATCCGCTCACCTTCCTCAACCCGACGATGCGGGTCGGTGCGCAGGTCGCCGAGTCCATTCCTCGTCGCCGGGTGGCCGCTTCGGCCGCGCGCGACGCCGCGACGCTCGACTTCCTCCGGCAGGCCGGCCTCGACGACGCCGAGCGGGCGGCGGCGAGCTTTCCGCACGAGCTGAGCGGCGGCATGCGTCAGCGTGCGCTCATTGCGATGGCCATCGCGAAGCTGCCGTCGGTGGTCATCGCCGACGAGCCCACCACGGCGCTGGATGCCACGGTGCAGGCTCACGTGCTGCGCACCCTCGCCGAGACGGTGGCCCAGCTCAACACCTCGCTGCTGCTGATCTCCCACGATCTGGCGGTGGTGGCCGGGATGACGGACCGCGTGTACGTCATGTACGCCGGGCGCATCGTGGAGGAGGGGCCGACCGCGCAGGTGCTGCACAGCCCCCGGCATCCCTACACGAAGGCCCTCATCCGCAGCGTGCGCAGCCTCACCGACCCCGGGGTCGAACTGTATTCGATGCCGCCGCAACTGCGGCGCGAGCTGGCGGAGATGATGACCGATGCTTGAAGCGCGCAACGTGTCCAAGGTGTTCCGCGGCCGGCGATCGGCGGCACCGGTGGTGGCCGTCGACGACGTCTCGCTGCAGGCGGCACCGGGCGAGTTCGTCGCCATCGTCGGTGAGAGCGGCAGCGGCAAGAGCACCGTCGCCCGCATGCTGCTCGACCTGATCACGCCCACGTCCGGGTCGGTCCTGCTGGACGGGCGCGAGGTCCGCGCGTTGAACTCCGCCGACACCCGCGGCTACCGCCGGCAGGTGCAGGCCGTGCTGCAGGACCCGGCCGGCTCGCTCAATCCGCGCAAGCGCGTCGATCGCACGATCGGCGAAGTGATCCGGCTGCACGACATCGCCCGCGGCCCAGACGTGAGAGCGAAGATCGCGCAGACCCTGGACCTGGTCGGCATGTCGCCGGCCGGCCGGTTCATGGACCGCTTCCCCCACGAGCTGTCCGGTGGCCAGCGCCAACGCGTGCTCATCGCCCGGGCGCTGGCGCTGGACCCGCGGATCATCGTCGCCGACGAGGCCGTCTCGGCGCTGGACGCGTCGGTGAAGGCGGGCGTCCTGCGGGTCATGGTCGACCTGAAGGACCGTCTCGGCGTCGGCTTCGTGTTCATCACCCACGACCTGCCCGTCGTGGAGAAGGTCGCCGACCGCGTGTACGTGATGCGACACGGCCGCGTCGTGGAGGAAGGCCCGAAAGACCGCATCTTTCAGTCCCCGGAACACCCGTATACCCAGATGCTGCTCGCTGCAGCGCCCACGCTCGCACCCACCACATGACATGACGCCGGCACTGACGCCGCCGCAAGAAGGAGACACCTCGATGACAGCCACCCGGAAGTCCGCCGCGGCAGCACTGGCCGCGATCGCCCTCGTCTTGACCGCATGCTCCGGCGGCGGGGGAGAGGCGGCCGGCGAGCGCGTGTGGGTCGGCGCCATGAACGGCGACCCGATGACCACCGGGCTGAACGCGCAGTTCACCCCGGGTACGGTGCCGAGCCTGTTCAGCGCGCAGATCCTCGACCCGCTCATCTTCATGAACGGCGACTATGAGACCAGTCCCGGCCTCGCCACCGAATGGGAGCTCAGCGAGGACGGCCGCACGTTCACGATGGATCTGCGGCACGACGTGATGTGGCACGACGGGGAGCCGTTCACGGCCGAAGACGTCAAGTTCGCCTTCGACGAGCTCGTGCCGATGAGCATCTCCGGATCGCAGCTGGCCCAGCGACTCGACTCGACCGAGATCGTCGACGATGACACCGTCGCCCTGCACCTGTCCGAGCCGTACGGACCGCTCGTCGAGACGGTCTCGCAGCAGTACATGCTGCCCAAGCACCTCTACGAAGGCACCGACTATCTGACCAACGAGGCCAACAACGAGCTCATCGGCACCGGCCCGATGAAGTACGACTCGTACACCCCGGGCAAGGAGGTCGTGCTGGTCAAGAACCCCGGCTACTGGGGCGGCGAGAGCAAGGTGGACCGCGCCGTGTACTCGACCATCGCCGACCCCAACAGCCGCGCCCAGGCTCTGTTCGCCGACGAGATCGACCAGGCGATCCTCGATCCTTCGCAGATGGATGAGGTCGGCAGCGACCCCGACACCGAGCTGTTGACCGACGGCGAGTTCCCGCAGGACGACATCATCATCTTCAACACCGAGAGCGAAGAGCTCAACGATGCCGCCGTCCGCCGGGCGCTGTTCGGCGCGATGGACCGGCACGCCATCGCCGAGACCGCGATGTCGGGCGTCGGCTCGGTGGCCACGACATTCCTGCCCGACTCCCTCGGCTGGGCCGTCGACGAAGGGATCGACTTCGACGAACTGTTCCCCTACGACGTCGAGGCGGCCAACCGCGCGCTCGATGAGGCGGGGTTCGTCCGCGGAGCGGACGGCACCCGCTTCACCCTGAAGGTCGTCTACATCCTGACCCTCACCGAGGTCGTCTCGGCCGTCGAGATGGTCCAGTCGATGTTCCGGGAGCTGGGCATCGAGTTCGAACTCGTGCCGGTCGGCGGAGCGCAGTACAGCGAATTGGTCTACACCAAGGGCGACTTCGATCTCGCGTTCGTGCGGGCCAACCTCGGCGCCGATCCGAGCCTGGGTGTCGTCCGCTACTTCGAGTGCAACGAAGACCGCCGCGTCGGGTTCAACCCGTCCGGGGTGTGCGACGACGAGATCCAGCAGGCCGCCGAGGCAGCCCTGGACACGTCCGACCGTGAGCAGCGCGGCGCGGCCCTGAAGAAGCTGCAGGCCCGGGCCGCCGAACTCATGTTCAATGCCCCGCTGGCCTGGTACAACGGCGCGTTCCCCACGATCAACTCCTTCCGCTGGAAAGGCCAGGAGAAGCGTGAGCTCATGGCGGAGCGACTGCCCTGGGAGTCGATGGAGTACGTCGGCTGACCGGCATCCCGCACCACACGACGAGAGAAGACGATTGATGACCCTGTTCGACACCCACGCCCATCTCATCTCCGATGACTGGGACACCTACCGCCCGACACCCCTGCGTGCCGACCTGCCGGTCCCGCGCAAGCCCGACTACACCGTGACCGTGGACGACCTCATCGCGATGATGGACGCCCAGGGCGTGAGCAACGCGTGCCTCGTCCAGCGCGGCCATCTGTACGGGTATGACAACAGCTACATCCTCGACTCCGCACGCCGGCACCCCGATCGCCTGCACCCGGTCGTCATCCTCGATCCCCAAGATCCGCAGACCCCGGACCGCTACCGCGACATGGTGCGCAACGACCATGTCCGCGGGTTCCGGATGGCACACCTTCGCCCGTGGATCCTCGATACGGCGTGGGTGAGCTCGCCGCAGGCGATGGAGGTGTGGAAGACGTGCGCCGAGCTGGGCACGCCCATGACCCTGATCCTGTTCCGCAACCAGCTGGCTTACCTGCTCCCATTGATCCGCATCATCGCGCAGCAGTTCCCGGACCTGCCGATCCTCCTCGACCACGGCGGCATGCCGTACGGGATGTCGCAGTACGAGGTGGGATTGGCCCGGGATGCCGGTGAGGCTGTCGAGCTGCCCGGCCCACCGCACTTCGGCATCGACACGACGATCTCGGTGCTGCGCGACGCGCCCAATGTGCACTTCAAGATCACCGAGATCAACATGGAGCGGTTCGAGGCCGAGAAGGTGCGCGCCGCGCACGTGGTGCGCCGCATGGTCGACGAGTTCGGGCCTGATCGACTGGTGTGGGGGTCGGATGTCGGGCAGAGCATGCTCTGGTCCTACGACGAGAAGGCGACCATGGCCCGGGCCGCGGCGGACTTCCTCACGCCCGACGAAGCACGTCGCTTCCACCACGACAACGCCGCCCGCATTTACGGCATCGGCTGATGGGGATGCCGTACAGCCGCCCCCGGCCCGCCGACGACCTCGAGCACGACGTCGTCTACCGCGACGACTCGCAGTTCTGCGCGTGGCCGTACACGATGGGTTTCTGGGATGCCGGTGAAGCCGGCCTCGTGGCGAACTTCATGTCCCTCGATGTCGACTACGCCGACCCCGCGGGGCTCAGCCACGACCAGCTCGGTGAACGCTTCGGTCGCGGCAGCCGGATGGTCACTGTCCGGTCCGCCGACCGCGGCCGGTCGTGGGGGCCGCCGGAGTTCGACACCTACCCGCGGGTGACGCCGGACGAGGAAAGTCCGACGGATCTGTCCGCCTGGGGTCCGTTCGACCTCACGCGCCCCGAAGTGCTCGTCGGCAATGTCAGCACCCGGTTCGGGACGCCCGAATCCCGCGCCTACGTCCGTATCTCGCAGGATGCCGGCCGATCGTGGACGCCCTCCGCTCTGCTGCCGCTCGACGGGCTGCACGGGCTGTCGGCGATCAATTCCACCCTCGTGCGTCCGGATGGGCGGGCCCTCCTGTTCCTCACGTCGATCAGCGAGGACGGCTGGAACCGGCGACCGCTGGTCTACGCGAGCACCGATGACGGGACCGCGTTCCGTTTCCTCTCGTTCGTGACGCCCGAACGCGATCCGTTCGCCGCCGCCGACGGCGATTGGCAGAGCACCTACCGGTTCGGCGGGCACCGCTGGTTCTACCCCCGCGGCGTGCTCCTGCCGGACGGCCGGATCCTGTGTTCGCTGCGAAGCCAGCGTGACCCCACGGGGGTGATGTGGACCGAGCTGTACGCGAGCGACGACGGCGGGCGCACCTGGGCGTTCCTCTCGCGAGTGAACGACTTCGGCGCTCCCGGGAGTCTCGTCGCGCTCGCCGACGGCCGGCTGGTCGTCGTCTACGGCTACCGCCTCGCCCCCTATGGCATCCGTGCCGTGGTCAGTGAGGACGGCGGCCGGACGTGGGGATCTGAGCTGATCGTCCGTGACGACGGCGGCAGTTGGGACCTCGGCTATCCCAATGCGTTCGAGGTCGAACCCGGACGGGTGGGAGTCCTCTACTACTTCAACCGGCGCGACGACGTCGTGCAGGCCAATGGCGGCGTACGCCACATCGCGCGCAGCACCTTCACCGTGTGAGGACGCGCGTGCTTTTCGATCGGAGGTCAGGAAGATGAGAACCAACACACAGCGTCGGGCAGGGGTGCTTGCCGCCCTGGTGGCAGGGGCGATCGCCCTGAGTGGATGCGGCGCGTCCGCCGCGCCGGAACAGCCCCCCTGGGTCGGCGTTGTCGGTGGCGACCCGATGAACTTCGGGCTCAACTCGCAGCTGGCCGTCGGATCGGCTCCCCGGCTGTTCAGCGCGCAGATCCTCGACCCTCTGGTGTACATGTCCGATGACTTCACCTTCTCGCCGGCGCTCGCCGAGGAATGGGAGCTCAGCGATGACGGCCTCGAGCTGACTCTGCACCTGCGTTCGGGCGTGACCTGGCACGACGGGGAGCCGTTCACCGCGGAGGATGTGAAGTTCAACTTCGACGAGATCGTGCCGCTGCAGGCGTACGGCAGCGAGCTGGCCGAACGCATCGCATCTGTCGAGATCGTCGATGAGGCGACTGTCGTGGTCCGCCTGAGCAAGCCCTACGGCCCGCTGCTGGAGAATCTGTCGACGCAGTACATGCTGCCCCGGCACATCTACGAAGGCACCGACTACGTGACCAACGCGGCCAACAACCAGCCCGTGGGTACGGGACCGATGATGTTCGACGATTATGTCGAGGGCTCCCAGGTCATCCTGGCCGCCAACCCGGATTTCTGGGGCGGCGACGTGCAGGTCGAGCGTGCCGTGTACACCGTCATCCCGGACATCAGCGCACGCTCGGAGGCGCTGTTCGCCGGAGAGGTCGATGAAGCCGTGCTCCATCCCTCGCAGCAGGAACGCGTCGCCGAGACCGAGGAGACGTCGCTGCTGACCAAGGGCAGCTTTCCCGAGTCGATCGTCATGATTCAGAACACGGAGAACGAGCTGCTCGCCGACCCCGAGGTGCGCAAGGCCGTCTTCGCGGCCGTGGACCGCAACGCCATCGTCGAGACGGCGCTGTCGGGCGTCGGCGAACCGGCCCGCGGATTCATGCCCGACTCGCTGGAGTGGGCGCTCAACAAGGACGTCGACTTCGATCGTGACTTCCCCCGCGACGTCGACGCGATCAACGCCGCCCTCGACGCGGCGGGGTACCCGCGCGATGCCGATGGCACCCGGTTCACCCTCGAGGTGCTCTACATCAACGCTCTGCACGAGGTCGTCTCCAGCGTGGAGATGGTCGCCTCGATGCTCGCCGACATCGGGGTCGATGCGAAGCTCACCGGGGTCGGCGGGGCGGCCTACGTCGATCGCGTGTACGCCCAGGGCGACTATGACCTGGCCTTCGTGCGCACCCCGGTCGGGCCCGACCCCAGTCTGGGCATCGTGAACTGGTATGCGTGCAACGAAGAGCGTCAGTCCGGGCGCAACCCCACCGGCATGTGCGACGCGGAGATCGACGCCGCCGCGTCGGCCGCGCTGGACACCAGCGATCGCGAGCAGCGGGCCGAAGCGCTGCGGGCCGTGCAGTCCCGCGCCGCCGAGCTCATGTTCTATGCGCCCATCGCCTGGTACAACGGGTCCTTCCCGACGGCCAATACCGGACGCTGGGAGCGCGCGGACGAACCGGCGATCCAGGCCGACCGCCGCCCGTGGCTGACCATGCAGCCCGCGGACCGATGACAGCCTCCACCCGGGAGCTCGTCGCCACGGGCCGGCCGGCGCTGCGCGACGGGTCTGCCGAGCATCATGTGGTGTACCGCCGAGACGACGAGTTCGCCGCCTGGCCGTACTACTGCGGGCTGTGGCTGACCGGCGACGGCAGCGTCGTCGCCGGCTTCAAGCGCGTGCCGACCGATTACCGCGACATCGACCACTACAACCTCGTCGGCCGGCCGGGGGAGATCGTCGTGATCCGATCCGTCGACGGCGGGCGCACGTGGGACGACAGCTCGATCGTGCCCGTGTTCGACATGTCGATCACCTCCCCGGACGAGTTCCCCGCCGGCGCGGACGACGATGGGGACGGTCTGCCGGCGCTGGACTTCACCAGCCGTGACACGCTCGTCATGGGGGGAGGACTCCCGCGACTCATGTCCGGACCGGGGTCACAGGCCTGGGTGCGCGCGTCCGCCGACGGCGGCCGTACCTGGCGGCCGCACCGGGTCCTGCCGAACTGGGACTTTCCGGGCGTCACGATGCCCGGAACGTCGATGTACTCGGTGCGCCCCGACGGCGTCATGCTGTTCGGGATGCACGCGTGGGCTCCTGGCGGCCGCAATCCCCTCCCCGTCGTCTATGCGAGCGAGGACGGCGGTGAGTTCCGTTACCTCGGACAGATTCTCCCGGACGCGCCGGCGTCACCGTACTGGCCCGGTGGGAAGTTCGCCTCGGCGCCGCACATCTACCCGCGCATCGTCGTCCTGTCCGACGGCCGCGCCCTCGCGTCCGTCCGCTATGAACGTGACCCGCGCGGGATGTTCTGGGTCGAGATCCACGAGAGCCTGGACGGCGGCCGCACCTGGCACTGGCTGAGCCGGGTCAACGACTGGGGCGCGCCCGGCGACCTCGTACCCCTCGCCGACGGGCGTGTCGTGTGCGTGTACGGGTACCGGCTCGCCCCGGGACGCGGCATCCGCTATCGCGTGAGCGAGGACCAGGGTCGCACCTGGGGTCAGGAGATGATCCTCCGCGACGACGGGGCGACCTGGGATCTCGGCTACCCCCGAGCCATCGAGGTGGAACCGGGCGTCGTGCTCACCCATTATTGGATGAACCTCGACGACGGCAGCGCCCACGGCGGCGTCCGCCACATCGCGAGCACGAGGTTCCGACCATGATTCCCATTCCGCAGCACGCCGCCCGGCTCGCCGGCACCGAGGCGATCCGCGCCATCCGACGCCTGCAGCACGCGTGGGGGCACTATGCCGACGCCGGCGACTACGCGGCGATGGCCGACCTGTTCGCCCGCGATGGTCGCGTGATCCTGCCTCCGCGCGAGGCCCGCGGGCGTGGCGACATTCTCGCGCTGCTGATCGAAGTCATGGGGGGAGGGGATGCCGCTCCCGCACCCGACCGGTTGAACGTCCGCCTGCAGCTGTCGCCGGTGATCACGGTCGACGCCGACGGCGCTCACGGCCGGGGCCGGTGGCACGAGCTCGCGCTCACCGGGCGACACGGCCACAGCGCCGACTGGTCGGGCGGCATCCACGAGAACGAGTACGTGCGTGAAGACGGCGTGTGGAAGATCTCGCTGCTGCATCACCACCCCCAGTTCGCCGGGGCGCACGAGACCGGGTGGCGCAGCGTGTCCGACAACGTGCCGCTGGTGCCCTTTCATTTCACGGCTGATGGCGCGGGCACCCCGATCCCCGCAGACATCGCTCTGCCCGCGGGCCTGGCCGGCGAAGAGCCGGCCGAGCTCGCCGCGCGGGCCCGGCACCTCGTCGACGAGAACCTCGTGCAGAACCTGCTCGCTGCCTACGGCTTCTACGTCGATCGGCGCCTCTGGGATGACGTCGGCGACCTCTTCGACGACGATGGCCTCCTGCAGTGGGGAGAGGACCGGTGGAGCGGGCGCGCCGGCATCCGGCTCGGCCTGGAGGAACTGTCCCCCTCCGGTCTGCGCCGCGGCGAGCTGTTCGATCACCTGCAGCTCATGCCGGTGGTCGACATCTCTCCGGACGGGACGACGGTGCGGCTGCGTGCGATCGAGCTGCAGTCGCTGTCCGTGCCCGGCCGACCCGACCAGTGGGGCGTGCGGATCTGTGAGGGCGAGTTCCGGCGAAACGGGTCGGGCTGGCGCATCACCGCACTGCGGTTCCTGCCGCGGCTGCTCGCCGACCACGACAAGGGGTGGCGCGATACGCTCCCACCCGGCTCGGATTCGGCCACCTCGTACCCGTGGTCGCGGGGGCCGGCCATCGAATTCGCCCACCCGGTGACCTCGTCCAGCCCGGACCCGCAACCCCGCGCCGGGACGACCGACGACCTGGCCGACCTGCTCGCCGTCGCCGAAGCGTGCGACGCCGCCGAGAACCTCGCGTGCGCCTACGGCTACTTCCTCGACGAAGCGCAGTGGGACGCCACCGCCGAATTGTTCGCGACGGACGGGTGGAAGGAGCTGTCGTTCATCGGAACCTTCATCGGCCGCGAGCGCATCCGCGATTCGCTCGTGGGTCGGTACGGCCGCAAGCCGCGCAGGCCCACGTTCCTGCCCATTCACCAGAAGACCCAGCCGTACGTCTCGGTCGAGCCGGGCGGCGAGCGGGCCCGCATCCGCCTGAAGATGCTGCAGGTCAACAGCGGATGGGACACGGACGCGAGCACCGTCACCGGCGTGTACGAGGAGCAGATCGTCCTCGAGGACGGCGTCTGGCGCATCCACGGTATGGACCTGGACTACATCGTCGTCGCCCGATGGGCAGACGGATGGTCGGGGGCGACCACCGAATCCGGACGCGTCTTCGCGCCCACCCCGGAGCAGGTCGCCGCTTTCGACCCCGCCCCGGACGGCCCGCTGCGCGGGCTCGCCTTCGCGCCGTTCCCGGAGATCGGCCCGCTCGGCTTCCACTTCGACAACCCGGTGAGCGGGCGCCGCCCGGCGATCGTGTTCCCCTGGTCGGACGGGCGCTTCGATCCCTCATCCGGCATCCCCACCACCGACCCGACCCGAGAGGCCCCCCATGTCCGATGAACTGTTCGACGTCCGCGGCAAAGTCGCCCTGGTGACCGGAGGCACCGGCGGTATCGGTGGCATGATCGCGCGCGGACTGACCCGCCGGGGCGTTCGGACCTACCTCGTCGGCCGCGACCGGCAGCGCACCGTCGAGGCCGCCGCTGCCGTGGCCGGGGAGGACGGCGACTGCCGGCCGCTCGTGGCCGACCTCGCCGACCCCGATCAGATCGCGACCCTGGCCACCGCGTTCGCCGAGCACGAGGACACGCTGCACCTCCTGGTCAACAACGCGGGCTCCGTCGGACCCGATTCGCTCGAGGCCAGCACGACCGAGGCCTGGGACGGCATCATGGACCTCAATGTGCGGGCGCCCTTCCAGCTCGTGCAGGCGCTGCTGCCCGCGTTGCGCGCCGGCGCTGAACCGGACGACCCGGCACGGATCATCAACATCGGCTCGATCGGCGGGCTGCATGTGCCGGGCTGGGAGGCGCATGCGTACGGCGCATCGAAAGCCGGCCTGCATCACCTCACGCGATCCCTCGCCAAGAAGCTCGGCCGTGAGGGCATCACCGTCAACGCCATCGCGCCCGGGCCCTTTCCCTCGAGCATGACCGCCGCGTCGGCCGAGACCGTGCGCAAGAACGTGCAGACCTATATCCCGCTGGCCCGCGCCGGCGAGGAGCCGGACGTGCAAGGCGTCGTCCTGTTCTTGAGCTCGCGCGCCGGCGCGTACGTCAACGGCGTCACCATTCCGCTGGACGGGGGCTACATGGCGGCGCTGTAGCCGCCTACGACGACGAGCCGGGCGGCTCAGTCGCTGAGCAGCGCGCTGAGGTGCTCCGCTGCCTCGCCGAGCCGGCCGATGCGGCTGGTGCCGTCGTCGCCGGTGAGCAGCAGGGTGGTGCCCAGCAGCGCCATCGCCGCCTGCACCTCGTCGCCGCGGAAGATCGGCGCCGCCACCGACGCCAGCCCGGTGCGCTGCAGGTCGGCCCACGCGATGCCTTCCTTGCGGACCTTCGCCAATTCGCGCTGCTCACGCAGACGCTCGCCGGCGGGCAGCTCCTCCAGTGCCCGTGCGACCACGGCCGGATCGGCCTGATACGCGAACAGGGCGCGCGACTGCGCCGCCTTCAGCTCGAGCATCGTGCCCACCCGCACCGTCAGCACGATCGTGCCCTCGCGTGCCTCTTCGACCAGTGTCACCACTGCGCCCGACCGGCCCTGCACCGACAGCACCACCGTGAGCCCGGTCTGCGCGGACAGCTGCCGCATCACGGCCGGGGCGAGGGTGAGGATCTGCTGCCGTGTCGAGACCAGGCCGGCCAGCTGATCCAACAGCGGCCCGGGGGTGTGGCCGGGTGTGAGGAAGCCTGCGCCCTGCAGCGCAAGCAGATAGCGGTGGGCCGTCGTGCGGTTGAGGCCGAGCCGCTCGGACACCAGATGGGGGGTGAGGGTCCGCGTGTGCTCATCGAACAGCGCGAGTACATCGGCGGCACGGTCGATCGATTGGATCGGTCCGCGATCGGCGGACCGCCGTGCCCCTCTGCCCGCCGGCGGGTCGGTCATGCGCGATAGCCGCCGTCGACGGGGAGATGGATGCCGGAGATGTGACCGGCGCGATCGCTGAGCAGCCATGCGGCCGCCTCGGCGACGTCCGTGGTGGTCGCGGTCTTGCGCAGGGGGGTGACCGCCACGCGCGCTTCGACGCCGCCGGGGACGGCGAGGCGGGTCGCATCGAGCATGGGAGTTTCGGTGGGCCCCGGGGCGAGCGCATTCACGCGGATGCCGGCGGGCCCACCGTCGTGGGCAGCGGTGCCGGTCAGACCG
Organism: Actinomycetes bacterium; assembly: GCA_023450335.1. Taxonomy (GTDB): domain Bacteria; phylum Actinomycetota; class Actinomycetes; order Actinomycetales; family Microbacteriaceae; genus Microbacterium. The sequence goes on along the minus strand of JAEXHA010000108.1, from coordinate 20,358 downwards.
AGCACGCCGTGTTTGGTCGCCTGGTACGCACCCAGCCCGCTGCTGGCCTTCATGGCGCCGACGCTGGTGACGTTCACGATCGAACCGCCGCCAGCCCGCCGCATGTGCGCCATCTCGGCACGCAGGCACAGCCAGACGCCCTTGAGGTTCACGGCGACGATGCGGTCGAACTCCGCCTCGGTCAGATCTTCGAGCAGCCCGGCCTGGGTCATTCCCGCGTTGTTCAGGGCGCCGTCCAGCCGTCCCCACCGCGCGACGGTCGCATCCACGGCGGCCTGCACCTCGGCGCCCGAGGTGACATCGCACCGCACCGCAGCGGCGTCGTACCCGTCGGCGCGCAGAGCCGCCACGCCCTCGGTGAGCGCTTCGTCGCTGCGGGCGGCGAGCATCACCTTGGCGCCTTCCCGGGCGAACACCCGTGCGGCGTCGGCCCCGATTCCGGCGCTCGCGCCGACCACGAGGACGGCCTTGCCGGTCAGCAGTCCCGCCGGCTGAGGGCCCGTCGCTGGCGCATCCATGGTTCTCCCGACTGTTCACAAAACGAACGAGATGATTGTATCGTGAACGTTCATGGAACGCCATCGCCCTCAGATCGAGTCCACCTGGCCCTCTTTCCACGACCTCGGGCAGGCCGATCCGCCCGAGACGGCCTGGTCGCTGTTCGGGCGCGACGATCAGATCGGCACCCTTAACTTCCTCACCCCGGACGTCCGCCGACGCGCGGCGGGCCTGGTGCGCACGGGGCGGACGTTCAACCTCGACTACGCGATCGGCGCCTTCGACCCGTTCCCCACCGGCACCCGCCCCGAGGCGAAGCACTCGATGTTCAGCAACAACCCGTGGCACTTCGACGACTGGCTGGATTCGTTCTATCTGCAGGGCACCACCCAGATCGACGCCCTGCGCCATATCGGCCACCCCGACGTGGGTTTCTACGGCGGTCGCACGCGCGAGGACTTCACCACCGAGACGACCACGCTCGGCATCCAGACCTATGCCGATGCCGGGATCGTCGGCCGCGGTGTGCTGCTGGACGTCGCCCGCCACCTCGAGGCCGAGGGGCGCCCGATCCGGCAGGACGCGTCGTATGAGATCGGCGTCGACGACCTGGAGGCCACCGCGGCCCGCCAGGGTGTGACGTTCGAGGATGGCGATCTGCTCCTGGTGCGCACCGGGTGGGCCGAGTACTGCCGCGCCCGGATGGACACCGCCGCCCGCGCCGCCTTCCGAGAGGACATGCGGGTGCCCGGGCTGGCCACCACGCGCGCGGTCGTGGCGTGGCTGTGGGACCACCATTTCTCGCTCATCGCCGTCGACAACCTCGGCGTGGAATGCTTCCCCTACACGGCCGGCAACGATCTGCGGATCGAGGGACTGGCTCCGCCGCCCCGCGGTGTCGACCACAACGGCGGCATCCACCGCCACCTGCTGACGATGCTGGGCTTCGCGCTCGGCGAGATGTGGGCGCTGGACGAGCTCGCCGCCGATTGCGCCGCCGACGGCGTGTACGAGTTCATGATCACCGCCAAGCCGCTCCACCTCCCCGGCGGGGTGGGATCGCCCGCCAACGCGCTCGCCATCAAATGAGCTCCGACGGCAGCCGGTGGCGGGAGCTGGCGCGCGACACCGATCGACTCGAGCGGCTCCGCGGCGTGAAGGACGTGCAGCGCCGCTGTGCCCAGCTCCTCCAGCGTGGGCAGTGGCCCCGCGCCGCCGAGCTGTTCGCCCCCGACGCCGAGGTGCGGTGGGCGACCGAGCAGCACACCGGTCGGGCGCAGATCGAGCTCTGGCTGGCCGGACGCACAGCCTGCGCGACCGCACCCGGTGGGCTGTACACCGAGATCGTCGACGCTCCGGTGGTGCACCTCTCGCCGCACGGCGACGAGGCCTACGGCCGGTGGTCGTCGATGGTCTTCCGCGGAGACGGAGCCGGGTGGGCACACGTCGAGGGCGGTGTCTACGAGAACCGCTACGTGCGACACGAGGGGCGGTGGGTGATCGCATCGCTGCGGTTCGCGCTGCAGTACGAGGGTGACGACGCCCACGGCTGGACCAATGCGAACGGGGCAGAGCTGCCGCTGATCCCGACGCATTTCGGGCCGTTCGACGCGGGGGCGCCGATCCTGCGACCGGTCGGCGTCGCACTCGGCCCGGACCCCGACCCCACGGAGCTGGCCAGCCGCATCGCACGCCTGGCCGATGAGTGCGAGGTCCGCAATCTCGTGCATGCGTACGGCTACTACCTCGACCGCCGGATGTGGGCCGATGTCGTCGACCTCTTCGCGGCGGATGCCTCCGTGCGCATCGACGACCGGACCCATCACGGCAGCGACGGCGTGCGCCGCGCACACGACGGTGGCGCCACGGAGGGTCTGGAGTGGGGGCAGGGGGCGGAGTATCCGCTCTTCGACGTCACCGTCACCGTCGCGGCCGACCGCACGGCCGTGGTCCGCGGCATCCGCCTGGGCCTGCTCGCCGACGCACGCACGAACGAATCCTTCTGGGAGTTCGGCGCCGTCACCGTGCGGGCGGTCGTCGGCGACGACGGACTGTGGCGCATCGCCGAGCTCGAGGTCGATGTGCTCCTGCGCGCTCGGCACGACCAAGGCTGGGCGCGCGGTGGTCTGCGGTCGCGGCGTGTCACGCCGGCGGCGGAGGACAGACCGTCGCGGGCGCCCCGGCCCGGACCCGATCCCACCGCCCCCGCCGTGTCCACCTCGGCCGCGTTCGGCGAACTCGCCCGGCGCCTGCGTCGCGCGGCCGCCTACGACGGCGTCGAGAACGTCTCGAGCGCGTACGGTTTCTTCCTCGACGACTTCCGCTGGTCCGACATGGCGGGCATCTTCGCCCGGCACGGGCACAAGCAGTCGGCGTTCGCCGGCTACGCGATCGGGCCCGAGGCGATCCTGGGCACCGCTATCGCCTGCTACGGACCGACGCGGCCGTCCCGCGCAGCCCTCAGCTTCCATTGGCGCACCCAACCCGTCATCCACGTCTCGGACGACGGGCGCTCGGCGAATCTGCGCACGCGCCTGTTCCAGCCCCGCACGTCGATCACCCCCGATGCGACGCCCAAGGACTTCTTCATGGGGGGACTGCACACCGGGATGTACCCGAATGACCAGGCCGTGTTCGAAGACGGCACCTGGCGGCTGTGGGGGCTCGCGGTGGACGAGCACTACCTGGCGATGCAGGATTGGCCGGGTGGATGGGCGGGGGTCCGGCCGCGCCCCGAGGGCGAGCAGCCGCGACCGAGCATCGTGCTGACGGCGTATCCGCCGCCGATCTTGCTGCGCGACATCGCGCCGCGTGAGGACGGGTTCCGCGGCGGCGCGGGCCGGCTGCGCGAGTGGCCCGAGATCCTGCCGATGTGGTTCCACTATCGCAATCCCGTCAGCGGCCGAGAGCCTGAACGATTCTGGCCCGACTGCGTGCCGTGCCAGATCGCCCCGGACACCCGCATGACCGCCCATGGTTACCAGCTGCCATCCGCCGGGCCGGTTCGTCGAGAGGCGGAGCCGAGGCGCTCTGGCGTTCACAATCTGGACTAGGCGAACGTTATATGAACATTTTCCTTGATTTCAGGCGACCTGTCGTTCTAGTCTGAGCCAGAAGAGATGTCCGGCAGGCGGAACCGTTGTTCACGCTGTCGGAACCACACGCATCGAAGACAAGGAAGTCATATGATCCGCGCAGGACGTTGGGTGGGACTCGCGGCAGCCGCCGCTGTGACCACCGGGCTCGTTTCGGGGTGCGCCGCCGGCCAGGCTGCGCCACCCGCCGACGGTGACGCCGGCACATTGAATCTGTACTCGTTCACCGAACCCACCAGTTGGGACCCCGCGGCCTTCGGGGAGAGCCCGTACCTGCCGTACGCGCTCGCCGTGTACGACTCCCTCTTCGTCCTCGATGAGAAGGGACAGGTCACACCGAAGCTGGCGACCGCGTATGAGTACAGCGACGACAACCTCGAACTGACCCTCACACTGCAAACCGGCGTGACCTTCGACGACGGAACGCCCTTCGACGCCGCCGCGGTGAAGGCGAACATGGAGCACTTCCAGGGCTTCGCGACCCCGGCCGGCCCGCTGCTGCAGAATGTCGCCGGCGTCGAAGTCGTCGACGAGAGCACGGTGCGGCTGACGCTCTCGCAGCCCGACCCCGGTCTGCTGTTCTCACTGTCCCAGGCCGCCGGTCTCATGGGCAACCCGAACGACCTGGGCACAGATGAGCTGGCCGGCGAGCCCGACGGCACCGGCCCGTACACGCTCGACACCGCCAGCTCGGTACCGGGGTCGAAGTACGTGTTCGAGCGCAAGGACGAGTACTGGGACCAGGAGTACCCGTACTCGACGGTGACCTACTCGGTGTTCCCCGAGGAGACGGCGCGGCTGAACGCCTTCAAGTCGGGGCAGATCCAGTACGCGCACACCACCACCGCCTCAGCCGCCATGGATGCCCAGAACGCGGTCACCGACGCGGGCATGGAGCGCAGCGGCGTCACATGGGAGGGCCTGTTCTTCTTCGACCGTGACGGCGAGGTGCTGCCGCAGCTGAAGGACGAGCGCGTGCGGGAGGCGCTGACCATCGCCATCGACGCCGAGGCGATGATCGAGACGATCCGCGGCGGATACGGCGAGGCGACCGACCAGATCTTCTCGCCGAACATGGACGCGTACGACGAGTCGCTGGACGACTCCTACCCGTACGACCCGGAGCGCGCCAAGCAGCTCCTGGCCGAAGCAGGGTATGCCGACGGCTTCACCGTCCCGTGGCCGCGAACCGGGTCCATCCTGCCCGAGATCTACACCGCGATCTCGCAGTATTGGAGTGAGATCGGCGTGACCACCGAGGATGTGCAGTGGGCCCCCGGCGAAGCAGTGAAGTCCATCATGGCCGGCGACTACGGCCTCGTGTACTTCTCGAACCTCGAGCTGCTGGACACCTGGTCCGTGATCCAGCTGTCGGTGGCACCGGACACCCAGTACAACCCCTTCCATTCCGAGACGCCCGAGCTCAACGAGCTCATCTCGACGCTGCAGAACGCCGCCGACGACGATCGGGCGGCGGCCGCTCAAGCGGTCAACGAATATCTCGTCGACCACCACTGGTACGGCCCGCTGTACCGGCCGGCGATGTTCTACCTGACCGCAGCCGGGATCGACCTGACCGTGTACCCCGGATACGTGCAGCCGCCGATCTGGGCATTCGCACCGGCGGATTGAGCGTCCCGTGAAAGTCCTCCTGCTCAAGAGGGCGGTCTCCGGCCTGACCCTGGTCGTCGTGATCTCCTTCCTCGCGCAGCTGCTGATTCTGCCCGGACTGGACAACATCGCACGCAATGTGCTCGGTGAGCTGGCCAGTGACGAGCAGGTCGCCCTCAAAGCGCAGCAGCTCGGCCTCGACCGTCCGTTCTTCGTCCGCTACGGCGATTGGCTGACGGGCGCGGTGCAGGGGGACCTGGGGACGTCCTATTACTCGACCCAGGCCGTGACCGATGCCATCGCGTCGCGCCTGCCGGTGACGATGTCGCTGGTCGTCCTGGTCACCGTGCTGACGGCCGTGATCGCCTTCGCCCTGGGCATCACCGCCGCCGTGCAGCGAGGGTTCGTCGACCGGCTGCTGCAGGTGCTCGTGACGGTCGCCGACGCGCTGCCGGCGTTCGTCATCGCGCTGTTCCTGGCCACGTTCTTCGCGGTCCAGCTGCACTGGTTCCCCGCCACCGGGTATGTTCCGCTGTTCACCTCACCGCTGGGCTGGGCGGCGTCCTTGGTGCTCCCGGTCGCGGCGATGACCGTCTCGGGGGTCGTCGGGGTGGCGCAGCACGTGCGGTCGTCGGCGATCACGGTCCTGCGCAGCGACTTCCTTCGCACCCGCCGCAGCCGGGGACTGTCCAGCGGATATCTGCTGACGACCACGGTGCTGCGCAACTCGGCCACGCCGGGACTGGCGGCGCTGGCGGTCCAGGTGGTGGGGCTGCTCGGCGCGTCCGTCGTGATCGAGATGGTGTTCGCCCTGCCCGGCATGGGGTCACTGGCCGTGCAGGCGGCCCTGCGCTCGGACATCCCGGTGATCCTGGGGGTGCTCATGACCTACGTGGTCATCGTCGTCGTGGTCAACCTCCTGGTCGATGTGCTCATCGCCTGGGTCAATCCGAAAGTGAGGCTGCGCGCATGAGTGCCACCGGAACGATCGCGCTGCCCACCACGGGGATCACGCGGCGGCTGCTGGGCAACGGCTTGGGTGTCGCCTCCACCGTGGTCATCGTGTTCGTCATCGCCGTCGCCGCCCTGGCGCCGGTGCTGCCGCTGCCGTCACCGGATGCCGGTGACCTGGCGAATGCCATGCAGGGGCCCAGTGCCGCGCACTGGCTGGGAACGGACACGACCGGCCGCGACATCCTCAGCCGGCTGGTGTGGGGTGCGCGCGTGAACATGCTCGGTGCGGCACTGGCCGTGGTGGTGGCCCTCGTGCTCGGCGTACCGGTCGGCATCGTGGCCGGCTATTACCGGGGATGGGTCGATTCGGTCGCGGCGTGGGTGAACGACCTCATCATGGCGCTGCCGGGCATCATCGTGCTGCTTGCGGTGAGCGCCGTGGTCGGCCCCTCGGTGTGGCTGGCGATGGCCATCTTCGGCGTCATGCTGGCGCCGGCCTACTTCCGCATCGTGCGGGCGTCGGTGCTGGTGGTGCGCGGCGAGCTGTACGTGGATGCCGCGATCGTGTCGGGGCTGTCGGACGTGCGGATCCTGTTCCGCCATGTGCTGGCGGTCGTGCGTGCACCCATCCTGATCCAGGGCGCGCGCCTTGCGGTCATCGCGATCGCCATCCAGGCCGGACTCGAGTTCCTCGGCATCGGCGATGTCACGGTGCCCTCGTGGGGCGGAATGCTCAACGAGGGATTCCGCCGCGTGTACGACGCGCCGCTGCTCATCCTCTGGCCGAGCCTCGCGATCGGGATCGTCAGCATGGCGCTGGTCCTGTTCGCCAACGCGCTGCGCGACGCGCTGGAGGATCGGGCGCAGCCGGTGAGCGGTCGCACCCGCACCGCCGCGCGCGTGCCGTCCGATGCACCGGAGCCGGTGTCCGATGCGCTGCTGCAGGTCTCCCAGCTGCGGGTCGGCTACCGCTACCGCACCGGCGACGTCGAGGTCGTGCACGGCATCTCGTTCGACATCGCGCCGGGCGAGGTCGTGGGCCTGGTCGGCGAGTCGGGGTCGGGCAAATCGCAGACGGCGCTGGCGGTCTTGGGCCTGCTGCCGCATGGCGGAGAGGTCACGGCCGGGTCGATCCGGTTCGATGGGCGTGAGCTCACCGACCTCAGCGACAGACGGTTCGCCGCGCTGCGCGGTACCGACATCGCGTACGTTCCGCAGGAGCCGATGTCGAACCTCGATCCGACCTTCACCGTCGGCAGTCAGCTCGTCGTTCCGCTGCGGCGCAGACTCGGGCTGTCCGCCCGCGACGCGCGCACCCGCGCGATCGACCTGCTGACCCGGGTCGGGATCTCCGACCCGGAGAAGGTGTTCGGGTCCTACCCCTTCCAGCTCTCGGGGGGCATGGCCCAGCGTGTGCTGATCGCGGGCGCGGTGTCGTGCAACCCGCGGCTTCTGATCGCCGACGAGCCGACGACAGCTCTGGACGTCACGGTGCAGGCGGAAGTGCTTGAGATCCTGCGCACCCTGCAGCGCGAGTCCGGGATGTCGGTGCTCATGGTCACGCACAACTTCGGCGTCGTCGCCGACATCTGCGATCGGGTGGCGGTGATGTCGGAGGGGACGCTGGTCGAATCCGGCGATGTGCGCGCGGTGCTGCGCGACCCGCAGCATCCCTACACCGTCTCGCTGCTGGACGCGATGCTCAGCGAGACCACGACGAGGGTCGACATCGACGAGGCGACGAAGGAGACCGTGGCATGACCGGACCGCTGCTGGAGGTCTCGGACCTCACGATCGGATATCGCACCGGGCTCGCGCGGGCGGCCACCGCGGTGGTCCACGACGTGAGCTTCGCGGTGGCGGAGGGGCGCACCGTCGGCCTTGTCGGCGAGTCGGGGTCCGGCAAGTCCACGATCGGGCGGGCGATCCTGGGACTGGCCACCCCGATGGGCGGGTCGATCCGGTTCGCGGGGCACGACGTGACCCGCCTGACGCGCCGGAATCGGCGGCGCCTGGCCCGCGACGTCCAGGTCATCTTCCAAGACCCGTACTCGTCGCTGAACCCGGCCATGCAGATCCGGGACATCCTCGCCGAGCCGCTCATCGCGCAGGGACGATCCGTTCGCGACGCCCGCGCACGCGTGCGTGAGCTGCTCGATGCCGTCCACCTGCCGGCGGACGCCGCGCGTCGCGTGCCCAGCGAGTTCTCCGGCGGTCAGCGCCAGCGGGTCGCGATCGCACGCAGTCTCGCCACCGAGCCACGCCTGATCATCTGCGACGAACCGGTGTCGGGCCTGGACCTGAAGACCCAGGCGCACGTCCTCGACCTGCTCATCGAGCTGCAGCAGCGCACCGGGGTGGCCTACCTGTTCGTCTCGCACGACCTCAGCGTCATCCGCCACATCAGCCACGAGGTCATCGTGCTGCTGGGCGGACGGATCGTGGAGTCCGGTCCGGTCGTCGAGGTGACCGGCAGGCCGCGGCACGACTATGTGAAGCGTCTGTTCATGTCCTCACCGACCGCCGACCCCGACGAGCAGGCGCGGCGACGGGTCGCGCTGCGCGAACTGCCGCCGAGGGCGTGAGGTGGGCGCAGTGACGCGCGACGACGGGAAGCAGCCGGCGGCGGGTCGTGCCGCGGGACCGGACGGCGACATCCGTGTGGTGGTGCGCTGCGCGCAGATCCTCGGCATGTTCTCGCGGGAAGTGCGCGCCGTGCGCCTCAAGGACATCGCCGCCGAGCTCGACCTCGGCCGTACGACCGTCTACCGCTACCTCACGTCGATGGCCAGCGCCGGACTGCTCGAACGCGTCGACGAGGGGTATGCGCTCGGGCCGCTGGCCACTCAGCTGGGTGCCCTGGCCCTCTCGGACTCGGACGTCGTGGAGATCGCCGGTCCCTATCTGCGCGACCTCGCCGACGAGGCGGGTGAGACGGCGATCCTCGCCGTGTGGGGCGATCGCCGTCCCGTCGTGGTGCGCACCGCGCAGCCTTTCGAGCGGATGCTGCACATCGCCGTCCGGGCGGGACAGACTCTCGGCCCGGATGCGGCGCAGTCCGCCGTGTTCGCGGCCTTCGGCGTCGATGGCGGCGCTGTGGATGCCGAACTGGGCGACCGCGACGATGTCACCGCGCAGCGGGTGAGGGAGCGCATCCGCGCCGTCGCGCGAACCGGGTTGGCGGTGAGCGAGACGGTGACCATGGGCACCCGGGGGGTCGCTACCGCCATCCTCGACCGCGATGGGCGCCTGGCGGCCACCATCGCCCTGCTCGGCACCGTCCACACGCTGTCGGCCGATCCCGACTCGGCCCAGATCGGCGCGCTGCGGGGGGCGGCCGCGCGCATCTCGCGGGTGCTCGGCTACCGAGGCGTCTCGGCGACGCGGGGACCGTCCGCGGGCAGCTGATAGCCGTGCGCGGCCATGCTTGTGTGCGGTGCCGCCTCGCTGGGTACGCCGTCGGGCCAGAAGTGCTCCGGCACCCGTCCGCTGACGGGGTTGCGGTAATGGAACCACATGGGCAGGATCTCGGGCCACGAGCGGGTCTGGCCCGTCCCGCCCCGGAAATGCTCGGCGCGGCGTCCGAGCGCTGTCATGGCCAGGTCCGGCGGGTACAGCTCCATCAGCCGGCTGGGCCCGGGGGTGTGTCCGTCCGTCGGGGGGACCGACGCCCACCCGCCGGCCCAGTCCAGCGACACGAAATAGGGCTCGTCGATGGTCAGGCTCCACAGGCGCCACTGCCCGTCCTCGAGTACGGCCTGGTCGTTCGGATACATCCCGCTGTGGAATCCGGCGGCGTAGAAGTCGCCCTGCCGGCTGGGCAGTTTATGCGTGCGCGGCTGGAACAGGCGCACCCGGAAGGTCGCAGAGCGCCCGTCGTCGGAGATGGAGATCACCGGCTGCGTGCGCCAGTGATACGAGATCCCGGGCCGGGTCTGCGGAGGGGCGCCCCAGAAGGAGGTGGCGGCCGCGGTGATCCGCTCCCGGCCGAAGTAGTAGCCGGCGAACGGCGAGTGCTTGTTGCCGTTCTCGGCGAACAGCGCCGACATCTGCTCCCATTGGAAGTCGTCGATGTAGTAGCCGTACGCCGACGACACGTTCTCGACGCCGTCGTACGCGAGCGCCCGGTCCAGCTGCACCCGCATCCGCGCGGGGGCGAGGTCGGATGCCGGTCCCGCGAGCCGCTCGGTCGCCCCGGCCAGGGGGTCTTCCGCCCTCGGTGCCGACAGCCGGGGCACGTCGGCCTGTCCCCAGCCGCGGAAGTAGTCGGCACGCATCGCCTGCTCGAGGTTCACCTCGAGCAGGCGCCAGACGCCGTCGACCTTCGCGCAGCGAGTCGTCAGCACGCGCACCTCCCACGCGGCCTCCCCGCGGGGTGCGTCGCCGAGCATGCCGAGCTCGATGCTGCGCGTAGTCGCCATTGCTCCCGGGAGCATCCGGACCAGGGTGTCGAACAGCGGACGGTCGTTCAGGTGTCCGGTCTCCAGGCCCTCGGGCCCCATCGTGAGCATCGCCGCTCGCACGCCTTCGGGGCCCGTGAACACGCCGCCCGGTTGGAGCGTAACCTGCGCGTCGGCGGCGCACAGGTCGACGACATCGGTCCACATGCGGCGGTCGACGTAGTAGCCGTACGCATGGACGAGGTTGCGCACCGCGCCTTCGTCCTCGAGTGCGCCGATCTCGGCCGCCAGGTCGGCGTCGGCCGGCGCTCCTCCCGGCCGGGCCGGGTCGGAAGGCGCAACCCCGCCTGCCGGGAACGGCACGCCCGCCTCGTCGACGGTGAAGTGATACGGAATCATCGGCAGGTCGGCGCCGTCGATGTTGACCCACCCCTCCGCATGCGTCCCCTGGTATTGCGGAAACCGGCGCTGCGCGGCGATGCGCCACCCGTCCGGTGTGTGCACGTAGTCGTTCTCGTAGATGCCGCCCCCGATGGCGGTCGTGCCGTCGCCCTCGGCTGCCAGGAAGATAGTGGACCATCGTGCCCGGGCCGTCGTGCCGTCCGCGCCCAGGTGCGCGAGGGGCTCGTCGACGAGCTCGACGCGGAACGCGCCGGCCGCGTCGGAGGCTCCGGCCTGGCTCCGCAGCCGCCCGGCGATCGCCGCCCGGCCCGTCACTGTCTGCCCGCCGTCGACGACGACGGCATCTTCGGTGAACAGTTCTGCCGCCTCGGCCCACCGTCTGAGCAGGGTCAGATGCGCATAGCGCCGGTCCAGATCCTTCACCGCGCGCAGCGCTCGCAGCCGTGCGACGTCCTCGGCGATAGCGTGCATCATGTGTTCACAATACAATCGTTCGTTTCACATCGCGATCATGTGTCGCCGAAGGGGAGAACACCGACGGCCGAGCTGTCGCCCGTAGCCAGCGATAGTCGGCATCCGTTGTCGGACCCATGCAGACCCACGCATGGACCTCGCGATAGCTTGAATCCATGACTCCGCCCGACGAATCCGGCATCGTGCGCGTCCTGACGGCGGAGGGCGCGTTCGCTCCGACCGCCGAAGCCGAACCGTACCTGCCGCTGATCGCGGCCCTCAGCGACGCTGACCTCGAGACCTTCTACCGCGACATGGTGGTGGTGCGGGCCTTCGACCGGCAGGCCACGAACCTGCAGCGTCAGGGCCAGCTCGCGCTGTGGCCGCCGTCGTTCGGGCAGGAAGCCGCTCAGGTGGGTTCGGTGCGTGCGGCGCGCACGCAGGACCACATCTTCCCGTCGTACCGCGAACATGTCGTCTGCACGACGCGCGGGGTCGACCCGATCGACATCATCCGGCTCATGCGGGGTCTCACCCACGGTGGCTGGGACCCGACCGACCCGCGCAACGGCAACACCCACCTCTACACGCTGGTGCTCGGCTCGCACACCCTGCACGCCGCCGGGTTCGGCATGGGACTCGTCTTCGACGGCCGGTGCGGCACCGGCGACCCCGAGAAGGATGAGGCCGTCATCGTCTACTACGGCGACGGCGCCTCGAGCCAGGGCGACGTGCACGAGGCGATGGTGTTCGCCGCCAGCTACCGGACACCGCAGGTGTTCTTCCTGCAGAACAACCAGTGGGCCATCTCGGTGCCCGTCGCGACCCAGTCGCGCAGTCCGCTCTATCAGCGCGCCGCCGGTTACGGCATGCCGTCGCTGCGGGTCGACGGCAACGACGTGCTGGCCAGCTACGCCGTCTCGAAGATCGCGCTGGACGAGGCGCGCGCAGGCGGCGGCCCGCGTGCGATCGAGGCGATGACCTACCGCATGGGCGCCCACACCACCAGCGACGACCCCACGAAGTACCGCACCACGGACGAGGAGTCGTCGTGGGCGCTGCGCGACCCGATCGCCCGCATGCGTGCCTACCTGCAGTCGCGCGGTGCCGCCGAGGCCTTCTTCGACGAGGTGGATGCCGCGGCGCGCGACTACGCGGACGACGTGCGCGTGCGCACCAACGCCCTGGGCGACATCCCCGTCGGCACGATGTTCGATCACGTGTACAGCGATCAGCATCCGCTCGTCGACGAGCAGCGCCGCTGGCTGGCCGACTACGAGGCGACGTTCGAGGAGGGCGGAGCATGAGCACCGAGACACTGCCGTTCGCGAAGGCTCTGAACGCCGGTCTTGCCGCCGCCCTGGCCGCCGACGACCACGTCGTGCTGATGGGTGAGGACATCGGCCGGCTCGGTGGCGTGTTCCGCGTCACCGAGGGGCTGCAGGCCCGGTTCGGCGAGCAGCGCGTGATCGACTCGCCGCTGGCCGAGTCGGGCCTGGTGGGGACTGCGATCGGCCTGGCGATGGCCGGGTTCCGCCCGGTCGTCGAGATCCAGTTCGATGGGTTCGTGTTCCCCGCGTTCGACCAGATCACCACGCAGCTGGCCAAGATCACCAACCGGCACGAGGGCGCACTGCAGATGCCGGTCGTCATCCGCATCCCCTACGGCGGGCACATCGGCGCCGTCGAGCACCACCAGGAGAGCCCCGAGGCCTACTTCGCGCACACCCCGGGCCTGCGTGTCGTGTCGCCCGCCTCGCCCAACGACGCGTACTGGATGATCCAGGACGCGATCGCCTCGCCCGACCCGGTGATCTTCCTCGAGCCGAAGGCGAAGTACTGGCTCAAGGGCGAGGTCGAGCTCGCCGAGCGGGCGCTGGGGCTGCACGCGTCGCGCCGGGTCCGGCAGGGCACCGACGTCACGCTCGTCGGCCACGGCGCGATGGTCACCACCCTCCTGCAGGCCGCCGCGCTCGCCGAGGCCGAGGGCACCTCGTGCGAGGTGATCGACGTGCGGTCGCTGTCACCGGTCGACTACGGACCGATCCTCGACTCGGTGCGCCGCACCGGCCGCATGGTCTACGCGCAGGAGGCGCCCGGCTTCGCGTCGGTGGGATCGGAGATCGCGGCCACCGTCATGGAGAAGGCGTTCTTCGCGCTCGAATCCCCGGTGCTGCGGGTGTCGGGCTTCGATGTGCCCTTCCCGCCCGCCAAGCTCGAGGGACAATACCTGCCCGACGCCGACCGCATCCTCGAGGCCGTCGACCGCGCCCTCGCCTACTGACATCTTTCGCGGCCCGCCGCGCGCTAAGGAGCACACATGAGCACGCAGACCTTCGTTCTCCCCGACGTCGGTGAAGGACTCACCGAGGCTGAGATCGTGCAGTGGCGCGTCGCGCCGGGCGACACGGTGGCCGTCGACGACGTGCTGGTCGAGATCGAGACGGCCAAGTCGCTGGTCGAGCTGCCGTCGCCGTTCGACGGAACGGTCGGCGACCTGCTGGTGGTCGAGGGCACCACCGTCGAGGTGGGCGCGCCGATCATCACGATCATGGCCGCCGGAACAGCCTCCGACACGACGGCGGGGCAGTCCGAGCACGGCGAGAAGCCCGCTGAGGCGGACGCCACCGGCTCGGTGCTCGTGGGCTACGGCACCGGTGGTGCCGTGACATCGCGTCGTAAGAAGCCGGCCGCCCGCACCGAGGCGGTGCGCGCGTCGGTGGGCGTGGTGGCCAAGCCGCCCGTGCGCAAGCTCGCGCGAGACCTCGACGTCGACCTCACCCAGGTCACCCCGAGCGGGCCGGCCGGCGAGGTCACACGCGAGGACGTCGTGGCCCACGCGTCGCAGGCCTCGGTCTTCCGCAACATCGCCACCCCCGACGTGCCGACCGAGCGCGAGCGCACGATCTCGGTGGCGGCCGACGCCCCGGCATCCACCCCTGCCTTCGACGGGAGCCGCGAGGAGGCGATCCCCGTCAAGGGCGTGCGCAAGGCGACGTCGTCGGCGATGGTGCGCTCGGCCTACTCGGCCCCGCACGTCTCGGTGTGGACCGACGTCGACGCGACCCGCACGATGGAGCTCGTCAAGCGGCTCAAGGCCTCGCCCGACTTCGCCGACATCCGCGTCTCGCCGCTGCTGATCGTCGCGCGCGCGGTCATCTGGGCCGTCCGGCGCACGCCCATGGTCAATGCGGCGTGGATCGAGAAGGACGACGGCTCAGCCGAGATCCGGGTGCGCAACTACGTCAACCTCGGCATCGCCGCGGCCACGCCCCGGGGCCTGCTCGTCCCCAACATCAAGGATGCGCAGAACCTCAACATGCAGGGACTCGCCCGTGCGCTCGAGAAGCTGACTCTGACCGCGCGCGAGGGCAAGGCGACCCCGGCCGATCAGCAGGGCGGGACCATCACGATCACCAACATCGGCGTGTTCGGAATGGATGCCGGAACGCCCATCATCAACCCGGGTGAGTCGGGCATCGTGGCGATGGGCACGATCCGCCAGAAGCCGTGGGTCGTCGACGGCGAGGTGCGTCCGCGCTATGTCACCACGGTGTCGGGGTCGTTCGACCACCGCGTCATCGACGGCGACGGCATGAGCCGGTTCATCGCCGACGTCGCCGCGATCCTCGAAGAGCCGGCGCTGCTGCTGGATTGAACCGCACGGGCGGTCGGCCGTCAGGCCTCGTCGGCGGGTGCCGTCCGGCGCCCGGCCAGAGCGCGCACGAGGGCGGATTCCTCGTCGGAAGAGGCCTGCGCGGCCGAGGCGTTCTCGGTCGCGACGGCGGCGACGATCTCGGCGCGCTGGATGCGCGTGGCCTGCGGCGCCTGGATGCCGATGCGCACTGTGTCGCCCTTGACGTCCAGGACGGTCACCTCGATGTCGTCGCCGATGAGCACCCGCTCACCGATCTTCCTTGTCAGCACCAGCACTCGTTCACCCTACTTCGCCGACGGGCGCCGAGATCGCGGGGGCGTCGGCCGACCCCTCGCGCACGACCCCGATCGTGTCGATGGCCAGCCCGCCCACGGTCGCCTCGTTGTACGAGAGCACCGGCAGTCCGTCGGCCTGGGCGGAGATGAGGCGGCGCACTGCGGTGCGCAGCGCGGGCGCACACACCAGCACGGGCTCGGGGCCGGGGCCGATGTCGGCGACCGCGGCGCGGGCCGACTCGACCACCGCTTCGAGCCGCGCCGGGTCGAACGCGATCTGCGGGCCGTCGTCGCCGGGGCGCAGCGCCTCGAGCATCGCCTGCTCGAGCAGCGGGTTGATCATGATGATGCGCAGGCGCCCGTCTTCGGCGAAGCGGGCCGCCACGGCCGGGCCGAGTGCCGCACGGGCCGCCTCGATCAGCCCCTCGGGCTCGGTGGAGGTCTTGGCGCGCAGCGCGAGCGCCTCGTAGATGCGGGCGAGGTCGTTGATGGCCACCCGCTCGGCCAGCAGGCCCTGCAGCACGCGCTGGATCTCGGCCAGCGACAGCAGCGCCGGGGTGAGCTCTTCGACGGCGGCCGGGCTGACCTGGCGCAGGCCGTCGGTGAGCTGGCGGACGTCCTCGCGGCTGAGCAGCCGCGCCGCATGCAGCTGGATGACGCTCGACAGGTGCGTGATGATGACGCTGGCGCGGTCGATCACCGTGGCGCCGGCCAGTTCGGCGCTGTGGCGCAGCTCGAGCGGCACCCACTTGCCGTCGATGCCGAACACCGGTTCGGGGGAGGAGGCGCCCGGCAGCGCGTCGAGGCCCTGCCCGAGGGCGAGCAGCGAGCCGCGCGGGGCCAGGCCTCGGCCGGCCTCGACGCCCGCGACGCGGATGACGTAGGTGGATGCCGGCAGGTCGATGCTGTCGCGGGTGCGCACGGGCGGCACGATGAGCCCCAGGTCGACGGCGATCTTGCGCCGCAGCGACTTGACGCGCGCCAGCAGGTCGTCCGGCCCCCCGGTGACGAGGTCGACGATGTCGGGGGCGATGAGGATCTCGAGTGCGTGCACCCGCATGCGGTCGATCAGATCGTCGGTCGCGTCGATCGCCGGCGAGCTGAGCAGGGGAGCATCCTCGTCGTGCGCCCGCTCCTTGCTCGCCTTGACCCGCTGCGCGACCAGCAGCAGCACGCCGGCGACGGCCAGGAACGCGAGCGTGGGCATGCCCGGGATGAACGCCATCGCCGCCGCGCCGCCCGCGGCGATCAGCAGCGCATTGCGCGACTGCACGAGCTGGGTCGCCGATTCCGACCCCATCTCGGCCTCGGCGTTGGAGCGGGTGACGATCATGCCGGTGGCCACAGCCATCAGCAGGGCGGGGATCTGGGTGACCAGGCCGTCGCCGATCGTGAGGATCGCGTAGGTGCTGATGGCCTGCTCGACGTCCATGCCGTGCGAGACCAGGCCGATGGCGATGCCGCCGACGAGGTTGATGACGATGATCACCAGACCCGCGATCGCGTCGCCCTTCACGAACTTCGACGCACCGTCCATCGCGCCGTAGAAGTCGGCCTCGGCGGCCACCTCGGCACGCCGGGTGCGCGCCTCGCTGTCGGTGATGAGGCCGGCGTTCAGGTCGGCGTCAATGGCCATCTGCTTGCCGGGCATCGCGTCGAGCGTGAACCGCGCGCCCACCTCCGCCACCCGCTCGGCGCCCTTGGTGACCACCACGAACTGGATGACCACGAGGATCAGGAACACCACGATGCCAATGACGAGCGACCCGCCGACCGCGATCGCGCCGAACGCGTCGATCACCTGCCCGGCGTGCGCCTCGCCGAGCACGAGCTTGGTCGAGGCGACGTTGAGCCCCAGCCGGAACAGCGTCGCCACCAGCAGCAGCGACGGGAAGACCGAGAAGTCCAGCGGCTTGCGCACGAACATCGTCGTCAGCAGCACCAGCAGCGCGAACAGGATGTTCACGATGATGAGGATGTCGAGCAGCGGCGGGGGGATCGGCACGACCAGCAGCATGATGATGCCGACCACGCCGATGGGGATCGCGGATGTGTGCAGGATCTTCTTCATGGGCTTCTCCGGTAGGGGAGGGTGTGGATGCCGCGGGCCGAACCGCGCCGGCGCAGGCCGTCGACGAACACGAGCACCCGGGCCACGGCCGTGTACAGATCGGCGGGGATCTCCTGGCCCAGCTCGCACGCGCCGTGCAGCGCACGGGCCAGCGGGACGTCGCGCACCATCGGAACGCCGGCGGCCGAGGCCCGGTCGCGGATGCGCTCGGCGATGAGGCCGCTGCCCTTGGCGACGACCCGCGGGGCGGATTTGCCGGGCTCGTAGCGCAGGGCGACGGCGACGTGGGTGGGGTTGACCAGCACGACGTCGGCGTCGGCGACGGCCGCGATCATGCGGTTGCGGCTCAGAGCGAGCTGGCGGGCCCGCCGCTGCCCGCGGATGAGCGGGTCGCCCTCGGTGCGCTTGTGCTCGTCGCGGGCCTCTTTCTTGGTCATGCGGGTGTGCTTGCGGTTGCGACGCATGACCACCAGCACGTCGAGCGCGGCCAGCACGATCCCCACCGCGACCGCCGTCATCAGCAGCGTGGCCGTGCCCGACGCGGCGATCTCGAGCAGGCCCGCGATCGAGTGCGCACCGCTGGCGGTCAGCACCGGCACCAGGCCCGCGATGATGAGGTAGAGCGCGCCGCCGACGGCGGCGGTCTTCAGCAGCGCCTTGACGCCCTCCCACAGGGACTGCACGCCGAACAGCCGTTTCACGCCGGCGAACACGTTGAACTGCTCGAAGCGGGCAGGCACGCCGCGCAGGTGCACGCCGCCCTGCGCGATCGCGCCGATGAGGGTGACGACGGCGACCGCGGCCAGCAGCGCGCCCAGGATCTGCGGCACCGATGCGGCGGCGGACTGCAGGGCAGCCACCGCGCGCTGCGGGTCGGGGTCGCGGATGATCGAGACGACGGCGACGAACTGCTCGCCGCCCTCGTCGGCGCCGGCGGAGATCGTGGTCGGCAGCACGACGGCGGCCGCCGCGATGCCCAGCCACGCGGTGAAGTCCTGGCTGCGCGTGAGACGGCCCTTGCGGCGGGCTTCGCGCAGGCGCCGCTCGGTGGCCTTCTCGGTCCGTTCGCCGGAGTCGGTGCTCACCGCACACCCCCCGTCAGCAGCGCCACCGCGTCGCCGGTCAGGGCGCCGACGATGCCCGGCAGCGCCAGCATGACGGTGCCCACCAGCAGGAAGGTGAGGAGGATCTTGACCGGGAAGCCCATCGCGAAGGCGTTCAGCGCCGGGGCCACACGGGTCATCAAGCCCAGCCCCACGTCGGCCAGGAACAGCACGAGCACGAGGGGTCCGGCGATCTGGACGGCCGCGAGCATCATCTGCGTCACCGTGTCGATGAGCATCTCCGCGGGCCGGCTGAGATCCGGCATCCCATCGACGGGGAGAGCACTGAAGCTGCGCACAAGCCCGGCGAGGATGAGCTGATACCCGCTCGAGGCGAACAGCAGCGCGAGCGCGATCATCTGGAACAGCCGCGTGAACTGGGCGCCGTTGACCTGCAGCTGGGGGTCGAACGCCTGCGCGAGCTGGAAGCCCCCGAACACGTCGATGAGACTGCCGGCGGACTGCACGGCGGCGAAGCACACCATCACGAGGGTGCCCAGCAGGGCGCCGGCGACGACCTGCACCGCGAGCGCTGCGAGGAATCCGCCGGTGTCGAGGGGCTCGTAGCCGGCGGCGACGGGGCCGCTGACGGCCAGGGCCAGCCCCACGCCGAGCATCGCCTTGATGCGGGCGGGGAAGGCGCGGTAGGCGAACGGCGGCGCGATCATCAAGAACGCGGTCACGCGCACCGCCGCCAGTCCGGTGGCCTCGAGCCAGGCGAAGTCGATCGGCAGGAACATGTCACCCGCCGGACAGCAGCTGGGGGATGCGGTCGAACATCGCGTGGGTGAAGGCGATCGCCTCGGCGATCATCCAGTTGCCGCACACGACCAGCGCCACCGCCACGGCGATGGCCTTCGGCACGAACGACAGGGTCACTTCCTGCACCTGGGTGATCGACTGCAGCAGAGACACGCCGAAGCCGACCACGAGCGCCGTGATCAACAGCGGCGCGGCGAGCTTGGCGGCGATGACAGCGCCCTCCATGGCGATGTCGAGTACGGCTTCCGGCGTCATCCCGCGCCCCCGTAGCTCTCGACCAGCGTGCGCAGGATCAGGCCCCACCCGTCGACCAGGATGAACAGCAGGATCTTGAACGGCAGCGAGATCATGACCGGCGGCAGCATCATCATGCCCATCGACATGAGCGCGGCGGCCACGACCAGGTCGATGATCAGGAACGGCACGAAGATGACGAATCCGATGATGAACGCCGCGCGCAGCTCGGAGATCATGAACGCGGGGATGAGCGTCTGCATCGGCACGTCGGCGGGGGTGTCGGGGTTGTCGAAGCCGGCGAAGCGCGTCATGAGGGCGAGGTCCTCTTCGCGCGTGTACGCGAGCATCCATGAACGCAGCGGGTCGGAGCCGAGGGCGACCGCGTCGGTGAACGTGACCGTGCCGTCGATGTAGGGCTGCACCGCGATCGTGTTGATGTCGGTCAGCACGGGCCACATGATGAACAGCGACAGGAACAGCGCGAGACCCGACAGCACCTGGTTCGGGGGGATCGTCGGCAGTGACAGGGCGTTGCGGGTCATCGCGAGCACGACGAAGATCTTTGTGAACGACGACATCATCAGCAGCAGCGCCGGCGCCACCGACAGCAGCGTGATGCCGATCAGCGTGAGGATCGAGGCCGAAGGCGTGCCGTCGATGCCGTTGATGTCGACGGTCACGCCGCTGGGCGGAGCGGGCTCGACGACATCGGCGTGCGCCGACACGGTGCCCAGTGACTGCAGGACGGCGACCGCGAACACGGCCAGCGCGATCAGCAGCACGCGCCGGCCGGTGCTCCGCCGCGCGGTGGTCACGCTCCCAGGGCCCGCCGCAGGGCC
>JAEXHA010000101.1 GCA_023450335.1 Actinomycetes bacterium | reverse complement strand
GTCGCGACCAGGGCGCCGTCGCCGGTGATGCGCACGGTGCGGCCGCGCAGGTGGGCGGTGGCGGTGGCGGGCAGCCACAGCGGGTGGGGGTCGGTCACAGCGGGCTCCTACCAGTCGTGGATGGTGCCGTCGGCCAGCCGGGCGACGGGCAGAGAGGCGGGCTCGTAGGCGAAGCGGGCGGCGGCGGCGTCGTCGTAGGCGACGCCCAGGCCCGGCGCGTCGCCGGGGTGCAGCAGTCCGCCGGTGAACGTGTAGGAGGTGTGGAACACCTCGCCCACGACGCGCTGGTGCGCCATGTACTCCTGCATACCGAGATTGTGGATCGCGAGCCCCACGTGCAGCGCCGCCGCCATGCCGACGGGGGAGATGTCGGTGGGGCCGTGGCTGCCGGATTTGACCTGATACAGCGCGGCGAACTCGAACAGGCGCTTGAGGTGCGTGATACCCCCGGTGTGGGTGACCGAGGCGCGCACGTAGTCGATGAGCTGCTCCTGGATGAGAGTGCGGAAATCCCACGTGCTGGTGAGCACCTCGCCGATCGCCAGCGGCGTCGTGGTGTGCTGACGCACGAGCCGCAGCGCCTCGGGGTTGTCCACCGGGGTGACGTCCTCGAGCCAGAACAGGTCGTACGGCTCGAGCTGCTTGCCCAGTCGGGCAGCCTGGATCGGCGTGAGCCGGTGGTGGGCGTCGTGCAGCAGCTGGGGGCCGGGGCCGAACTCGGCGCGCACCGCCTCGAACACGCCGGGCAGGTGCGTCAGGTACGCACGCGTGTCCCAGCCACCCTCGACGGTCAGCTGCGCGCGCGTGGCGGGCTCGTACGCATACTTCTGGCCGCGCGCGGCACCGGCCTGCACGCCGTAGACCGTGCCCATTCCCGGCACGGCGGTCTGCAGCCGGATCGCCGCGAAGCCCTCCTCCTGCCGTTCGCGGATGGCATCGAACAGCGCCTCGAGGTCACCGCCCGAGGCATGCGCATAGCAGGGGATGCCGGTGCGCGAGGCCCCGCCCAGCAGCTGGTACACCGGCATCCCCGCCATGCGGGCGACGATGTCCCACAGCGCCATGTCGACGGCCGCGATGGCGGTCATGGTGACCGGGCCGCGCCGCCAGTACGCGCCGCGGAACAGCAGCTGCCAGGTGTCTTCGATCTGACGGGCGTCGCGGCCGACCAGCAGGGGTGCGACGTGGTCTTCGAGGTACGAGGCGACCGCCAGCTCACGTCCGTTGAGAGTCGCATCGCCCAGGCCCACCACGCCGTCGTCGGTCGTGATGCGCAGCGTGACGAAGTTGCGGGAAGGGCTCGTGATGAGCACCTCGGCCGAGCGGATCAGCGCGGTCATGCCCTGGCATCCTGAACCGGCGGACGCGGATAGCTGTCGACCGCGAGGCGATAAGCCAGGTCGTGGGCGGCATCCAGCGCCTCGTCGAGATCGAGCCGGTGTTCGGCGACCAGGCGCGCGAGGTAGGCCGCGTCGGCCCGGCGTGACAGATCGTGGCGGGCCGGGATGGAGCAGAACGCACGCGTGTCGTCGACGAACCCGCTGGTGTTGCGCAGCCCGGCCGTCTCGATCGTCGCCTCGCGGAACCGGCGCATGGCCTCGGGTGCGTCGAGGAACCACCACGGCGCGCCCAGCCGCAGCGCAGGGTAGGCGCCGGCCAGCGGCGCGAGTTCGCGCGAGTACACGGTCTCGTCGACGGTGAACACGATGAGCCGGAATCCGGGGTCGTGGCCGAACGCTTCGAGCACCGGGCGCAGCGCGCGGGTGTACTCGGCGCGCACGGGGATGTCATAGCCGATATTGGGGCCGAAGCGCGCGGCGGCACCCCGGTCGTGGTCGCGCAGCACGCCGGTGTGCACCTGCATGACCAGCCCGTCATCGGCCGACATGGCGGCCATCTGGAACAGCAGATGCGACGTCATCGCCGCGGCGGCGGCATCGTCGAGGGGCTCGCGCAGCGCGCGGTCGAACAGGCGACGGGCCTCGGCGTCGGGCAGCGGCGTCATCTCGACATTCAGGTGGCCGTGGTCGCTCGCCCGCGCGCCGGCGCCGATGAACGCGGCCCGCCGCTGCCGGATCGCCTCGAGGAAGCGGTCGTAGCCGAACGCATCGAGGCCGCTGACGTCGCTGAGGGCCGCGAGCTCGGTCGTCCACCCGGCCCGGCCCGGTTCGAGCAGGGCGTCGGGGCGGAAGGTGGGGATGACACGGTCGCCCCAGCCGTCGGCGGCGAGCCGCGCGTGAGCGGCCAGCGACGAGGTGGCGGCATCGGTCGTGGCCAGTAGCTCGATGCCGAACCGTTCGAACAGGGCGCGCGGGCGATACTCAGGGCGGGCCAGTCGCTGGGCGAGGTGATCGTAGAGCGCGTCTGCGGTCTCGGGCGAGGGCCGGTGCCGCGCACCGAACACCTCGAGCAGCACGTGCTCGAGCCAGAGCCGGGTGGGCGTGCCGCGCAGTGCCGGCCAGCCCGCGCAGAAGCGACGCCAGATGGTGCGAGGGTCGGTTTCTGCGCCGGCGCCGGGGCCGCCGACGCCGAGGTCGGCGACGGTGCGCACCCCCGCGTCGCGCACGGCTCCGGGGGTGTGCGCCTGCGAGACGAGCATGCGCACGAGGTAATGGTCGGGGGTGACCAGCAGGCTCGCCGGGTCGGCGAAGGGCAGGTCGTCGGCCAGCAGCTCGGCCTCGACGTGGCCGTGCATCGAGACGATGGGCAGGTGTGCCGTGGTGTCGAGGATGCGCCGGGCGATGGCGCGGGTGCCGGTGTCGGCGGGCAGTGCCCGATCGGGGTGCAGCTCCCACGATCCGGGGGTGACGGCCATGTCGCTCCCTTCCTGGAATGTAAACGTTATTATCGTAGTGTCATCGGCGCGTGGTCGCAGGCAGTCGGGCAGAATCGGTGCGGAGCACGAGCAAGGGGGACGTGGCAGATGGTGACCGTTCATGATGTCGCAGACCGTTCGGGCGTGTCGATCGCCACGGTGTCGCGGACGCTGCGCGCGCCGCACCGGGTGTCGGAGGACACGCGGCAGCGGGTGCTGGAGGCCGTCCGCGACCTGGGCTACCGGCCCAATCGCGCCGCCGCGAGTCTGCGCCGCGGCCGCACCGGCGCCATCGCGCTGGTCGTGCCCGACATCGAGAACCCCTACTTCGCGTCGCTGACCAAGGGGGCGCAGGCCAGCACCCGCGCCCGCGGGTACGGCCTGGTGGTCGTGGACACGACCGAAGACGCCGAGGTCGAGTTCGAAGAGATCGCGGCTCTCGGCCCCCAGGTCGACGGCATGATCCTCGCCTCGTCGCGGCTGTCCGACGCGCGTCTGGCCGAGGCGGTGGCCGCGACGACCTGCGTGCTGATCAACCGCAGCCTGCCCGGCACGGCCACGCCCACCGTCACGATCGACGAGTCCTCCGGCGCCGACGCCGCCGTCGGGCACCTGGTCGATCTGGGGCACCGCGCCCTCGCCTACGTCGGCGGGCCCGGCAGCGCATGGTCGGAGGGGCGCCGCTGGCGCGGCATCCAAGATGCCGTCGCGGCGCGGCCGGGCGTGACGGTGACCCGCGTGGGCGGCTATGCGCCCGACGCGACCGGGGGCCGTGCCGCCGCGGCCGCCGTGCTCGCCCACGATGTCACCGCGGTGCTCGCCTACAACGACCTCGTGGCCCTCGGGCTGCTGGCCCGCTGGGCTGAGCACGGCGTCAGCGTGCCCACCGATCTGAGTCTCGTCGGCTTCGACGACACCTTCGTGGCCGGGCTGGCCTCCCCCCCTCTCACGAGCGTCGGCGCCGACCTGCGCACGTTCGGCGAGAACGCCGTCGCCCTGCTGCACGAGCGCATCGAGGGCGCCTCGGGACAGACCCTCCGCGTGCCCGATGCCGCGACCATGACCATCGCGGTCCGTGCGTCGACCGCCGCGCCGCACTCCCGTTGACCGCTGCCGGTGCGGCCGCCCGCCTGCATCCATCCCCGTCCCGGCCGCCGCCCACCGGCATCCATCCCCGTCCCGGCCGCCGCCCGCCGGCATCTATCCCTGTCCCGGCCGCCGCCCACCGGCATCCATCCCCGTCCACGCCGCCCGCCGGCATCCGTCCCCACCCGGTGCGGCCGGGCCCGCCGGCATCCATCCCTGTCCCGGCCGGTGCCCACCGGCATCCATCCCCGCCCTAGGCGAGGCCGATCTGCGCCCGCTCGCCTCGGGTCGACCGAGCATGGTCGTGGGCAGCTGGATCGGCGTGCTGGCCGTGGGTGACGGCATCGTCGACGTTGATCGCGTCACGCTGCAGACCATGCCCTGAACGATGCCGGAACGCAGTGGACGGATCGCCCGAAGTGTTATAGGTTGTGGTACACAACAATTCCCGCAGCTCGCGTAAAGGAGCGTCATGCTCACTCCCACTCCCGCAGACAAGTTCTCGTTCGGTCTTTGGACTGTCGGGTACAACGGCACCGACCCGTTCGGCGGCCCGACCCGGCCCGCGCTCGACGTCGTCCACGCCGTCGAGAAGCTCGCCGAGCTCGGCGCGTACGGTCTCACCTTCCACGACGACGACCTGTTCGCCTTCGGTTCGACCGACGCCGAGCGCCAGACGCAGATCGACCGCCTGAAGGGCGCCCTGGCCGACACCGGCCTGATCGTCCCGATGGTCACCACCAACCTGTTCTCGGCGCCTGTCTTCAAGGACGGCGGCTTCACCTCGAACGACCGTGACGTGCGCCGCTTCGCGCTGCGCAAGGTGTTCCGCCAGCTCGACCTCGGTGCCGAGCTGGGCGCCAAGACCTTCGTCATGTGGGGCGGCCGCGAGGGCGCCGAGTACGACTCGGCCAAGGACATCCGCGCCGCACTCGAGCGTTACCGCGAGGCCGTCAACCTGCTCGGCGACTACGTCACCGACAAGGGCTACGACATCCGCTTCGCGATCGAGCCCAAGCCCAACGAGCCCCGCGGCGACATCCTGCTGCCCACGCTCGGCCACGCGATCGCGTTCATCGACTCGCTCGAGCGCCCCGAGCTGGTCGGTCTGAACCCCGAGGTCGGCCACGAGCAGATGGCGGGCCTGAACTTCGCCGCCGGCATCGCCCAGGCGCTGTACCACGGCAAGCTCTTCCACATCGACCTCAACGGTCAGCGCGGCATCAAGTACGACCAGGACCTCGTGTTCGGCCACGGCGACCTCCACAACGCGTTCGCGCTCGTCGACCTGCTGGAGAACGGCGGCCCCGGCGGGGTGCCGGCCTACGACGGCCCGCGCCACTTCGACTACAAGCCCAGCCGCACCGAGGACGAGAACGGCGTGTGGGAATCGGCCGCCGCGAACATGCGCACCTACCTGCTGCTCAAGGAGCGCGCCGCGGCCTTCCGCGCCGACCCCGAGGTGCAGGAGGCGCTCGCCGCGGCCAAGGTCGACGAGCTGTCGGTTCCGACCCTGAGCGAAGGCGAGACCTACGACGACTTCCTCGCCGACCGCTCGGCCTACGAGGACTTCGACGCCGACGCCTACCTCGGCGGCAAGGGCTTCGGCTTCGTCCGCCTGCAGCAGCTGGCCACCGAGCACCTGCTCGGCGCCCGCGGCTGACCCGCCCCGCCGGGGTGCCCCGCCCGCCGGGGTGCCCCGGCGGGCGGTACCGCTCTGGCGGCGCCGCCGCCGTGTCCCACTACTGGTGGGTTCCCACCCCGGCATCCCGCACCTAGTGGGACATGCCACCCGCCCGGCGGTACTGCCCCGGCGGCACCGCCACACCTCCGGCGGCACCGCCGCTACCGTGTCTCACTACTGGTGGGTTCACACCCCGGCATCCCGCACTTAGTGGGACACGGCACCACCCCGCCGGTACCGCCCCGGCAGCACCGCCACACCCCCCGCACCCCCCACCCCACGCCGCCCCCCCCCCGACCCTGTCTCCCTACA
>JAEXHA010000063.1 GCA_023450335.1 Actinomycetes bacterium | reverse complement strand
GCGCGTGACGCCGCGCCAGAACGCCCGCCGGCGTCGGGCGACTCTCTGCCAGACTGCCCGTCGGCGTCGGGTGCGCCCGCGCCGCTCCGCCCGTCGGCGGCGGGAATCGTCGCCGCGGCCGCGTATGCGGCGGGGTCGTCGAGCACGTGTTCGGGAAAGGTGAAGACGGCATCGCCGGCCTCGGGCAGGCCCGCGTTCGCCATGACCACGAGCAGCCGCAGGTCGCCGTCGTTGACGAGCCGGTGCACGGTGCCGGGCGTGAACCAGACAATCTCCCCCGGCTCCAGCGCGTGCTCCTCGAAGCCGGCGGCCGACAGCGTCTGCACCGCTCCGGTGCCACCCGTCACGACGTATCCCTCACTCGACGCGGTGTGGAGATGAGGCGTGCCGCCCCGGCATCCATCGCCCGCTTCCCAGTCGTACACCTGCAGGTCGGTGACGGCCACGCCGCCGGGGAAGATCACAGCAGCACCCGCAGCCGCGCCGCGAGTGCCGCGGCGGCGTTCTCGTCCGCGTCCGCGATGCCGACCGCGTAGCGGAAGGTCGCGGTGTCGCCGGGGCCGATCGTGAACTCGTCACTGAAGAACGGCGCGGGATTCAGCGCCGCGAACTCTTCGGAACGGGCGAACCACTGCGGCGGGTGGTGGGGGTTGGAGGCCGCGTCGACCATGACCAGCAGCGACGTGGCGTCGACCTGGTCGTGCCGTCCGGCGAAGCCCATCCACTCGTGGCGCTGTCCGCGGACGTCCGACCCCGTGCCGGTGCCGTGCTCGGTGACGAGCGTGCCGTCGGTGAAAGAGCGCGGGCCGCGCCAGAACAGGCCGCCGTAGCCGGCGTTGTCGCGGCCCTTGGTCGTGGGCGAGCCGATGACGATCGGGCGGTCGGTGACGTTGGTCATCGCGGTGTCGAAGGTCAGCGCCCACGCGGCGGCGTCGAGCACGCGTGCGGTCAGCGTGCGCCGCTCGGTGAACATGCGCCGCCCGTCTTCGGCGATCCACTCGAGGTCGTGCGCGAACCGGGCCGTCTCGCCCTCGTCGACGGCCACGACGTCGCGATGGGCCTGCGTACCGTCGTTGGGCAGCTGCACGTAACCACGGCCGGCGACATAGGTGGGGCCGCCCCAGAAGTTCTCGTCGTCGACGACCGGCAGCGACCAGGCGATGCCCTTGTGCCACACGTGGTCCCACGGGCGGAACAGGCTCACCACGCGGCCGGCCCGCGTGCGCAGCGGGTCGAGATAGGGCTTGGGCGATTCGAGCTGCGGCGAATCGGGCACGAACACGTACCGCAGCAGCTTGACCTCACCGTCGCGGACGGCGAATGTCGACGCGGTGTGATCGACGGCGAGGGTCATGCGCGAGCTCCTTCGTGGTGGGCGGGGTCCGGCTGGGCGACGGCCGGTTCGAGCGGTGTCTTGTGAGGATGCCACGGCACGGCGCCGCCATCCATCGAGCGGACGAACGGGTCGTCGCCGGACAGCTCGCCGGCCCTGACCGGACGGCCGCGGAAGGCCGAGGCGTAGGTCGCGGCGGCCAGTTCGAGCGTGCGGCGTGCGTCTCCGGCATCCACCCCTGGCTTTCGGCCTTCGGCGAGCGCATCGACGATGGCCGCGATCTGGTCGCGATGGCCGCTGCGGGCGTCGGACGCCGGGGCCGGCCACAGGTCGGCGAGATGCTCCTGACCGGGTGCGGGGGTGAAGGTCCAGTCCGCGTCCGCGTAGCCGTAGAGGTGGGTGACCTCGACCGTGGCTCGCTCGAAGTCGAACCGCAGGCGTGAGGTCTCACGCGGCGAGACGATCGAGTTGACGACGGTGGCCAGGGCCCCGTTGTCGAACTCGACGAGGGCCATCGACACGTCCTCGGTGTCGGTGGGCAGCAGCTGGCGCGCCGCGAGCGCCGTCAGTTTCGACCAGGGCCCGAGGACGGCCAGCAGCAGGTCGAACTGGTGGATGCCGTGGCCCATCGTGGGCCCGCCGCCCTCGACGTCCCATCGACCGCGCCACGGCAGGTCGAAATACTCGGGGCCGCGGTGCCACAGCGTCTCGCAGGTGGCGACGAGCGGGCGGCCGAGGGCGCCGTCGCGGACGAGGCCGATCAGCCGCTGCGCGGCGGCGCCGTAGCGGTGCTGGAAGACCGTGAGCGCGGGCACCCCGGTCGCGTCGGACACGGCGACGAGCTCGTCCATCTCGGCCAGGCTCAGCGCCGTGGGCTTCTCGATCAGGGCGGGTACGCCGGCGCGCAGCGCGTCGATCGCCAGCGGCACGTGGGTCTGCGGCGGCGTGCAGATGTGGACGAGATCGAGCGTTTCGGCGGCGAACAGTGCGGCTGTGGTGGGGTAGACCGCGGCGCCGGGGGCGAACCGTGCGGCAAAGGCCCGGGCGCGCTCGGCGTCGAGGTCGACGACGGCGGTCAGGGCGGTGCGTGGGGCGAGGTCGTTCAGGGCCGCGGCGTGAGCGTGGGCGATGCCGCCGGTGCCGATGATCGCCGACCGCAGCGGCGGGGTCGTGGCGTTCGTCATGGTGCTCCTTGGGGTGTCAGGCGGGGTGGGCGGGGTCGTGGCCGGGGCGAGCGAGTGTTCGGCCTGTCAGGCGAGTCCGGTCTGGGTGAGGTGCAGCTTCGCGTAGCGCCCGCCGGTGGCAGACAGCAGCGGGTGGGTGAACTGCTGCAGCATCAGCTCGACGTTCTCGACGTCGCGGACGACCTTGGTCTGCACGATCGAGGAGCTCACCCGGGTGTGGTAGCCGATCGACAGGCTCTGCAGCCGCGCCGCGAGGGCGTTGCGCAGGTCGGCGCCGGTGTCGCGCACCACGGTCATGAAGCTGCGCGTGTAGAGGATGTGGTTCGGGTAATTCTGCAGCAGCAGCGCCGCGGCCAGGGCGAACCACCACAGCACTGCACTGACCTCGCCGCCGGTCGCCACGATGTCGATGACGGCGGCGGTGACCACCGGGAGGAACCACATCGGGATCTCTTTCATCGCGAACGCGAGGATCGCGAGGGCCATGCGCCCAGGCCGCCGCGCGAGCAGCCGCAGCACCGACCGCGCGGGGTGATCACCGTTGATGAGGTCGGGAAGGCGGGAAAGCGCTATCCGGGGCACGGTGCCATGCTACCCCGCGGCGCCGCCCGCGGGCACGCTGCAAGAACTGCGGACTTTCGCGCGAACTGCGGACCGAAACCCCGGATCGGATCCGAACTTCGCGCGATTCTCCGCATTTGGTGAGGTGGCTCGGATCACGTCGGCGGGTGGATGGGGCAGCCGGGCGGGCGCGCACCCGAACCGCCGGGCACCCGAACGGCGGGGCACGCGGCACGCGGGCGAATCAGCCGAACGGGCGGGCAGCGGGGCGCGGCAGGCCGGCGTGGGAGGTGGCGGGCCAGCGCGGGTCGAGCGTGAGCACCTCCACGCCGGCATCGGTGACCAGCACGGTGTCTTCGACCTTGGCACCGGGCGCGCTGGGGTTCCATGCGAACGCGTGGTGCGAGACCACGGCATCCATCGTCTCGGCCGTCGCCCGCGGGTCGCGCCCGGCATACCCGGTCGGCCCGCCCTGATGGTGCCGCCGCCATTCCTCGGCGTCGAATCCGGCGGCCGCGTAGGCCGCGCAGCCGGCTGCGAAGGTCTCGTTCAGCCGTGCGCCGGGGCGGGTCGCCGCGAAGTACCCCGCCTCGACCTCGAGGATCCGCGCGTCGTCGGCTCCGGCATCGCCCACCCATCGCGTCGCGTTGGCGATGAGGCCGTGCCGGCGTCCGCATACGACGAGCATGGCGCGCGCACCGAGCGGCTCGGTCGTGGGGAGTGGATGCCGGTGGGCCAGCCGCCCGGCCCCGGCGACGAGGATGACGAGGGCATCGATGCCACGGGCGACCAGTGCGCCCGCCAGCGCAGCCGCCGTCTCGCGCTCGGTGGATGCCGGGGTGAGAAACCCCGCGACATCGGTCAGCGCCTCGGCGGTCTCGCGGCCCAGCGCACGGTACCGGTCGACCTCGGCCGGCAGCAGGCTCGCCCGCGCGGCGCGCAGCGCGGAGACGATCTCGGACTCGGCGATGTGCGGCCCGGCCGCCGCTGCGGCCACCGCCGGCGGCGTCTGCCACGGCACCGCCACGATGCGGGCGGCGTCGTCGGGCAGGAGCTCTTCGGCGATCAGCCGGTCGGCCTCGTTGGCGGCGACGTACAGGGTGTCGCCGTCGGCGGCCGCGCGGACGGCGAGCACGGGCGGCCCGGCGAGCGACACATGGGTGCGGACACCGTCGAGGTACCAGGCGATCGCCTCGTGCGAGGTGAGCAGCAGCGCGGGGCCGTCACCGCGGACGGCGGCGAGCCGCTGCTGCTTGAGCAGTCGATCGGCGGCGGAAGGCGGCATCCGGACACTCCTGTCGTAAAACGCTTTCTCGATAGTATGGCGGGACGAGCGAGAGCGAGTCCGGATGGCCAGGAAGTCCCCACGGGTGACGATCACCGATGTGGCGCGCACCGCCGGCGTCTCACTGTCGACGGTGTCACGCGTCATGAACGACAACCCGACGGTCGATCCGGCGCTGGCCGAGCGCGTGCGCGCGATCGCGGCTGAGCTCGGTTACACCGCGAATCCGCTCGCACGCAGTCTCGTGCTCGGCAGGACGCAGACCGTCGCGGTGGTGATCCCCGACCTTGCCAACCCGACGTTCCAGGCGATTCTGCGCGGCCTCAGCCGTGCGGCGGATGAAGACGGCTACCACGTGCTCATCGCCGACACCGCCGAGCAGGTGGACAAGGAGCCCGGCCTGGCGACCACGACGCGGCGCCGCACCGACGGCGTTATCCTGTGCGCGCCGCGCATGGCCCAGGACGAGTTG
Source organism: Actinomycetes bacterium (assembly GCA_023450335.1). Taxonomy (GTDB): domain Bacteria; phylum Actinomycetota; class Actinomycetes; order Actinomycetales; family Microbacteriaceae; genus Microbacterium. The sequence goes on along the minus strand of JAEXHA010000063.1, from coordinate 13,701 downwards.
ACCGCGCTGCTGCCGGCCCTGGCCCCGGCCGTCGTGATCAACCGGCCGCCGCAGCCGGAGGCGCCGACGGTGGCCGCCGACTACCGCTCGGCGATGGCTGACCTCGTCGCCCACCTGTACGGGCTCGGGCACCGCCGCATCGCTTTCCTCTCCGGTGTGGCCGGCAGCGCGTCGGGCGCCGCCCGGCAGGCCGCGCAGGCCGAGGCGCGCGCCGCGCACCCCGACCTCGAGATCATCGAGATCCCCACGGGCGTCGATTTCGACAGCGGCGCCGAGGCTGCCGGCGCCGTGCTGGCCGCCGGGGTCACCGCCGTCCTCGCCTTCAACGACCTCGTGGCGATGGGCCTACTCTCGGCCGTGACCGCGCGCGGCATGCGCGTGCCGGAGGACGTGTCGATCGCCGGCTTCGACGACATTCCGTTCGCCCGGTACACCTCTCCGCCGCTGACGACCGCCGCCGTGCCGGCGGCCGAGCTCGGACGTCGCGCCTGGGCCGCGATGAGCGCACTGCTCACCGGCGACGCCGCCTCCCCGTCTCTCGTGCTCACCCCGGAGGTGGTCGTCCGCGGCAGCACCGCCGCGGCTCCGACCTCCTGACCGCACGCCTGCGGGGCGCTCGCCTGCCCCGATAGGTGGATGCCGGCGCCACCCACCCGCGATTCGGGTCAGGCGCATCGAGGGCGCACCGCCGACACGGCGTGCTACCCTGAGAAAACGTTTCCTGACACAGGTGGAGAGAATCATGGCATCCACTCGGTACGCCCTTGTCGGCGCCGGCCACCGCGCGCAGATGTACGTGGACGCGCTCATCGACACCTACGCCGACCGCGCCGAGCTGGTCGCCGTCTGCGAGCCGAATCCAGTCCGCGCCGCGCATTACGTCCAGCGCGTCACCGCCGCCGGCCGCCCCGCACCCACGACCTGGCACCCCGACCGACTCGAAGAGCTCATCGCTGCCGAGCGCATCGACCGCGTCATCGTCTGCGCACGCGACGACCTGCACGCCGAGCTCATCGTCCGGTCGCTGGATGCCGGGGCCGACGTCGTGGTCGAGAAACCCCTCACGATCGACGCCGCCGGCGCCGCCGCGATCGAGGATGCCGTGGCGCGCACGGGCCGCCAGGTCGTGCTGACCTTCAATTACCGGTACTCGCCGCGCAACAGCGCGCTGCGCCAGGTGATCCAGGACGGCACGATCGGCCAGGTCACCTCGATCGATTTCTCGTGGATGCTCGACACCAAGCACGGCGCCGACTACTTCCGCCGCTGGCACCGCGAGAAGCAGCACTCCGGCGGGCTGCTCGTGCACAAGTCGAGCCACCACTTCGACCTGGTCAACTGGTGGCTCCGGTCGACCCCAGAGCGGGTGTTCGCCAGCGGCGGGCTGCGCTTCTACGGTGCGGAGAACGCCGCGGTCCGCGGTCTCACCGACCGCCCCGACCGCGGTACCCACGAGGGATCGCACGACGCGTTCGAGCTCGACCTGCGCGACGACCCGCGACTGAAGGCCCTCTACCTCGACGCCGAAGGGCACGACGGCTACCTGCGCGACCGCGACGTGTTCGGCCCGGGCATCACCATCGAAGACAACCTCGCCCTGGTCGTCGACTACGCCTCGGGCGCCACGCTGTCCTATTCGCTCAACGCCCACGCCCCGTGGGAGGGCTACCGGGTCGCCGTCAACGGCACGCTCGGCCGCGCCGAACTCGAGGTGGTCGAACGCGGCGCGGTGCTCGTCGACGAGGGCCTGCATCCGGTGATCGACCCGAGCGCGACGACGGCGATGGATGCCGGAGCACTGCGTCCCCGCGGTGAGCGGCTGCTCGTGCAGCGGCACTGGGAAGAGGCCGTCGAGGTGCCGATCGTGAACGGTGCAGGCGGTCACGGCGGCGGTGATGCCCTGCTGCTGCGCGACGTGTTCGTCGGCCCGGGCGACGACCCGCTCGCGCGGCCGGCGGACTGGACCGACGGCGTGCACTCGATTGCGGTGGGCATCGCCGGTAACCGATCGCTCGCGACGGGCCTGCCGGTGCGGGTGGCCGACCTCGGCATCCACTCGCTGTCGCACCCGATCGGAGAGCCGGCATGAGCCGCGTCGTCGTCACCGGCGGCGCCGGACGCCTGGGCCGCAGCCTCGTGGCCGGCCTCGCCTCGGCCGGCCACGAGATCGTGTCACTCGACCGCGCCGTGTCCGACGCACCCGAGTTGGAAGGCGTGGCGCAGATCGCCGTCGACCTGTGCGACGCGGATGCCACGGCCCGCACCCTCGCGGATGCGCAGGCCGACGCGCTCATCCACCTCGCCGCCATCGCGGTGCCCTTCAGCGCCCCCGAAGACGTCATCATGCGCACCAACGCCGGATTGGCGATGTCGGTGCTCGGCGGCGGCGTGGCCGCAGGCATCCCGAAGATCGTCGCCGCGTCCAGCCCGACGGTGCTGGGCTATGGAGCTCCGACCGGGTGGGCGCCCGAGCGGTTCCCGCTCGACGAGGACACGCCGCCTATGCCGTGGAACGCATATGCCCTGTCGAAGCACCTGATCGAGCAGTCGCTGCGGATGTACGCGCGACAGGCCGGCGACACGGTGCGGCTCGCGGCATTCCGCCCGTGCTACGTCATCGCCCCCGAGGAGTGGGCAGGCGCCCCGACCCAGCAGGGCCACACCGTGCGCGAACGCCTCGACGACCCTGCGCTGTCGGCGCCCGCGGTCTTCAACTACGTCGACGCGCGCGACGTCGCCGCATTCTGCGACCGGCTGCTCGACGCGCTGCCCGAGATCCCCAACGCCGAGACGTTCTTCGTCGCCGCCGACGACGCCCTTGCACGAGAGCCGCTCGCCGACCTCGTGCCGCGCTTCTTCCCCGGCACCGACGAGGTCGCGGCAGTGCTCACCGGCACCGCCTCGGCGTTCTCGAACGCGAAGGCACGCCGCCTGCTCGGCTGGGCGCCGGCCCACGACTGGCGCACCGCACTGGGCATCGCCGAAGGCCCCGGGGCCGTCACCCCGGCATCCACCCCCTCTGAGAGAAAGCACGCGAACGCATGAACTTCACCGGCATCCTCTTCTTCCCGGTCACGCCGTTCGACGCCGCCGACCGCGTCGACACCGACGTGCTGGCAGCCCACATCTCGTCGCGGCTGGAGCATTCCCCCGGCGGCATCTTCCCTGCGTGCGGTACCGGTGAGTTCCACGCGCTGAGTGCCGACGAGGTCGGCACCGTCGTGCGCACCGCCGTGGCGACCGTGGCCGGCGCCGTCCCCGTCATCGCCGGCGCGGGAGGCCCCCTCGGCCACGCGCGCCAGGTGGCGCAGTCGGCGGCGGATGCCGGAGCCGACGCGCTGCTCGTCCTGCCGCCGTACCTGGTCGGCGGGACGCAGGACGGTCTGGTCGCCTACATCGAGGCCGTCGCTGTGGCATCCACCCTGCCGGTCATCGTCTACCACCGCGCCAACGCCCAGTTCACGGCCGACTCGATGCGTCGTCTGGCCCAGAACCCGAAGGTCGTGGGCTTCAAAGACGGAGCCGGCGACATCGGCGCCGCGCAGCTGATCGTGCGCGCGATCGCCGAGACCGGCCGCGACGACTTCTCGCTGTTCAACGGCCTGCTGACCGCCGAGCTGACGCAGGCGGCGTACCGGGGCATCGGGATGCCGCTGTACTCGTCGGCCGCATTCGCGATGATCCCCGAGGTGGCGAACGCGTATTACCGCGCGTACATCGACGGCGACGAAGCCCGTCGCCTCCACCTGCTCGACGCGTTCTACACGCCGCTGGTCGCACTGCGCGACGAGACGCCCGGGTTCGGAGTGTCACTCATCAAGGCCGGGCTGCGGCTGGGCGGCCTGCCGGTGGGCAGCGTCCGTGCGCCGCTGGTCGACCCGACACCGGACCAGGAACGCCGACTGGCCGAGATCCTCGAGACTGGACGCGCGCTGCTGTGAGCACCATCGCCGCCTTCGACGCCCGCCTGATCCGCGTGCCGCTCACCCGGCCGTGGGGCGCCGACGTGACGAGCGTCGGCGTCATCGCGACGCATGTCGTGCGCAGCGACGGCGCCGAGGGTTGGGGCTTTGCCTGGACGCCGCAGATCGGCGCCGAAGCCGTGCACGCGCTGCTGCAGCACGACATCCCGGCGTTCGCGATCGGGCGGCCGGCCGACCCGGGCTCGGAATGGCTCCCGCTGTGGCAGCACCTGCACGAGGCCGGAGGCGGCGGGATCACCACCATCGCGATGGCCGGTCTGAACCTCGCGCTGTGGGATGCCGAGATCCGCGTGGCCGGCACCTCCCTCAGCGGCTTCCTCGGTCGGCAGCGCGAAAGCGTGCGCGCCTACGGCAGCGGCGTCAATCTGCACTACACGATCGACGAGCTCGTCGCGCAGGCCGAGCGCTGGGTGGCGGCCGGCTTCGACGCCGTGAAGGTGAAGGTCGGCAAGCCCGACGTCGCCGAGGACCTCGACCGCATGCGCGCCGTGCGCGAGGTGATCGGCCCCGACCGCGCCCTCATGATCGACGCGAACCAACGGTGGGAGCTGGACCGGGCGACCGCCTGCCTCGAGGTGCTCGCCGAGGTCGCGCCGGCGTGGATCGAGGAGCCGTTGCGGGCCGACGACCTGCACGGGCACACTGAGCTGGCCAAGCGGCTCGGCGCCTCGAGCGGCATCCCCATCGCCGTGGGCGAGAACCTGCACAACGTGTACCGCTTCGATGACTTCCTGCGCACCGGGGCCGCCCAGATCGTGCAGCCGAACATCGTGCGGGTCGGGGGCCTCACCCCGTTCCTCGGCATCGCGGCCATCGCCGCCGAGTACGGCGCCGCGGTGCACCCGCACCTGCTGCCCGAGCTATCGGGTCAGATCGCCCTGACGTTGCGGGCGGTGCCGGGCGTGCCCGAGCCGATGGTCGAGGACGTCGAGGATGCCGGATTCGGCAGCCTGGGTGCGCTCGACGACGCGTCGCCGGTGCGTATCGCCGACGGCCGCCTGACCGACGTGCCACACGACGGACTCGGAATGCGGTTCGCCTGAGGGCCCCGCCCCACCCTGTTCACCCGACGAAAGGATCCACGATGACGACGAGCACCGCCGAACTTGACCGTCTGACCACCGCGGCCGTCGCCGCCGCGCCGATCTGGCGCACCTCCGACGCCACGACGCGGGCGGGTTGGCTGCGCGCCCTGGCCGATGCGCTCGACGCCCACGCGGCCGAGCTCGTGGAGATCGCGGATCGCGAGACGCGGCTGGGCGCCACCCGGCTGACCGGCGAGGTCGGTCGCACGACCGGGCAGCTGCGCCTGTTCGCCACCGTCGTCGAAGAGGGCTCGTACCTCGAGCTGACCGTCGACGATGCCGACGCTTCGGCCACGCCGCCCCGTCCCGAACTGCGGCGCCTGCTGGTGGGCGTGGGCCCGGTGGCGGTGTTCTCGGCGTCGAACTTCCCGTTCGCGTTCTCGGTATGCGGCGGCGATACCGCCTCGGCGCTCGCGGCGGGCAACCCCGTCATCATCAAGGCGCACTCGGGGCACCCCGAGCTGTCGCGCCGCATTGCGGAGGTCGCGATCGCGGCGCTGACCGCAGCCGGCGCCCCGGCCGGTTCGCTCGCCCTCGTCGAGGGTCGCGAGGCCGGCAACGTACTGGTGCAGCACCCCGCGATCCAGGCGGCCGGATTCACCGGATCGCTCTCGGGCGGGCGCGCACTGTTCGACCTGGCCAGCGGTCGCCCCGACCCGATTCCGTTCTACGGCGAGCTGGGCAGTGTGAACCCGGTCGTGATCACAGCCGCCGCGGTGGCCGCCCGCGGGGCCGAGCTGGCGGCGGGTCTCGTCGGCTCGTTCACCCTCGGCGTGGGCCAGTTCTGCACCAAGCCCGGCGTCGTGTTCGTGCCGCGCGACGGCGGCTTCGCGCAGGCGGTCGCCGCTGCGGTGGTGGATGCCGCGGGCGGGCCGCTGCTGACCGACCGCATCACGGCATCCTTCCCCGCCGGGATCGACGCCCTCGTCGCCGACCCGTCGGTCGAGATCATCGCCCGCGGCGCCGAGACCGCTGACGGCGCCCAGCCGATCGTGCTGACCACGGATGCCGGTGCGGTGGCCGACCGCTCCGACGCGCTGCTGGAGGAGGTGTTCGGACCGGTCACGCTGCTGGTGCACTACGACTCCGCCGACGACCTGCACCGCGCACTGCGCGCCGTGCCGGGGTCGCTGACCGCGACCCTGCACGCCGAGGCCGGGGACGACGTGACCGACACGCTCGAGCTGCTGCAGGCCCGGGCCGGCCGCGTGCTGTTCGCCGGCTGGCCGACCGGCGTCGCGGTGACGTGGTCGCAGCAGCACGGCGGCCCGTGGCCGGCGACGACCTCCCTGCACACCTCGGTGGGCGCGACGGCGATCCGCCGGTTCCTGCGGCCGGTCGTCTACCAGGACGCCCCCGCCGCATTGCTCCCCGCGCCGCTGCGCGACGAGACGCTCGCGACGCTCCCCCACCGCCGCAACGGTGTGCTGCGGGTGCCTTAAGGCCGGCCCCTCGACTGGCTGCTTCGGTCTGACGACCGACCGGGCACAATCCAGCCGAGCCCTGCGCGAGACGCCGACTCGATCAGTTTCGTCGCGCAGCGCCTCGGCCGCCGGCTACCGCCCGCCGACAGGGAACCTGCGCGCTCGTCGACAGGGAAAACGCTTGCCGGGACCGGATAGGGTGAGGGCGTGACATCCCGCTTTCTCATCGGCGAGACCGACTTCCTGCTCGACGGCCAGCCGCATCAGATCATCTCCGGCGCCATGCACTACCCCCGCGTGCACCCCGACCTGTGGCGCGACCGCATCCGCAAGGCGCGCCTCATGGGCCTGAACGCGATCGAGACCTATGTCGCGTGGAACGCGCACGAACCGGTGAAGGGCCAGTGGCGGCAAGACGGCGACGTGGACCTCGGCCGTTTCCTCGACATCATCGCCGAAGAGGGCCTGCACGCCATCGTCCGCCCGGGCCCCTACATCTGCGCCGAGTGGCACAACGGGGGCCTGCCCACCTGGCTCACCGCCGACAAGACGATGAAGCTGCGCAGCGCCGACCCGCGCTACCTCGCCGACGTCACCGCCTACCTCGAGAAGGTCAACGCGATCATCGCCCCGCGGCAGATCGACCGCGGCGGCAGCGTCATCCTCGTGCAGATCGAGAACGAGTACGGCGCATACGGCGCCGACAAGGACTACCTCGACCATCTCGTCACCGTGACCCGCGAGGCCGGCATCACCGTGCCGCTCACCCAGGTCGACCAGCCGATCCCCCACATGCTCACTGGCGGCGCACACCCCGCGCTGCACAAGACGGGCTCGTTCGGCGGCAGGATCGCCGAACGCCTCGCCGTCCTGCGCGAACACCAGCCCACCGGCCCGCTCATGTGCATGGAGTTCTGGTGCGGCTGGTTCGACCACTGGGGCGAGAAGCACCACACCACGACCTTCGCCGACAGCGCCGCCGACCTCGACCGGCTGCTGGCCGCCGGCGCCTCGGTCAACATCTACATGGTCCACGGCGGCACGAACTTCGGACTCACCGCCGGCGCCAACGACTCGGGTCGATACCTGCCGCTGGTCACCAGCTACGACTACGACTCCCCCATCAGCGAGTCCGGCGACCTGACCGACAAGTTCCACGCGTTCCGCGAGGTCATCGCCAAGCACGCCCCGGTGCCCGACGAGCCGCTGCCCACCCCGGTCGAGGCGCCCACCCTCACCGCGACCTTCGAGGCCGTTGCCGACCCGCTCGAGCTCGTCGCCACCGATCGGGGCGTGTTCGACGCGCCGCCGACGATGGACGACCTCGGCTCGGACATCGCGCTCGTGGAGTACACAGCATCCACGCCCCGCAACACTCCGGCCGTGCTCGACGCCGAGATCCGCGACTATGCCTGGATCGCCCGCGACCGGCAGCCGGTCGGCATCATCCAGCGCACGATCGGCGACGACAGCCTCGTCCTGCCGGCCGGCACCGACGTGCGCCTGCGCGTCGAGGAGACCGGCCGCGTCAACTACGACACCAAGATCGGCGAGGCCAAGGGCATCATCGGCACGCCGCGCATCGACGGCGAGCCGGTCGCCGGCCCCTGGCACGTGCGCACGATCGATGTGTCCGCGCTCGGGCAGGCGGTGACCGATGCGCCGGCATCCGCCGACGTGATCGCGAACGGCCGGGCAGCCGGCCCCGTCGGGCTGCGCGCGAACTTCACCCTCGACGAGCCGGCCGACCTCTTCCTCGACACGCGCGGGTGGGGCAAGGGGTACGCCTGGGTCAACGGGTTCTTCCTCGGCCGGTACTGGCGCCGCGGGCCCCAGCGCACCCTCTACGTGCCCGGCCCGGTGACCCGCGCCGGCGAGAACCACATCGTCATCGTCGAACTCGAGGCCGTGACCGACGCCACCGCCCGGTTCGTCGCACGCCCCGACCTCGGCCACGAGGTGGAGTGATGGCCTACGCCGCCGCGTTCGACTGGGTGCGCCGGCACGTCGCCGCACAGCGGCTCCCCACCGCCGTGCTCGGCATCGCGACCGCCGACGGCACCGTCGCCCTCGACGCGTTCGGCGGCGCGCACACCGACGACCGATACGCGCTGTTCTCGATCACCAAGCCCCTCGTGGGCATCGCCGCCGCCCGGGCGATCGAGCGCGGCCTGCTCACCCTCGACACGCCCCTGTCGGCCGCGGTGCCCGGCTTCGGCGCCGGCCGCGACGACACCGTGCGTCTGCGGCACCTCGCCAGTCATACATCCGGCATTCCGGAGCCCGCGCTCGACACGGCGACCCCGCTGACCGACGCCCTGGTCACCGCCGGGCGTGACTTCGGCGCCGGGTCCGCCTCGCGGTACTCGACGATCGGGTTCACGGGCATCGCCGCGCTCATCGAGCACGCCACCGGCACGACCTGGGATGCCGAGGTCGCCACGTGGGCGGCCGAGGTCGGCGCCGAAGGCCTCAGTCTCGACCTCACAGACGTCCACCCGATCGTCGACGCGGCCACCGCCGGCGTCGACATGACCGGCTTCGCCGCGCAGCGCAATCCCGGTGCCGGCCTGGCCGGCCGTGCCGACGACCTGCTGCGGCTGGGCACCGCGCTGCTGCGCATCGGCGCCGGTGACGACACCGGCATCCTGCACCCGGCGACGCTCGCCATGATGCGCAGGCCGCTGACCGGCGACATCCCGCGGCTCGAGCCGTACCCGGCCGAACGCGGGCAGGACTGGGGTTTCACCTGGAACCTGCGCAGCCGCGCCCCCGGCCTCATCGACCGCGACGTGTACGGGCACGCCGGCTGGTCGGGCACCGAGTTCTGGGTGCATCCGACCGCGGGCGTAGCCTGGGTGCTGCTGACCAACCGGGCATTGCGCGACGGGGTCGACATCGACGAACTCGACAACGCGATTGTGAGCGGCCGCTGATGCTGACCGTACGACACCGCGGCTGGGCCCACCCCGCCGCACCCACCCCCATGCCCACCGCCGGTGAGGCCGCGCGCGGCCTCACCGGCACCGACCGCGCCGTGCTGCGTGACGGCGTGCCGTGGGTGCCCGCCTCGGGCGAGCTGCACTACAGCCGGCTGCCACGCGATCGATGGCGCGAGCGGCTGCAGCAGCTGAAGGCCGGCGGCATCACCGTCGCGTCGACCTACGTGTTCTGGTTGCACCACAGCCCGGCCCGCGGCGTCGCGCATTTCGACGGCAACCTCGACGTCGGCGCGTTCCTCGACGAGTGCGCGGCGGCGGGACTCGACGTGGCGCTCCGCATCGGCCCGTGGGTGCACGGCGAGGCGCGCAACGGCGGATTCCCCGACTGGGTGCAGCAGGCCGACGTCGAGCATCGCAGCGACGATCCGCACTACCTCGCGCTCGTGCGCGAATGGTTCGGCCAGCTCGCCGAAGCACTCGACGGCCGTGCACAGCCGGGCGGGCCGGTCATCGCCGTGCAGCTGGAGAACGAGCTGTACGACCGGCCGGAGCACCTCGTCACCCTCAAGCGTCTGGCCCGTGAGGCGGGCATCGCCGCGCCGCTGTGGACCGCCACCGGGTGGGGAGGGGCCGAACTGCCCGACGGCGAGGTCTTCCCGCTGTTCGGCGGCTACGCCGACGGCTTCTGGGTCGACCCGGGCGAGCCGTGGCATCCCACCTTCCGCGCACACTTCTTCCCCTCGCACGACTGGGACGACCCGGGTGTCGGCGCCGACGTGCGCGCCACCCAAGGGTTCGCCGATGCCGGCATCGTGGCCAGCGCCGCCGCCGACCTGCACGGCTTTCCGCCGGCGACCTGCGAGCTGGGCAGCGGCATGGCGACCGCCTACCACCGTCGCCCGGTGCTGACCGGCCGCGACGTCGCCGCACTCGCACACGTGAAGATCGGCAACGGCTCGGCATGGCAGGGCTACTTCATGTACGTGGGCGGCACGAACCCCGCCCCCGCGATGCAGGAGTCGCAGGCGACCGGGTACCCCAACGACATGCCCGAGCTGGGCTACGACTTCCACGCCCCGATCGGGCAGTCCGGCGACCTGGCGGCGTCCGCGGCGCCGATGCGCGAGCAGCACGCCTTCCTCTCCGCGTTCGGCGACCTGCTGGGCGAGATGACCTCGTCACTGCCCGACGAGGGTCCGACCGGCCTCGACGACCGCGAGACTCTGCGCTGGGCGCTGCGCGCCGATGGCGCCTCGGGCTTCGCGATCATCTCGCACCATCAGCCGCACGAGCAGGTCGCCGACGTTCCGGGAGTGCAGCTGCGCGTCGAGATGGATGCCGGGGCCGTGACCTTCCCGCCCCGGCCGGTCACCGTACCCGCCGGCACCCTCGCCCGCTGGCCGATCGGCCTGGCTCTGGGCGGGTCGCGCGTCGACTGGGCGACCGCGTCGGCGCTCACCATGCTGCCGGCGCCCGGTCGTGCGGCGACGGCCACCGACCCGGTGCCGACGCTGGTGCTGATCGCGACCGCCGGCATCGACCCCGAGATCTCGGTCGACGGCACGGTGCACGCTCTCACGCCCGGCCTCGCACCGACACGACTCGGCAGCGTCGACGTGCTCGTGCTGCCGGCTGACGCGCCGGTGTGGGTGCAGGACGGGGATGCCGGTGCCCGGCGTCTGCTGCTGAGCGCGGGCGAGCTGGTCTGGGGCGGCGACGGCGTCGTGCGGGCCCGGCCGGCGAACCGGTGTCGACGTACGATCCGGCGACACGCGCCTGGATCGGCGTCGTACCAGCCGGCCCGACGCCCCCGCACGCACAGATCGCTCCGATCGTGGAGCGACGAGCCGACCCGGCACCGGCGGATTACGGGTTCGCGGGTGCACGGCACAGCGCGCCCGGCGGGGACGTCATCGATCGCGCCGCGGCGGTGTACGCACTGCCGCTGCCGGACTGGGCGGCCGACTCCGCGCAGGACGCGGTGCTCGACATCGACTGGGCCGGCGACGTCGCACAGCTGCGGGTGGACGGCCGTCCGGTCGACGACCGGTTCTGGGACGGTACCCGCTGGTCGGTTTCGCTCGTCGACGCCGGCGTCACCGCGGACTCGGAGGTGACGCTGCACGTGCTGCCCCTGGCATCCACGTCGACCATCACCCTGCCGGCCGCAGCCGCCGAGCGCTTGACCCGCACAGATGCAGACCTGCTCACCCTCGGCGGCGTGCAGGTGCGGGCCCGCGGACCGTGGCAGGCGGTCGCACACTGACCGGGTGCGATAGCATGTTGACGTCAACACGCGACGGAGGAGCGGCATGAGCTGGTTGGTCACAGGAGGCGCGGGATACATCGGCGCGCACATCGTCCGCGCCCTCGCGAACGCCGGCATCGACCCGGTGGTCATCGACGATCTGTCGAGCGGTCACGCGGAGTTCGTGCCCACCGGCATCCCGTTCGTGCAGGGCACGATCCTCGATCGCGAACTGGTCACCCGCACACTGCGCGACCACGGCGTGACGGGCGTCATCCACGTCGCCGGCTACAAGTACGCGGGCGTCTCGGTGCAGCGCCCGCTGCACACGTACGCGCAGAATGTCGAGGGCATTCGCGTGGTGCTCGAGGCGATGGCCGAGGCGGGCGTCGCGAACATCGTGTTCTCGTCGTCGGCCGCCGTGTACGGCACCCCCGACGTGCCGCTGGTCACCGAAGACCTGCCGAAGCGCCCGGCCTCGCCCTACGGCGAGTCGAAGCTCATCGGCGAGTGGCTGATCCGCGACCAGGCCGTCGCCACCGCCGACACCGACGCTCCGTTGCGGCACACGTCGCTGCGCTACTTCAACGTCGTCGGGTCCTCGGACCCGGCCGTCTACGACACGAGCCCGCACAACCTGTTCCCGCTCGTGTTCGAGGCGCTCATCGACGGGCGCACGCCGAAGATCTTCGGCGACGACTACGACACCGAAGACGGCACGAACGTCCGCGACTACGTGCACGTGGGCGACATCGCCGCCGCGCATGTCGTGGCCGCGCAGCGCCTCGCCTCGGGCGCTGCGATCGAGCCGGCCTACAACCTCGGCTCGCAGAACGGGCTGAGCGTGAAGCAGATCATGGATGCCATGGCACGCGTCACCGGCATCGACTTCACCCCCGAGATCTCGCCGCGTCGGCCTGGCGACCCCGACCGCATCGTCGCCACCGGCGAGCTGGCCGCCCGCGACCTGGACTGGCGGAACCGCTTCTCGGTCGACGAGATGGTGCGTTCGGGATGGGAAGCGCGCCGAGCGGCGAGCTGACATGCGCGCCCTCATCGCCGTCGGAACGGGCCGGTATGCCGACCCGTGGCATCCATTCGCCGAGGTCGGTGCCCGCGTGGCCGAGATCCTCACCGACGACGGTTGGACGGTCCAGGTCATCCCTGACGTCGACCACGCGATGACCGCGCTGGACGGCGTCGACCTGCTCGTGGTCGCCGCCGGTGACCCGTGGGCAGACGCGGTCGACCCGGCTCCCGCCGCGTCGCAGCAGGGGCTGGTGGATGCCACGGCTCAGGGCCTCGGGATTCTCGCACTGCATTCGGCGGCGGCGAGCCTGCGCGGCTACCCGGAATGGGCGGCACTGCTCGGCGCCGTCTGGCTGCCGCAGGTGTCGATGCACCCGCCGTATGAAGACGCCGCGTCCGTGCGGGTTCTGCCCGGGCACCCGCTGGCCGACGGGCTCGAGGACTTCACAGTGTCGGACGAGCGGTACTCCCGACTGCAGCAGGTCGGACGGTCCGAGGTGCTGGCCGATCACGTTTTCGAGGGCCAGCGGTATCCCCTGATCTGGACGCGCGAGGCCGGCACCGCCAGGGTCGCCTACGACGGGCTCGGCCACGACACGCGCTCGTACGAGTCCGATTCGCACCGCGAAGTCATTCGGCGGCTGGCTCGCTGGGCGGGGCGGGCGTAGGCGCCATCAGCGTGCTGTCACGGCACGAACCACGCAGCCGGTTCAGCGCGAGGCCCGTGCCGAACTGTTTCGTACCACCAGCTCTGGGGCCAGGGCCACGCTCGTCTGGTCGCGGCCGCCGATCGCGGCGACCAGCGCCGTCACGGCCGCGGCGCCGAGGGCGTCGAAGTCCTGACGGACCGTCGTCAGCGGCGGGTGGTAATCAGCGGCGTCGGCGACGTCGTCGAAGCCTACGACGCTGACGTCGCCGGGTACGCCCCGGCCAGCCTCGGCCAGGGCGCGCAGGGCGCCGAGCGCCATCTGGTCGTTCGCTGCGAAGACC
>JAEXHA010000042.1 GCA_023450335.1 Actinomycetes bacterium | reverse complement strand
CCTCTCAGGCCGGCTACCCGTCGACGCCTTGGTGAGCCGTTACCTCACCAACAAGCTGATAGGCCGTGAGCCCATCCCAGACCGAAGTTCTTTCCAGCTGCTGAAGATGCCTTCGCAGCTCGTATCCAGTATTAGCAGCTGTTTCCAGCTGTTATCCCAGAGTCCGGGGCAGGTTGCTCACGTGTTACTCACCCGTTCGCCACTGATCCAGCGGAGCAAGCTCCGCTTTCACCGTTCGACTTGCATGTGTTAAGCACGCCGCCAGCGTTCATCCTGAGCCAGGATCAAACTCTCCGTAAAAGAATGTTGCTACGACGACCGGAATAAGGTCGAGGTAACGAGTTTGATCTGACCAAAGGGATGTCATTGCTGACTATCCGTTGCCGGCCCGAAGGCCGGTCTTTGATCCAAAGGAATCTCTATCCAACCGAAGTTGGAACGAGGTTATTTGGCATTTGACAAGTGCACGCTGTTGAGTTCTCAAGGATCGGATGCTCCTGCTGCTCAGCCTCTCGGCCTTGCCCGCAGGGCAACTTCTCTATCTTATTCGCGGTGAGGCGCTTGTCAAATCGGCGCTTTTCGGCTGGAAGCCGGCTGGCACGCGACGCTGAAGCGTCTCACCCCGAGAGATCCGCTGCCCGCTCGCTCAGCCGATCCGGCCGAGTTGCTTAGGCAACTTCTCTATCTTATCCCTCTCGCTCGGCTTGTCAAATCGGCTGTCCGTGACTGATTTGGCGTCTCCGGAAGCACTCATCGACAGCTTCGAGGAGTGGGAACCTCCATCGTAGACCAATAAGGTCAGGCTCTCAATGAAGAGAGTCGATCAGATGGGGGGTGGTTCTCCGCTTGAGGGGGCGAGGCCTTCCGGCCCTTCGCTCTTCCCTGTGGGGCGAACAAGTAATAAGTTACGTGGCTTGCGGGGATCGGGCAAATCCGGCTCGTATCCCGGGCGTGTCGCGATCGGGAACCGCGGAATTCCGTGGGCCGGCCCTGCGCACGGGAGCGTGAAGCGCGTAGCGTGCCGACATGGCCGTTGCGTCGGAAGTGCCCTTGGCGGCGCGCACCGCTGTCGCCGCACTCGCCGTGTCGAGCGTGGGGGCGGCATCCCGTGCCGCGGCCGCGCTCAGCGGCGCCGGACCGATCGATCCCGATCCACTCCGCGTCGCGGTGGCGTACACGAGCGAGCGGTGGTTCCGCATTCGGGGCGTCCGCCCCGCCGCGTTCGCTCCCCTCTCCGGGTTCTTCCCCACGCGCGACGGGTGGGTACGCACGCACGGGAACTATCCGCACCATGCCGCGGCCTTGCGTGCAGCGCTGCGTCTGGACGAGGTCGCCGGCCGTGACGAGGTGGCCGCCGCCCTCGGGCGATGGGATGCCGGCGCGGCAGCCGCCGCCGTGACCGCTCGCGGTGGGCTGTGCGTCGTCGTCGCCGAGGAGGTCCCTTCTGTCGACTCCCGACTCCGAGCAAAGCCGGTCGTGGAGGTCACCCGTCTGGGACCCGCTCCCCCTCGCCCCCTGCCGCCCGGATCAGCCGCGGCGCCGCTGCGCGGCATCCGTGTTCTCGACCTCACCCGCGTCATCGCCGGCCCCGTGGCCACGCGCACCCTCGCCCTCCTGGGTGCCGACGTTCTGCGCATCGACCCGCCGCAGCTGCCCGAGATCGCCTGGCAGCACCTCGACACCGGGCACGGCAAGCGGTCCGCGCTGCTGGACCTCACCGTCCCGCGCGGTCGCCGACGTCTGGCCGAACTTCTCGCCGACGCCGACATCGTCGTGCTCGGCTATCGCCCGGCATCCCTCGACCGCTTCGGCCTGCGCCCCGGCCAGATCGCCGCCGCACATCCCGGAGTGATCGTCGTCCGCCACTCGGCATGGGGCGGCGCGCACGGCCGCGGCTTCGACAGCCTGGTGCAGGCCGCGTCGGGGCTGGCATGGATCGAATCCGCCGACGGCACGGTGCCCGGAGCGCTGCCCGCCCAGGCCCTCGACCACAGTGCGGGGTACCTGCTCGCGGCCCACGCGATGACTCTGCTGAGTCGCCGGGCGGAGGAGGGCGGATCATGGCTCGTCGAGACCTCGCTGCGCCGCATCGCCGCGGAGCTGCTGGGCGCACCCCGTCGCACCGAGCCACTGGCGACCGCACCGTTGGATCCCACCGGGCACGTGCAGGACTTCGACGTCGACGGTGTCGACGTCATGACCACAGCTCCGGCACTCGCCTATCACGGGGCGCCGACCCGGTTCGCGCGGCCGCGGCCGTGGGGGCGCGACCGACCCGAGTGGCGTATCTGAGTCCGGACGCCTGCACTACCGTCGGACCCATGCACGCCATCGAGCAGTGGACCACGGCCGCGCAGATCACCGCCGCACGGCAGCGGTTCATGTCTGCGATCCCCGGCTGGCACACTCCGACCGTGCACGGTGTCGCCTTCATCCCCTCGGGCTGTGCCGACATCACGCCCGCCGACTTCCCGCTCGTGAACACCGACCGTCATGTGCTCCCGGCCGTCGTCCTCGCCACCGTCGTGGGGCACGTCGCCGGTACGGCGGCATATGAGATCTCACCGGCCCAGCTCGACGAGGCGATCACACTGCTCGAGCCGGCCGAGGCCTGCCTCGAATACGAGCACCCCAACCTGTGGCGCTGGCGGGAAGTGATCCGGCCCGCGTGGCAG
>JAEXHA010000039.1 GCA_023450335.1 Actinomycetes bacterium | reverse complement strand
GGCGCGCTCTCGGGCGACGGCGGCCTCGGCGCGGGCCGAGCGCAGCTGGGCGCGGGCGACATCGAGTTCGGCCTGTTCGCGCTCGGTCTGAGCACGCTTGGCGAGCTTCTGCTGCGCGGCGGCGGTGCGGGCATTCAGTTCGAGCCGCACCTCTTCGGGGGTCTCGCTGGTCTCGGCGAGCACGCGCAGTGCACGGTTCAGGCGCAGGGCGTTGCGTTCGGCGGCGTCGTACTGATGACGGCCGTGCCACGACGGCAGCAGATACACCAGCCACAGCCCGACCGCCACAAGGACGATCACTCCGCCGCCGAGAACCTGCCCACCCATGTGGTCAAAGGTAAGCGCGCCGGGCCCTCGCGCCTCGGCGCCACTCCGCGTGTCTGAGGTTCGAGTTCAACTCGAAGGTTCCGGCGTCACGACGGCAGCCGGTCGACAGGCGGCACGATGGCCTGCTGCGACGGCGCCCGCCCCGAGATCCATCGCTGCAGAACCCCCTCGGGCACCTCTTCGCGCACGAGCGCGAAGGCGTAATGGTCGCGCCAGTCTCCGTCGATGTGGATGAACCGGCGCCGCAGCCCCTCATACCGGAAGCCGAGCTTCTCGACCACGCGCAGGCTCGCCCGGTTCTCGGGGCGGATGCAGATCTCCATGCGGTGCAGGTTCAGCTCGGTGAAGCACAGGTCGGTGGCCATGGCCACGCTCGTGGGGGTGATCCCGCGCCCGGCGAATCGCTCGCTGACCCAGTAGCCGATGGTCGCCGAGGCGAGCGAGCCGCGCGCGATGCCCCACACGTTCAGCTGCCCGGCGACCTGACCGTCGTACTCCATCACCAGCGGCACTCCCCCGCCGTCGCGATACTGCTGCAGCAGCCGTCGGATACCCACGCGCATGTCGAACGACACCGGCCCGTCGGGGCTGGTGGCCTCCCACGGCCGCAGCCACGACCGGTTGCCCAGCAGTTCGTCCTGCAGGGTGCGCGCATCGCGCTGACGCACGAGGCGGATCGCGATGGGTCCGTGCTGGCGGGGTGTCGTCAGATCCACCCGCGTACTCCTCGGCGAGGCGGCGTCAGATCTGCGCCGCGAATTCCTTCAGCCACGGGCGGATGTCGGGGCCGAGGTCGTCTCGATCCGCGGCGATCTGCACGATGGCCTTGATGTAGTCCACCCTATCGCCGGTGTCGTAGCGGCGGCCGCCGAACACGACCCCCAGCACGCCGTCGGTCACGGCGAGCTCCTGCAGCGCGTCGGTCAGCTGGATCTCGCCGCCCTTGCCCGGCGCGGTGCGATCGAGGATGTCGAACACCTTCGGCGGCAGCACGTAGCGGCCGATGATGGCGTAGTTGGAGGGGGCGTCCTCCTTCTGCGGCTTCTCGACCAG
This sequence comes from Actinomycetes bacterium, assembly GCA_023450335.1. Classification (GTDB taxonomy): domain Bacteria; phylum Actinomycetota; class Actinomycetes; order Actinomycetales; family Microbacteriaceae; genus Microbacterium. The sequence continues at coordinate 4,554 of JAEXHA010000039.1, read as the reverse complement.
GCCCGTCACCTTCACGATGCGCTCGTCGTCGGTGGCCTCCACGGCGGCTGCGCCGTACATGTGGATCTGGTCGGGGTCGACCTCCATGAGGGCTACGACGGTGAGGCCGGTGCGCTCGTGCGCATCGAGCATGGTGGTCAGCAGCTCGTCGCGCTCGTCGATGAGGTCGTCACCGAGCAGGACCGCGAACGATGCATCGCCCACGTGGGCCCGGGCCCGCGATACGGCGTGACCGAGACCCTTGGGCTCGCCCTGGCGCACATAGTGGATGTCGGCGAGCGCGGTCGAGCGCCGCACGCGCGTGAGCTTGTCGATGTCGCCCTTGTTCTCGAGCGCCGCCTCGAGCTCGGGCATCGAGTCGAAGTGGTTGGAGATGTTGTTCTTGTTGCGGCCGAGGATGATCAGCACGTCTTCGATGCCGGCGGCGGCGGCCTCTTCGACCACGTACTGGATCGCCGGCTTGTCGACCACGGGGAGCATCTCTTTGGGCATCGCCTTGGTTGCCGGCAGGAAGCGCGTGCCGAGACCGGCGGCGGGAATGACGGCTTTGATGCGGTTGGCAGACATGGTCCACACTCTATCGATCCGCGTCGACACCGCCCGGCATCCGCGTCACCCATTTATGATCGGAGCATGGGTGACGGCATCGACGACGCAAAGCGCGCCATGCGCGCCGACCTGCGCGAGCGCCGTCAGCAGCGCTCCGAACAGGCGAACGAGGCCGCCGCCTCCGGCATCCGTGAGCAGCTCGACGCTCTCGTGACACAGTTCGACGTCACAACGATGTCGTGTTACCTGTCGACCCCGATCGAGCCGGGTACCCGTGAGTTCATCGCCGCGGCGCTGGAGCGCGGCATCCGCGTGCTGCTGCCGTTGACCCGTGCCGACGGTCTGCTGGACTGGACCATCGCCGACCCCGACGCCGAGATCGTCGAGGCCGCGTTCGGGGTGCCCGAGCCGCTCTCGGACGTGCTCAATCCCCTCGCCGTCGACGAGGTCGACCTCATGGTCATCCCCGCAGCCGCCGTCGACAAGCACGGCACGCGCCTGGGCTGGGGCCGCGGCTACTTCGACAAGACCCTCGGCTCGATGGAGCGCCGCCCACCCGTCTACGCCGTCGTCTTCGACTCCGAGCTGGTCGACGAGGTCCCCCGTGACCTGCACGACCAGCCCGTCACCGGCGTCGTCACCCCCACCCGCACCGTCGTCCTGACCGACTGATCTCCCCCGAGGATCCATGCCCACGTACGCCTATGCCTGCACGCAGTGCGGCCACGCCTTCGACGCCGTCCAGTCCTTCTCAGAACCCTCGCTCACCGAGTGCCCGCAGTGCCAGGGCGTGCTGCGCAAGCAGTACGGGTCGATCGGCGTGACCTTCAACGGCTCGGGCTTCTACCGCACCGACTCGCGCGCCGGTTCGTCCTCCGCCAAGGGCTCGTCGGCTACCAAGAGCTCGTCCGACTCCGGCAGTGGCGCAAAGAGCCCGGCTCCGACATCATCGAAGTCCGAGGCAAAAGCCTCGCCCGCACCGTCGGGTTCGTAAGACCGGCCCCAGCCGGAATCGGAAGGCAACGAACATGATCAAGGGCTTCAAAGAGTTCATCCTGCGCGGCAACGTCATCGACCTGGCTGTCGCCGTCGTCATCGGCGCGGCGTTCACCGCGGTCGTCAACGCGATCGTCGCGGGACTGATCAACCCCATCATCGGCCTCTTCTTCAGCGCCGATTCGCTCGACAGCGTCTTCTGGGGCCCGATCGGCATCGGCCTCATCATCGGCGCGATCATCAACTTCCTCGCCGTGGCCCTCGTGGTCTACTTCATCTTCGTCGTGCCGATGAACCGCGCGAAGGAGCGCCAGGCCGCGAAGGCGGGCGCTGCCGACGAGCCCGAACTGCCCACCGAGCAGGAGCTGCTGGTCCAGATCCGCGACCTGCTCGAGAAGCCCCGCGCGTAACGCGCCGCCCCGACGTCAGTAGTGCGGCGGCACGTCCCGCCGCAGCCGTTCGTCGTTGGGTCCGGGGGTGGATGCCGGGGTGCCGGCGCCGTGCGCGTCACCGGCATCCACCTCGTCAGCAGGGACCGGCTCCGCGCTCGTCCCCGGCGCGGGGGTCAGGCGTACGCGTCGGCCGCCGGCGACGCGTACGATGCGCTGCCGGTCGGGCTGCGGTTCACTCGCCGACATCGATGGGCTGGGTCGTGGTGTCGGCCGACGGGGTCTGCGGCTCGACGCCGAGGATCGCCGCCACCCGCGTGGCCACGCCGGCCGGATCGCTGTACAGGTCGAACGCGTGCACGCGCACGTAGTGCCAGCCCAGGCGGCGCAGGATCTGGGGACGCAGCCGCAGCGCCTCCCGCAGCGACTCCCCGACGGTCTCGGGGTCGCATTCGGCGACGACGGCCTTGCCGCGGTACTGCGCGACCAGCGGCAGCAGCCCGCGGTAGTCGACGTCGACCGAGACACCCAGGCTGCGCAGCTTCTCGGCCAGGGTGAGCGTGAGCGGGTCGGCGAGGTCTTCGAGGCGCGACTCGCGGGCCCGGGCGGCGATGCCGCCGAGGATCGACATGAGGGTCGCCGCGCCGTATTCGAGCCGGCCCTCGTCGAAGGCGGACGGCCGGATGGAGGAGACGATCACCATCGAACGGCGGGCGCGGGTCATGCCGACCGTGAGCAGCCGTTCGCCGTCGGGACTGGACAGGTCGCCGAAATCGGTGAGCACACGGCCGTGACGGGTCAGGCCGAACCCGAGTGAGAACACGACGCGGTCGCGGCTCTCGGCGACCGACTCCTCAAGCCCCAGCACCGCGAACGGCTCGGCGGTGTCACGCCCCACGAAATCGGCGACGTCCGACCGTCCGGCGAAGGCGGTCTCGACCGCGGCCCGCACGCGCTCGGCGTGACGGGTCGAGGCGGTCACGACCATGAGCGACTCGGTGGGACGGTTGACGGCGTGCTCGACGACGAGGTTCACGACCCGCGCCACTTCGGCGTCGGGGCTCTCGACGGCGCCGGTGACCGGGTCGGGGGCGCCGGTGCCGCCTTCGACGTAGTCGACGCTCAGGCTGCCGCGCCCCAGGTACGAACCGGCCCACGGCAGCGACACGATCTCACCGCCGTAATAGGCGTCGTTGACCAGCGCCGCGAGGTCTTCGCCCCCGGCGCGGTAGCTGTGGGTGAGCTTCTCGACCGGCAGCAACTCGGTCAGCCGCGCGAACACGCTGCGCTCGTCGAACTCGACCTCGGGCTCTTCCTCGTCGCCGGTGGGCACGCCGGCGGCGAGGTGGAAGGGCGTGGGCTTCTGCGTGACCGGGTCGCCGAACAACACGATCTGGCGGGCACGGCGCAGTGCCGGCGCGGCCTCGGCCACGCACACCGCGGCGGCGTCGGCGATGATGACGACGTCGAACTCGGGGCGGTCGGGAATGGCGGGCACCTCGTACGGCGATGCCAGCCACACGGGCGCCAGGGTGCGCATGAGCGTGGGGGCGGCGGCGACGAGCTCGCCCGCCGTCGCGGTCCGCGCGCGCAGCGCCGACTTGAGCGCGACGGCCTCGGCGGCTTCGTCGACGATCGCGATCTTCCAGCGGGTGGCCAGCTCGGCGGCCAGCAGCGGTCCGGCCGAGGCGGCGTGGGCCTCGTCGACGAGGCGGAAGTCACGCTCGAGGCGTTCGACCACCGACGTGTTCGCGCCCAGCAGCGCCCGGTCGGTGCGCAGCATGGCCTCGAGGGCCGACTGCCACCAGGCGAACTCGAACTCGCGGGCGACGCGGTCTTCGGGCACGTGCTTGACCGACAGCTCGGTCAGCAGGGGCTCCAGGCCCAGCGCCGCCAGTTCACCGCGCAGCGTGGCCCGCTCGACGAGGTTGTCGAACACGTCCGACTCGGCGGCGAGGCCCGCCAGGGTGCGCAGCAGCTGCGGGATCGGCAGCGCCGCGAGCGGCTCGGTGCGCCCCAGCGCCGCATCGAGGTCCGTGAGGTGGGCGTCGACGCGCTGCCATCCGGTGGCGACGTCATCGAGGCCGAGCGGGATCTCGGGGGTGACCCCGGCATCCACCAGCTGCTGCCACTGGGTGCGCTGCTGCTGCACCCGCACGAGAGCCTCATGCATGTCGGTGATGTGCATGCCCGGCCGCACGTACTCGCGCGACAGGCGGCGCAGCCGGCGCCGGTTCGCACCCGACATCGTGCTGGAGCCGCGCGAGGAGTGCGCTTCGATGAGCTCGCCCAGGGGCCGTTCGAAGACAGTGATGCTGAACCGGTCGAGCGAGGCGCGGATGCCTTGCAGCAGCCGGATGTAGGCACCCATCTCGGCGACCGTCGTGAACGGCCGCATGCGGGTCTGCCCGATGAGCTCATAGCCGCGTTCGAGGATCGCGGGCACCTCGGTGCGGTGCAGGCGGGTGGCGAGCGCGTGGGCCGAGGTGGCCTGCTCGTGCGTGGTGAAGCTGACGCCGTACCAGGGCGAATCGTTCGGCCCGAAGCGGAACTCCCCCAGCCGCGCCGCCGTCGCCAATGCCGAGGCGGCCTCGGCGCGGCGGGTCGACAGGGTCTGCAA
>JAEXHA010000022.1 GCA_023450335.1 Actinomycetes bacterium | reverse complement strand
TCCCGACGCTCCGCCGCACGGGTTTCGAGCGGGCGCTGCAGGATGCCGGCGTCCGGCCGGCCGGATTCGTCCCGGCCGACTTCACGATCGACGGGGGACACCGGGCCGCCCACGAGCTGCTGACCGGTCCGGCTCGGCCGACCGCGATCTTCGCCGCCTCCGACGAGATGGCGTTCGGGGCACTGTTCGCCGCGCGCGAGCTCGGGCTCGATGTGCCCGGCGACGTGTCGATCGTCGGGGTCGACGGGCATGAGATGAGCGGATTCTTCGGCCTCACCACGATCGAGCAGTTCCCCCACGCGCAGGGCGAGCGCGCCGCCGAGGCCGCACTGGCCGCCCTCGGCGAAGACGTCGCCGCACCGCCGACATCCCTTCCCTTCGAGCTGGTGGTCCGCACCTCGACCGCGCCGCCGCGCACCGAAGTTCGGAGAATGTGACGAAGTTCGGAGCCTTCCGGCGATATCGTCCGAAGTTCGCGCGATTCTCCGCAGTTCGTGCCGGCGCGTCCGTGCCACGGGCCGGGCGCCGGCGCCACGTAGGCTCGTACCCATGACGATCGACCTCGAGGCCCTCTACATCGACTTGCACCGGCATCCGGAGCTCTCGTTCCAGGAGACCCGCACGGCCGGCGTCATCACGCAGCACCTGACCGACCTCGGTCTCGAGTTCGAAGAGGGCATCGGCACCACCGGTGTGGCCACGGTCATCCGCAACGGCGCGGGCCCGGTCGTATGGCTGCGCGCCGACATGGACGCCCTGCCGGTCGAAGAGCGCACCGGCCTCGCCTACGCCTCGACCGCCCGCGGCATCGACCCGGCCGGCACCGATGTCCCGGTGATGCACGCCTGTGGCCACGACATGCACGTGACCGCGATGCTCGGCGCGCTCGAGGTGCTGTCGACCTCGCGCGACGAATGGGCCGGCACAGTCGTCGCCGTCTTCCAGCCCGCCGAAGAGTACGGCGCCGGGGCCAAGGCGATGGTGGATGCCGGAGTGCTCGACCGCTTCCCCCGCCCCGACATCGTGCTGGGTCAGCACCTCACCCCGCTGCCTGCCGGCACCGTGGGTGTGCGTCCGGGCACCCAGATGGCCGCCGCCGACGGCATCAGCGTGACGCTGTACGGCCGCGGCGGGCACGGCTCGCGCCCGCACTCGACGATCGACCCGGTGGTGATGGCCGCCGCCACCGTCATGCGCCTGCAGACTGTGGTCTCGCGCGAGATCGACCCGCGCGAGATGGGCGTTGTGACGGTCGGCTCGATCCACGCCGGGCTGAAGAACAACATCATCCCCGCTGAGGCCAAGCTCGAGCTGAGCCTGCGCTACCCCAACGATGCGGCCCGCGCCGACATCATGGCGCGCGTCGAGCGGATCATCCGCGCCGAGGCGGCGGCATCGGGGGCCGAGCAGGAGCCGGTCTTCACGATGGACCATTCCCTGCCACCCACGATCAACGACCACGACGCGACCGCGCGCCTGACCGCCGCGTGGAACCGCGCGTTCGGCGAGGGCACCGTGGTCGATCCGGGCATGTTCACCGGCAGTGAGGACGTGTCGTGGTTCGCACGCGAGGCCGGCGTGCCGCTCGTGTACTGGTTCTGGGGAGGCGTCGACCCGCAGCAGTATGCCGACGCCCTCGCCGCCGGCACGATCAACGAAGACATCCCGACGAACCACTCGCCGTTCTTCGCCCCCGTGATCCACCCCACGATCGAGCGCGGCGTCGAGGCCATGGTCGTGGCGGCGCGCGAATTCCTCGCCGAGGTCGGCGCATGAACGATCGCAACCGCACCCCGATCATCCTCGGCATCATCGCGGGGGTCCTGCTGGTCGCCGTGGTGATCACCCTGTCGATCTATCTGATGCGCGGCGCGACGCCCACCGGCGCAGACCAGACACCGGCATCCCCCACCGAGGGCGAGGCCCCCGCACCACCGCCGCCCGCACAGACCACGCCGTCGGCGCCCGAACCGAGCGAGCCGGCGACCGACCCCACCGGGGTCGTGCTCAGTGCGACGGGTTTCACCCTGAGCGATGACGCCGGCGCCGAGGTCTTCACCTTCGGCTGGGCCGACGACATCGCCCCCGCCGTCGAGGCGCTGACCGAGGCCTTCGGCGCGGCGCCGACCGAGCGCGCCGAAGCCGGAAACGGATCGACCTACCCCGACTACACGGTGTATCAGTGGAGCGGGTTCGCCCTGTACGACATGGTCGCCACCGACGACCTGCCGCGCGACGAGTACACGCAGCCGTCGTACCTGCGCTACACCGCGAACACCGTGGGCGACGTCGCGATCACCGCCGAGTTCGACCTCTCCATCGGTGCGCCCGTCGACGAGCTCGAGCCGGCCGACGAATGGGAGCGCGGCGACGGCACACGCATCGTGTTCGAACCCGACCGTTCGGGCTTCGCCGACGGCACACCCAGCTACGCGGCGCTGGCCGACACCGACGGCGAGGCGGTCACCGCGATCCTGTACTACTACTACGCGGGTCACTGACCACGGCGTCCAGACGCGGCGCGAGGACCGCGCCATGCTCCTGCAGCAGGGATGCCACGTGCGCGGCCGCCCGCGACAGACGACGCGTCCGCGGCCACACCACCGACAGGCGCTCGAGGTTCGGGGTCGGGTCCAGCGCCCGGCACACGAGCGGGCGTCCCTCGTAGCTCAACGTGGTGCGCGGCGCCTGGATGCACAGCGCGACACCGAGGTCGCGCGCCACGAGGCTCCGCAGCAGCTCGAAATCACCGGTGCGCGCCCAGACTTGCGGTGACAGACCTTGCCGCACGAAGTAGGCGAGGGTGTCGTCGGGCCCCGGCGGCAACCCCATCAGGATGAGTCGCTCGCGGGCGACCTCCGCGGCGGGCACGACCTCGAATGCGGCGAGGCGGTGGTCGGCCGGCAGGAGCACGTGCATGACGGTGTCGTAGATCACGCGGCTGTCCAGGTCATGCTCGAGGTGCGCGTTGTAGGCGACCGCGAGATCGAGCTCGCCGGCGCGGACGGCGGCCAGCAGCTCGGGCTGCGGGAAGGAGCGCACGTCCAGCCGCAGGTGCGGGTGGTCGGCGGCGAGAAGCTCGAACATGAGCGGGAACACCGTCGGCACCACCGAGGGGAACGCGCCCACGGTGAGCGACCCCGACAGCGCCGCCCCGGTCACCTGGCCGGGCAGGTCGTCCGCCTCGCGCAACAGGGAGAGTGCCAGCTCGAACACGTTCTCGCCGGTCGGGGTCAGGGTGAATCCGGTACCCCGGCTGCGCGTGGCCAGCGGGAGGCCGAACAGGTGCTCGAGCTCACCGATGGCCGAGGCCACCGCCGAGCGTGAGACGTGCTCCTGCTCGGCGGCGGCCGCGATGCTGCCGGCACGGGCGGCGGCGACGAAGTACGCCAGCTGGCGCAGCGAGAAACGGGGGACGGGCATCGAGCCCAGTGTTCTCGTCGCGGCCGGTCAGCGCAACGGTTCGCGTGCGGTCTCCGGCATCCGCCAGATCACGATCGCGCTGATGAGGCACAGTGCGACCAGGTACGCGGTGTAGATCCAATGCAGGCCGATCGACTCGAGCCAGGTGTTCAGGTAGGGCGCGGTGCCGCCGAAGATCGCCGCCGACGTGGCGTAGCCGACGCCGATCACCGTGGCCCGCTCGCGGGTGGGGACCAGCTCGGCGAAGGTGGCGCCCAGCGGACCGGTGTTCGCGCTGATGAGCAGGCCCGCCACCAGCAGTGCCAGCAGCAGAGTCCAGGGACTCGGCCCGAGGATCGCATCGAGCCCGAAGGCGACCACGGCGAAGCCGATGCTGAAGATCTGCAGCACGGGGCGGCGACCCAGCCGGTCGGAGAGCGCTCCGAACACCGGCGCCATGACCACGAGCACGGCCTGGCCGGCCACACCGATCAGCAGCGCCGTGGTCGGGTCGATACCGAACGTGCGCGTCGCGTAGCCGGGCGCGAAGATCAGCCACGTGTAGAACACCGTGACGCCGCCGATCGTGAGCCCCGTGATGCGCAGGATCGTCGAACGGTGCGCGCCGATGAGCCGGAAGGTGTCGCGCACCGACGGCGTCTTCTCGCTCGAGGCGGTGAATTTCTCCGACTCGGTGAGGCCGAAGCGGATCCACAGCGCGTACAGGCCCAGCAGGGCGGCGATGCCGAACGGGATGCGCCAGCCGAAGGCGGCCATCTGCTCATCGGTGAGAATCGCCGTCAGCAGCGCACCGAGCCCGGTGGCGAGGATGGATCCGATGCCCACGCCGATCCACGGTGAGCTGGCCCACAGTCCGCGCCGGCCCTCCGGCGCCACCTCCGCCAGATAGGTGAAGGCCGACCCGGTCTCGCCGCCGTGCGACATGCCCTGAACGAGCCGGGCGAGCAGCAGGATCAGCGCTGCCCACGGGCCGATCACGTCGAAGGTCGGAGCCACGGCGATCACGAGACTGCCGATCGCGGCCAGTCCGATGGCGAGCGTGAGGCTGAACCGGCGCCCCCGCGAGTCGGCGATGTGCCCGAACACCCACCCGCCGATGGGTCGCATGAGGAACCCGACCGCGAAGATCACGAGGGTCGACAGCAGCCCGGTGATGGCGTCCTCGCCGCGGAAGAACTGGGCTGCGAAGAACGGGGCGAAGATCGCGTAGATGTTCCAGTCGAACCACTCGAGTGCGTTGCCGATGTTGACGGCGACCAGGTCGCGGCGCCGAGTGCGCGCCGGCGCGGTCGGCAAGGGGCCGGACGGGTGCGGCGTCGCCGAGGCCGCGCTGGCCGTCGTACCGGCGACGGTACGGGAGGTTTCGGGTGACATGGGCGCATCCTCCTTGATGGGCCGGGTGGCTGGCCGGGTCTTGCACGCCGAGACGGCGGGTCGATCCGGCGAGCGGGACGACCCCCACACTGGAGGGGGCGGACCACCTCGTCAAGGACACAGCCCCGCCATGCGATGTCGGAAAGCTGACCATCCCTCTCGACGGAGATGGCTCTTAGGATGCCAACCATGACCTCGACTCCGCTGCCTTCCCCCACGGTCACCGCTCCGGCACTGCGCCACGTGACGACACTGCGCGTCGAGGTCACCGAGCCGATCGACCTCGGCGAGGGCGCCGACGGGTGGCGCCGTATCGTCCCGATCACGGCGGGCACCGCCACCGGCGAGCTGTCCGGGCGCGTGCTGCCCGGCGGCGCCGACTTCCAGGTGCTGCGCCCCGACGCGGTCACCGAATTGGAGGCGCGATACCCGATCGAGCTCGCCGACGGCACTCTGATCGAGATCGTGAACCACGGCATCCGCGCCGGTTCCGGCGCCGATATCGACCGGCTCATGCGAGGCGAGCCCGTCGACCCCGACCGCATCTATTTCCGCTGCACGCCGCGACTGCGCGCGCCGCGCGGTGCCTGGGACTGGGTGAACCGCACGATCTTCATCGGCACCGGCATTCGCCACCCGACCGCCGTCGAGGTCGAGGTCTTCGCCGTCGGCTGACGAGCGCGGGCAGATAGCAGGTACGCCGCCCCGGGTCAACGGGCGTGCGTCCGGCGCGGCGGCGATGCATGATCATCGCATGGTTGGACTCGCAGTGATCCTGCTCATCATCGGAATCGTCCTGCTACTGCTGGGCGTGTTCGTCGAGGCCGTGAAGTTCTTGTTGTGGGTCGGCCTCGTGATCATCGTGCTCGCGATCATCGCGTGGCTGATGCGGTTCATCAGACGCCAGACGTGAGTGGATGCCGGGCCGGGCCGGCGCCGTCAATCCCGCGCGTCGACGAGGCGGCGGCCGGTCAGCAGTCCGGGTAGTCCTCGACCGCGCTCGGTCGCGAGGGTCGTGATCACGATGACGGCGGCGAACGCGAACGCCAGGGCCGACCAGGGCGCGGGCAGTAGGGCGAGCAGCAGGTAGCCGCCGATACCGGTCACGTAGCGGAGCACGCGGAAGAACGGTTCGGGCACCGGCCCACCGGCGTAGCGCAGTTCGACGGTGAGATCGCCCACCGAACGCCCGGTGGTCAGGATGACCGCGGCCAGCACCACCAACGGCGCGGCGGTCGAGGCCGCCTGGGCCGCCGTCCCGTCGACGACGGCGGCATGATCTTCGGCGATGTACTCCAGCCACAGCTGGGTGCCGATGCCCGCCGCGGCCGACGAGATCATCACGGCGATCGCGTCGCACAGCATGGCCAGTACGCGGCGCGGCTTGGTGACCGGCCGTGGGGCCCCGGCATCCACCGCTCGTCCGGCGCCCCAGTGACGCCGCGGGATCACCAGTGACAGCACGCCGCCGATGAGGGCGCCGGTCGTGTTGGTCATCAGGTCGCCGACGTCGAAGAACCGGTACGCGCAGGGGTACAGACCCCATACGCCGGTCAGCTGCGTGACCTCGATCAGCAGCGAGACGCCCAGACCCGTGAGCACGGTGACGATCAGACCTCTGCCGAGCAGCACGCGCAGGAAGAATCCGAGCGGAATGAACAGCAGCACGTTGAACGCGATCTGAAGGAGCTGCGGACTGCGCAGCGGGTTGCCGCTCTGCAGGCCGGCGATGACATCGTCGACCACCGAGCGCGGGTCGAGGATCGCGCCGACGCACGCGATCGCATCGGGGTCGGGCAGCGGCAGCAGCGTGTAGGTCCAGATCGCGAAGAAATAGACCAGGAATGCCGCCCAGCCCGCGAACCGCCAGAACCCCAGCCCGCCGCGGCGCCGGTAGCTGATCGCGACGAACGGAACGAACAGCACGAAGCCGACGCCGACCCCGATCAGGATGGCAAGGATCCCGAGTATGACGCGCTCGTCCACGACTCGCAGTCTAGGGAGTCGCGCCGTGCCGCTTACCCAGCGCCGGAGCCGGGTGGGATGCCGAGGCGTAGCCTAGAAGGGTGACTTCCACCCTGCCTGCCGCGAGCGCGCACGCCGCGCTCGACCCGGTCGCGCTGCGCGCGGACTTCCCGATCCTCGCCGAGCAGGTGAACGGCCACCGCCTCGTCTACCTCGACTCGGGGGCGACGAGCCAGAAGCCGCAGCAGGTGCTCGACGCCGAACGCGACTTCCTCATCCACGCCAACTCGGCCGTGCACCGCGGCGCACACACGCTCGCTGCCGAGGCGACCGACCTGTTCGAAGATGCGCGTGAGACCGTCGCCGGGTTCGTCGGCGCCGAGCCCGAGCAGCTCGTGTGGACCAGTGGCGCCACCATGGGGCTCAATCTCGTCGCGTACTCCATCGGCAACGCGACCATCGGCCGCGGGGCACCGGCATCCACCCCGCTGGCACTGAAGCCCGGCGACGAGATCGTCACGACCGCGATCGAGCACCACGCGAACCTCATTCCGTGGCAGGAGCTCGCCGCGCGCACGGGCGCCGTGCTGCGGCACATTCCCGTGCATGACGACGGGACTCTGGACATGGATGCCGTGGCCTCGATCATCGGGGACCGCACGCGCATCGTCGCGTTCACTCACGTGTCGAACGTGCTCGGCATCGTCAACCCGGTGGTCGAGATCGTCGCGCTGGCCCAGAAGGTCGGTGCGCTGACCGTGCTCGACGCCTGCCAGTCGGCGCCGCACCTGCCGCTCGACCTGCCGGCGCTCGGCGTCGACCTCGCGGTCTTCAGCGGCCACAAGATGCTGGGCCCCTACGGCGTGGGCGGGCTCTACGGGCGGGCCGAGGTGCTCGACGCGCTGCCGCCGTTCCTCACCGGCGGGTCGATGATCACCACGGTCACGCTCGAGGCCGCGGAGTATCTGCCCGCGCCGCAGAAGTTCGAGGCCGGCACGCAACCGGTCGGGCCGGCGATCGGCCTGGCCGCCGCGACGCGCTACATCGACGCGGTCGGTCGCGACGCGATCCACGCCCACGAGCGGGCGCTCGCGCAGCGCCTCGGCGACGGGCTGCGCGAGATCTCCGGCATCCGCCTTCTCGGTGACGCACCGGCTGCCGAGCGCGTCGGCCTGTGGTCGTTCGACGTCGCCGGCGTGCACGCCCACGACGCGGGCCAGTTCCTCGACGCCCGCGGCATCGCGGTGCGCGTCGGCCACCACTGCGCGGCGCCGCTGCACCAGCGGTTCGGCGTCACCGCCTCGGTGCGCGCGAGCGCGGCCCTGTACAACACGACCGACGACATCGACGAGCTGGTCGCGGCCGTCGCCGAGATCCGCCCCTACTTCGGAGCAGACGCGTGAGCGAACTCGACAGCCTGTACCAGGAGCTGATCCTCGATCACTCCAAGCACCCCGTCGGGCAGGGGCTCGCCGCCGCCGACGGCACCTACGCCGACTCACACCAGAAGAACCCGGTGTGCGGCGACGAGGTCACCCTGCGGGTGCGGGTGAGCGGCGACGAGGTCACCGACGTGACGTGGGAGGGCCACGGGTGCTCGATCTCGCAGGCATCCGCCTCGATGCTCGCCTCGCTCGTGCAGGAGGAAGGCGGCATCTCGCGCGCCCAGGCCGCCGACCTGATCACCGGGTTCCGCGAGGCGCTGCGCTCACGCGGCAAGACCCCGCTCGAGGAGGAGACCTTCGGCGACGCGGCGGCATTGTCGGGCGTTTCGAAGTTCTCGGCCCGCGTGAAGTGCGCGATGCTCGCCTGGGTCGCGCTCGAAGACGCCCTCACCCGCGCGTAAGGGCGCTCAGGCCTGCCACGGGTCGATGAGTTCGACTCCGGTGGCGGCGAAGTCACGTGTGTTGCGCGTTGCCAGCACGCACCCCCTCGACCGCGCGATCGCGGCGATCTGCGCATCCGGTACCGCGATCGGACGTCCGCTCGCGCGCCTTGAAGCCGTGAGCTCGGCGGCATGTGCGGCGGCCTCCGCATCGAATGGCAAGACACGCTCCGCGAAGTCCGCCAGCTGCGCGGCGACGGCGGCACCGAATCGACGCCGTCGCTGCCCACCGGGCAGCTTCGCCACGCCGTAGAGCATCTCGAATGCGGTCACCGCCGTGATGGCGAGTACCGAGCGTCGATGACTGTCCAGCCACCGGGTCACCCGCTCCGACGGCTCTGGACGAACGAACTCCGACAGGACGTTGGTGTCGAGGATGATCAATCGAACGCCACCGAGCGGGGTTCACCGCTGCGCGGCTCGATCTCGAACTCCGTAGCGTCGAGCCCCGCGAACAACTCGGTGAACCGAGTGCCCAGACCGACCTGGTCGCTTTCATCCTCGCGTACGGCCGCGTCGAGGATCGCCCGCACCTCGGCCTCGGTCGAGCGACCGTTGCGAGCGGCACGAAGTCTCAACCGCGCCTTGGTCTCATCGCTCAAGGAGCGCACGGTGATCGCAGCCATTAGCCCCCTCCGACGGCTCGCTATCGTTGATATCAACGATATCATTCCGCAGGATCAGTCTCGATGGGAGTCGTCATGCCACACAAGACTGGCCCCGGTGCCACCGCCATTGGTGGGCCCGGGGCCATTCTGTGGACAACCGTCGCACCCGCCGCGACGGTGGAGGAGGCGATGCATGCCGATCAGGCGGCGATGACGGTCTCCTCGAGCCGCGCGTAGCTGGCCTCCATGCCGTCGGCCATCCCGGTGGCGAGGATCATGTCGCGGGTGTCCTTGTCGGGGTACTCGATCAGCAGCGTGAGCAGCGTGGCACCGTCCTCTTCATAGAGCTGCATGTCGTTGAGCGTGCCGGGGCCCTCCATGCCGATCATCTTCTCGGTCGTGACCGCGCGGCGAGTGGGCTCGCTCAGCACCGTCTCGCCCTCGAACCCGAACCGGGTCGACTCGTCGTCGCCCTGCTGCCACACGTAGCGGTAGGTATCGCCGACCTCGCACTCGACCATCTGCCAGCCGTCGGGTCCGAGCAGCCACCTCTTCAGCAACTCGGGCTCGTGGTGCGCGCGCCAGACGAGATCACGCGGACCGTCGATGTACCGGGTGATGCGCACGTGCTGGTCGTCGAGCAGTTCGGTGCGAGTCCCCTTGCCCTGGGCGTATTCGCTCAGGTCCTGAAGCACGGCATCCAGCTGGTCCATCGCCATGCGCGAACCTTCGATCGCGCCCATGGCGATGGTCTGCTCGAGCGCCTCGGCCGAGACGAAGTGGGTCGTGTTGACCATGCGCGAGCCGCCGGCGGTGGAGGTGAAGGTGAACACCATGCGCATGGCCGGGAACCCTTCGGTCGGGCTGCCCTCCTCGTCGACGAACGAGTCGAGCACCTCGAAAGTGGTCTCGGGCTCGATCTTCACGAACTCCCAGGAGCCGCGCGACTTCTCGCCCTGCGGGCTGGTCATGTGGTACCGGGCGCGCCCGCCGACGGTGAAGTCGAACTCGGTGAACGTCGAGGGCCAGCCGGGCGGGCCCCAGAACCGTTCGAGCTGCTCGGCCTGGGTGAACGCGCGCCAGAGCCGGTCGGCCGGCGCCGCGAAATCGGCCACGAGCGTCATCGTGAGGTTCTCGGGATCGGTGGTGATGTCGGTGACAGGCATGTCACTCTCCTTGGGGTGTGTGGTTTCAGTTCTCGGGCTCGGCCAGCAGCGAATCGAGCCGGTCGATGCGCGCCCGCCAGAGGTCTTCGTAGCGCGCCAGCAGTGCGCGGGCCCGGGCGATCATGACGGGGTCCGCCCGCACGAGTCGCTCGCGCCCCTCGGCACGCTTGACGATGAGCCGGGCCGCTTCGAGCACGGCCACGTGCTTCTGCACCGCGGCGAACGACATGTCGTAGTCCGCGGCCAGAGCAGATACCGACTGTTCGCGCTCGATCGTGCGCCGCAGGATGTCGCGCCGCGTCGCCGCGGCGAGGGCCTGGAACACCCGGTCGATCTCGTCATCGGTCAGCTCATCGTCTGGAGTGGGATTATGTACAACCATTTGGTTGCACGTTAGTCCTGTGGATGCCGGGTGTCAACCCTCTGGCGTCCTCAGCCGGGCTCTCCGAGACTGGCGGCCTATGGAAGGAGCTGCGATGTCCGACAACGGCAACCAGTACGAGCCAGACGAGATGCCCGACACCGAAGACCTGGACGAGCCCAGCACCGAGAAGGAGCCCGCCGAGGCGCCGAAGGCACCCGAAGACAAAAATGCCGAGCCGAGCCATGAGGCCGTGGGCATCGGGGTCGTCGAAGAATCGGGCGACGACGTCCAGGCTGGGTAGACGGCAGGATGGGCGTCAGCGCGCGGCGCCGGCCAGTGTTCCGGTGACCGGGCCGGACTCTTCGCCGACCAGGCAGGTGATCAGCCGGTCGTCGGCCTGGGTCCACGACTCCTCGGACGGGTAGAAGTACGTGTACACGAGCACCGACTCGTCGTAGCTGAGCCCGATGAACTCCTCGAAGGCGGTGTGGCATCCCTCGATGGCGGCCTGGTCGACGGTCTCCTCCCCCGGAAAGTCGCCGGCCGGCAGGGTGAAATCATGGAAGGCCTCCAGATCGTGCTCTTCCGCGCACGGCACCGCATCGACCGATGACTGCATGCCCTCTTCCACCCCGACGAGGCAGTCGCCGACGGCAAGAGTCAGCACGTCGACCTGGCCGCCTTCACTGATCTGGCCTTCGTCGTCGCGCACCGCTCCGCCGAACAGGCCGGAGATGGTCGCACAGCCGGTGAGGCTGACCGTGGCGATCAATACGAGGGCGGCACCAGCCGCGAGCGGACGACGAGACATGTCACTCCTAGGCCGTGTTGATCAAGTGGTTTGGTCCTCGGCTCAGCGAGTCTTGAGCGGTGACGCGACAGGAGATCTCTGACGAGGTGTGGTCGGTGATGGAACCCTTGATGCCGACGGTGTCCGGTCGGTCGCGGCCGTGGACGGATCACCGGCTCGCGGTCGAAGGCATGGCGTGGAAATACCGGACCGGGGCACCGTGGCGTGACGTGCCCGAGCGATTCGGGAAATGGAACTCGATCTACAAGCGGTTCAACCGGTGGGCCGAGGACGGTACCTGGGAGAAGCTGCTCGCCGAAGTGCAGAGGCAGGCCGACGCGGCCGGAAAAATCGACTGGGTCGTCTCGATCGACTCCACGATCGCGCGGGTGCATCAGCACGGCGCGACCCTTGCCCGGGACACAGGGGGCGCTGCGGAATCACAAGAATCCGAGGTTCGAGCCGCCTGATCACGGCATCGGCCGCTCCCGCGGCGGGCTCACGACCAAGCTGCACCTGGTCTGCGATGGCCACGGGCGGCCGTTGGGGATGATGATCACCGGCGGGAATGTCAACGACACCACGATGATGACCGCCGTGCTCGAGAACATCCGTGTGCCCCGCGCCGGTAAAGGCAGGCCGCGGACCCGACCGAATCGAGTGCTGGCAGACAAGGGCTACCCATCGAAGGCGAACCGGGCCTTGCTCCGTGACCGGCAGATCGCGGCGACGATTCCGGAGCGCGACGATCAGATCGCGCACCGCCGCAAGAGGCCCGGCCGTCCGATCGACTTCGGCGACCAGCAACAGGAGCGATACAAGGGTCGCAACGTCGTCGAACGCTGCTTCAACAAGCTCAAGCAGTGGCGCGGAATCGCGATGCGCTCGGACAAGCTCGTCCGCAGCTACCGAGCCGCCGTCAGCCTTGCAGCGACGCTGATCTGGATCAAGACCACTCTGTAGTGCCGAACGTCATTACCTCGGAAGTGATGGCGCGCAGCCCTCTGCGTCAGCTGTCGCGTCTGGCTATCCGCGCCGTCAGAGCCCCGTCGACGACAACTTCTGCACCAGCGACATAGCTCGCGCCCGGCGACGCGAGGAACGCGACGACCTGCGCGATCTCTTCCGGCTGCGCCGCACGACCAAGCGGGATGTCGAAGGAGCCGGGATCCACACGCGACGTCATCGACGTCGGCACGAGCCCCGGCAGAACCGTGTTGACGCGGATGCTGTCTGCGGCCAACTCAACCGCGAGCGACTGACCCAGACCGCGTAGGCCCGCTTTCGATGCCGCATACGCGTGCAGCCCCTCTCTCCCACGAATGGCGTCGATGGACGACACGTTCACGATCACCCCACCGCCGCCGCGCTTCATGACAGGAGCGACTGTCTTGCACCCAAGAAAGGGACCAGTCAGGTTCGTGGCCAGTACGCCGTCCCACTTTTCGCGTGACGTGCGATCCAGGGCCGCGGCGAACCCGACTCCGGCATTGTTCACGAGGACGTCCACGCCGCCGTGGCGTCTCTCGATCGCAGCAACGACTGACTTCCACTGGCGTTCGTCGGTGACATCCAGACCCGCGGACTCAGCGTTGAGGGAAGATGCCACGGACTCTGCGCGACGCTCGACCGCGTCCGTGACGACAACCACATAGTCGCGTTCGGCCAGCGCCCGCGCGATCGCCGCCCCGATACCGCGGCCCGCACCCGTCACAAGAGCGACACTCGCGCGATCACTGCGATTCATGATCGAGGTCTCCATCACCCAGCCATGATGGCAGAACAACCGTCACGGCGGCCAAGCCCGCGATGCCGCACACACAGAGCATTCGCTGACGCCCGGCGACCACAACACGACTTGATCCACACGGCCTAGCAGGCACGCCGTGCCCGTGGTCAGGTCGCCCCCCAGTGAGCGACCGCTGAAGTCTATTGCCGCGACGGTAGGATGACAGTGTCCCCGGCACCCGAGTCTTGGAGTTCAGCCGCGTGAGCACCCCCGTCACCTCTTCCGGCGCCGACACCGTCGACAACGCCCTGGCCACGCCGGAGAAGGAGCAGCCGTACGCGGCGCTCGGTCTCAAGCCCGACGAGTACGAGCAGATCAAGACGATCCTCGGCCGCCGGCCCACCTCGGGCGAGCTGGCGATGTACTCCGTCATGTGGAGCGAGCACTGCTCGTACAAGTCGTCGAAGATCTACCTGCGCCGGTTCGGCCAGAAGGTCACCGACGAGATGAAGCAGCGCCTCATGGTCGGCATGGGCCAGAACGCGGGCGTCGTCGACGTGGGCGAAGGCTGGGCGGTGACCTTCAAGGTCGAGTCGCACAACCACCCCAGCTACATCGAGCCGTTCCAGGGAGCCGCGACCGGCGTCGGCGGCATCGTCCGCGACATCATCTCGATGGGCGCACGCCCCGTCGCGGTCATGGACCAGCTCCGCTTCGGCGCCATCGACCACCCCGACACCGCGCGCGTGGTGCACGGCGTCACCAGCGGCATCAGCTTCTACGGCAACTGCCTGGGCCTGCCCAACATCGGCGGCGAGACCGTGTTCGACCCGGTGTACCAGGGCAACCCGCTCGTCAACGCTCTCGCGGTGGGCGTCCTGCGCCACGAAGACCTCAAGCTCGCCAACGCCAGCGGCGCCGGCAACAAGGTCGTGCTCTTCGGCGCCCGCACCGGCGGCGACGGCATCGGCGGCGCCAGCATCCTGGCATCCGATACCTTCGCCGACGGGGGACCCACCAAGCGTCCCGCCGTCCAGGTGGGCGACCCCTTCGCCGAGAAGGTGCTCATCGAGTGCTGCCTCGAGCTGTACCAGGGCGAGCTCGTGGAGGCCATCCAGGACCTCGGTGCCGCCGGCATCTCGTGCGCGACGAGCGAGCTGGCCGCCAACGGTGGATCGGGAATGCGCGTCGACCTCGAGAACGTGCTGCTGCGCGACCCGAGCCTGACCCCCGAAGAGATCCTGATGAGCGAGTCGCAGGAGCGCATGATGGCGATCGTCGCTCCCGAGAAGCTCGAGGCGTTCCTCGCGGTCACCGGCAAGTGGGATGTCGAGACGAGCGTCCTGGGTGAGGTGACCGGCGACGGCCGCCTGCAGATCTTCTGGCACGGCGAGCAGATCGTCGACGTCGACCCGTCGACCGTCGCCGTCGACGGCCCGGTGTACGAGCGCCCCGTCGCCTATCCCACCTGGATCGACGCGCTGCGCGAGGACTCGGCCGCGGCGCTGCCGCGCACGAACGACCCGGCCACGCTGCGCGACCAGTTCCTGCAGCTGCTGGGCAGCCCGAACCTCGCCGACACGTCGTGGATCACCAACCAGTACGACTACTTCGTGATGGGCAACACGGCCCTGAGCTTCCCCGACGACGCCGGCATGATCCGCGTCGACGAACAGTCGGGGCTGGGCTTCGCCATCGCGACGGACTGCAACGGCCGCTACTGCCAGCTCGACCCGTACGCGGGCGCCCAGCTGGCCCTGGCCGAGGCCTACCGCAACGTCGCCGTCACCGGGGCCGTTCCCACCGCCGTCACCGACTGCCTCAACTTCGGCAGCCCTGAGAACCCCGAGGTCATGTGGCAGTTCGGGCAGGCCGTCGACGGTCTCGCCGACGCGTGCCTCGAGTTGGCCGTGCCCGTCACCGGCGGCAACGTCAGCTTCTACAACCAGACCGGTGACACCCCGATCTTCCCGACCCCCGTGGTCGGGGTGCTCGGCATCATCGACGACGTCGCCCGCCGCATCCCGAGCGGATGGCAGGATGCCGGCGAGAACATCTACCTGCTGGGCGTCACCGCCACCGAGCTCAGCGGCTCGGCCTGGGCCGACACCGTGCACGGGCACCTGGGCGGGCTGCCGCCGGCGGTCGATCTCGCGGGCGAGAAGCGCCTCGCCGAGCTCATCCAGGCCGCGGCACAGCAAGAGTTGGTCTCGTCGGCGCACGACCTGTCGGCCGGGGGTCTCGGCCAGGCGCTGGCCGAAGGCGTCATGCGCTTCGGCGTCGGCGCCCGCGTGTGGCTGAGCGAGATCATCGAGCGCGACGGCGTGGATGCCGCGACCGCCCTGTTCAGCGAGTCGACCGGCCGCGTCATCGTGACGGTGCCGCGCGAAGAGGACGTCAAGTTCCGCGGCCTGTGCGACGGCCGCGGTTACCCGGTGCTGCGTATCGGCGTCACCGATTCGGCCGGAGCCGCCGACGAGCCCGCACTCGAGGTGCAGGGCCTGTTCACCGTGCCGCTGTCCGAGCTGCGCGCCACCTCGACCGCGACCCTGCCGGCCGTGTTCGGGCCGACCGTCACCGAGGCGCCGGCGTGACTGACGCCGACGAGTACGGCGGGTTCGCCGACAAACGCGCCCGGCGCATGCGCGTGACGGCGTGGGTCGTGATCATCTCGCTGATTCTGGTGGGCGGCGGGGCCACGGTGCTGTCGCTCATCTTCGGCTGAACGGTTCGGGGCCCGCGTCACGCGGCGCGGGTCGCAGGGACCACCCTGTCCGCGCACGGCGACGGTGGGCGCCCGGCGGTTAGGCTGAACGGGTGGACCCCGTGTTCCTCGCGGCGCTGGCCGAATACTGGTGGATCGCCCCGACCGCGGTCGGGGCGGGCGCGGTAGGGTGGTTCGGCGTGCGGCACCAGCGTGCAGAGAACGCCCGACGGCTCGAATATGAGGCCGCCCGTAGCGAACTGCGCGCCGCGCGCGCCGAGGTGACCAAGGCGCGTGCCACGGTCAAGGTCGCCCGCGCCGAGCTGGCC
>JAEXHA010000007.1 GCA_023450335.1 Actinomycetes bacterium | reverse complement strand
GGATCACGGCGGCCACCGCCGAGGGTGCACCCTTCAGTGCGAGCGCGAGCACGCGGATCTCGATGCCGCGCAGGACCCGTTGGGCGTCACGGTCGTCGAGCACGACGACGTCGGCGAAGGTGAACATGCGCGAGCGGATGTCTTCGGCGAGGATGCTGTCACGGGCTTCGAGGTTGGCCAGCAGCGCCTTCTCTACCGTGGCGTCGGACCGGTTGATGATGTCGACCAGAGGCTGCACGCCGCCGAGGGTCTCGGGCGCGTCGCGTGTCGCGAACGCACCCGAGCGGGCTCGCAGCGTGTCGGAGACGATGCCCACGGCGTCCTGAGAGGCGGTTCCCATGGTCGCGATCGCGTGCGCGACGTCGGTGCGCACCGGGTCGGAGAACTCGGCGAGCACCGCCGCGGCGCGGTCGACGGGCAGGTGGGCCAGCACGAGCGCGATGGTCTGCGGCAGTTCGCCGTCGACGACGCTCGCGATCTGCGCCGGCTCGATCGCCAGCAGGAAGTCGAACGACGAGCCGGTCATCGCCGACGACACCTTCGTCAGCACTCCGGTGGCGCGCTCGGTGCCGAACGACGCCTCCAGCAGCCGCGCCGCGATGTCGCGGCCACCGCGGGCCGGCGGCAGGTGGCCCTGCACCATGCGGTGGAAATCCGACAGCGCGCCGGCGGTCGTGGCCGCGTCGAGGCTGCGCAGCCGGATGATCTCGGCGGCGATCTGCTCGGCCTCTTCGTCGGTGAGGTGCTTCATGACCTCGACCGCCAGCGTCCGGTCGAGGTTCATCATGACCACGGCGGCCGTCTGCGCACCCGTCAGCGTCGTCATGCGTCCTGCCTCTCACGCATGAGGCTGCGCAGCAGCTCGGCGGTGCGGGCCGGGTCGCGGCGGGCGAACTCGCCCAGCTCGGCGCGACGGCGATCGAGCGTGGCCTGCGCCGGTTCGGGTTCGGGGTCCGGCTCGGGGTCTGTCAGCGACAGTGCCACGGTCGGCGCCGCGTCGAGCTGGGCGGGCGCGGGCGCCTCGTCCAGCAGCATGGTCGCCGCCTCGTCGATGTGCAGCGGCACCGGGGCCGGCTCGGTGGCGGATGCCGTGGCCGTGCGCCGTCGGGTGACGATCACGAACGCGATCACGGCGGCGATGAGCACGAGCGCGACGGCGCCGGCGATCACGAGGGTGCGGATCAGTTCGGCCTGGCGCTCGGCCGCCTCGGTGACCCGGGCCGACTCCAGGGCGGCCTGCGCGGCCTCGGCGCCGGCGTCGCTGAAGTCGACGAGCTGCACGGTGACGTCGTCGCCGCGTTCGGCGTCGATGCCCGCCGCGCTGGTGACCAGGGCGACGATCTGGTCGACGTCGACGGCGTCGGCCGTGGACTGATCGACCGCGACGGCGACGGTCTGGCGCTTGAGGGCTCCGGCCGGCGTCGAGGTGCTCTCGACCGTCTTGTTGACCGCATTGGTGCGCGAGGTCTGGGTCGACTCGTAGTTGCCGTCGCCGTCACCGCCGCCGGCGGCGACCTCTTCGCCCAGCACGCCGGTGCCGGCTGCCGGTCCGGTGTAGGTCTCGGTGCTGGACTGCTCGGTGACGGCGGCGTCGCCGTCGACCGGTGTGTACACCTCGTCGACGCGCTCGCGGGTGGCATGCTCCATCTCGGCGGCGACGGTGACGGTGGCCATCCCGGCGCCCACCACCGTGTCGAGCATCTGCTGGATGCCGGCGGCCACGCGGGTCTCGTAGGCGCCGGCCTGCTGATCTGCGCCGCCGGTCGAGCCGGTGCCCACGACCGACAGCGTGTTGCCGGACTGGTCGACGACCGCGACGTTCTCGGGCTTCATGCCGCTGACCGCGGCAGAGGTCAGGTGCACGATCGCGTCGACCTGCGCGGTCGACAGCGTCGTGCGGCCGTCGGTCTCGATGAACACCGAGGCGGTGGGCTCGATCGTCTCCGAGACGAAGACGCTCTCTTCGGGGATGGCCAGCTGCACCGAGGCCGTCGAGACGCTCTCCAGCGCCGCGATCGTGCGGGCCAGCTCGCCCTCGATGGCCCGCTTGTAGGTCACCGACTGCTGGAACTCGGAACTGGTGACCCCCATGTCGTCCAACAGCGTGTAGCCGTCGGAGCCGCCGGCGGGCAGCCCGGCGACGGCGGCCGCGAGGCGCTGCTCGTACACCGCGCTCTCGGGCACGAGGATCGTCGAGCCGCCGTCGGTGAGCTCGTACGCGACCGACGATGACCGCAGCTGCTCCACGACCGCGCTGGCATCCTGAGCGTTCAACCCGCTGAACAGCGGGGTGAGGGTCGGGCGTGCCAGCCAGCTGACGACCGCGAACACGCCGAGAGCCAGCACCGCGATGCCGATGATGGCGATCGTGCGCTGCGCAACGGTGAACGACTGCACCGTGGTGCGCAGTCGCGAGAAGGCGGAGGAGACGGCTGTGGGCATCAGGCCTGCATCCGCATGATCTCGTTGAACGCGTCGACGCCCTTGTTGCGGACGGCGGCGACCAGCTCGAGGGTCACCGACGCGCGGGTGGCCGCGATCGTGGCGGCGTGGATGTCGTCGAGGTCACCGGTGACGGCGGCCACGGCGAGTTCGTTCGACGTGGACTGCAGGGCCCGCAGCTCGTCGACGACACCGGTGACACTCTGCGCGAACACGTCGCCGGCAGACCCGGCCGGCGTGGCCGGCGCCAGGGTGGTCGGAAGCGCGGGGGTCGCCGGGAAGGCGGAGGAGATCGCGTCGATGGCGGACAGTGGGGGCATCAGCGGCGTCCGATCTGCAGGGCCGCCTCGTACGCGGTCTTGGCGCGGTCGACGACGGCGGCGCTTGCCTGGTATCCGCGCTGAGCCATGATGAGATACCCCATCTGCTCGCCGAGGTCGACGTCGGGGTAGCGGACGTAGCCGTCCTCGTCGGCCAGCGGGTGGGCGGGATCGTGCACAAGGCGCCCTTCGGCGTCGCCCAGAAGCGTGCCGGTGACGCGCACGCCGCCCGAGGCGGTGTCGGCCTGCACCGCGATGTACCGCTGCTGGAAGGCGTCGTCGTCGGTGCTGCGCGCCGTGTTGATGTTGGCGATGTTGTCGCTGAGCGCATCGAGCCAGGTGCGGTGCGCGGTCAGGCCCGACCCGGCGATGCCGATGGCGTCGAAGGTCATGATGTCCTCAGTGCCGTCTGCACCGACGTGAAGGCGCCGCCCACCGCCTGCGAGGCGAACTGGTAGCGCAGCACGGTGTCGATGTTCGACAGCGTCTCGGTGTCGAGGTTCTCGTTGTTGCCGTTGAGGCGGGTCGCCGCCCGGGACTCATGCACGGCCGCGTCGACGTGGCCGTCACCACGGGCGACGGAGTCAGCCAGCGCCGCCTCGAATGCGACGACCTTCGCCCGGTAGCCGGAGGTGTTCACGTTCGCGATGTTGTCCGCGATGGCGCGCTGGCGCTGGGAGAGCCCGTCCAGCGCACTGGTGAGCGCAGCGGTGGTCACTGATTCGAGCACGAAAGCCGTTCCCGTCGACGGATGACGTGGCCGATCCCTGGCCGAAGATGGTGAGCGATCCGTGCTCAGGGGGTTCTATCGGCCGGTACCGCCGAGCCGTTAGCCCTCGCGGTCGATGTAGGCCGCGGCATCCATGCGTTCGGCCGGAATGAGGCTCAGCGCGTCGAGATGCGCGCGAGTGGCAGCCAGGTCGGCGCGCAGCGACGCGAGGCGCTGCTGCTGGCGCGCGACGATGCGGCGGGCGCGGTCGGCCAGCTCGGGCGGCAGAGGCGCCGCGTCCTCGACCGGGCGCCAGTGGCCGGTGCCGGGAGAGTCCACGTCGGCCTCCAGGCGGTCCAGCAGTGCGTGCCAGCCACTGTCGCCGGTCATGATGCGGCGGCGACGGCAGCGCCGTGCCAGGCCTCGGCCAGCGGGGCGATGAGGTCGCGACATGAGCGGGTGCGCTCGGCGTCGCGCCAGATGTTGGCCTCGATGAGGCCGCGGTTGAGGAACGCGTACAGCGCGCGCAGGTCGGCGCTGCCGCTCCAATCGTCGGTGAGCGAGCTCGACAGCTCGGTCACGATGCGCTGCGCGTGCAGCAGCTCGGCACTGGCGGTGACCCAGTCGTCGGCGTGCTGGGCGGCCTCGGCGCGTTCGACGTCCAGCAGCAGCCGGTCGTACAGCATCGTCAGCAGCCGCGAGGGGCTGGCCGAGAGGATGGCCTCCTCGCGGTAGCGCTGCTGCGCTCTCAGTGCGGTGTTCACGCATCCCCCTTCGGCGTGGTCGGCAGGCTCGCCAGCTGCGAGGTCAGGTACGCGGACTGCGACTGCAGCCGCGACAGCATCGTCTCCAGCGACGCGTAGGTGCGCTCGAGTGTGGCCCGGCGCTGCTCGAGGCGCACATCCCAGCGTTCGAGCTGGTCGGCGATCCGCGACACTTCGCTCTCCTGCCCGGTGATGCGCGCCGTGAGCAGCCCGTCGTACTTGTCGGAGTACTGGGCCGTGACCTCCTGCACGCGGGCGGCGACGCCCGAGAACAGTGCCGTGGCGGCGGCGGGGTCCTCGCCCATCGCCGCGAGGAACTTCTGCTCGTCGAATGCGAGCACGCCGTACCGGTCGATGCTGATGCCGATCGTCGAGGGCGAGACCCCGTCGATCGGGTGCTGGACGGCATTGGTGAGCGCCTGGTGCAGCGCACGCACGGTGCTGTCGCCGGTGAACACGCCCAGAGTCGTCGTCTCGCCTGCTGAGGTGGCCGCCGTCGCGGTCGACCCCTTGGCGATTCCGGCCAGCACCGCGGCGATCTGCGCCACGAAGGCGCCTGCCGTCTTGGCTCGTGCGCTGTCGTCGGCCGCGACGGCGACGGTGACCGGATCGGCGCCGGCGGTGGTCACGGTGACGTCGACGCCGGGGAACAGGTCGGTGAACGTGTTGCTCGCGCTGGTGACCGTCAGTTCGGCCGCCGTGCCGGCCCACAGTCGCACTTGCGCGTCGCGGCCTTCGGTGATCACCGCGGCGCCGGGCGCGCTGGCCAGGTCGGCCGCCGTGCCCGCGGCGACGGCGGTCGCATCGCCTGAGTGCACGTGGAAGACGCCGTCCGCACCCGACTGCGTGGCGGTGATCTGCAGGCGCCACAGCGGTGCGCCGTCGGCAGCGGTACCGGCTGCCACTGCGGTGGCCGTGACACCGGCATCCGCTGCGGTGAGGGCGCGCGCCACATCGGCGGGGGCGCCCGAGGACGGGCGCACCTCGACGAGCTCGCCGGCGGCGTTCTCGATCGTCAGCACGAGCGGCTCGTCGGCGAAGGCCGCCGCAGCTGCGGTGACGACGGTGTGCGCGGTGGCGGTGCGGTCGACCACGAGCTGGGTCGACACGGGAGCCGCGCCCGGACGGGCGGTGACGGCGATCCCCGTGCCGGATCCGGCGGTGGTGACCTGCCCCAGCGCGTCCGGGCCGGTGGCATCCTTCGCGCGGGTGAACAGACCCTGCAGTGCGGTGTTGAGCGACTGCAGTTGCGTGATGACCGACTGCCGGTCGTCGGACTTTGCCTTCAGCAGCGCGCGGGGGATCGCCTCGACGTCCATCAGCGCGTCGATGATCGCGGTGGTGTCGAGGCCGGAGACGAGTCCGTCGATCGAAAGGCCCACCGGCTCCCCTTCCTGTCGAGGTGTGACATGCCGCAGGAGTGCTGCAGCGTCCGTCGGCACCTATCGGCAGGCCGGGCCCGGGCGTTAGGTCGTGGCGGGGAGGAATCCGCCGGCTCGGCGGGGCAGTCCGGCGGCGATGATGCGCGAGAAGTACGCCTCGCGCGCGGATTCGGACACCCGCGAGGTCGGCGCTGCACCCGCGTTGAGGTAGAACCGCTCGAGCGCGTCGCGCAGCAGCCGGATCGCCTCGGAACGCTGCTGCGACACGGCCGAATGCGACACACCCAGTTCTTCGGCCACGTCCTTGACCGGTCGCTCCTCGATGTACACGGCCTGGACGATGGCGCGCATGCGCTCGGGCAGGGCCGCCACGGCGTGCGCGAGGATCTCGCGGCGCTCCTGCAGGGCGGCCGACTCCTCGGGCAGGGCGATGGCCGAGGGCACGTCGAGGACGAGCGTGTCATCGAGGCTCGTCACGGTGCGGCTCGCGTCGCCGAGCGCCTCGACCACGGCGTCGCGCGGCATGCCCAGCGTCGTGGCGATCTCGTCGGCGGTCGCGGTGCGTCCGAGGGCGGCGGTGAGCGCCTCGCGCGTGGCCGTGACCTCCTTGATGCGCTTGCGGATGCCGCGGCTGGCCCAGTCCATCGCGCGCATCTCGTCGGCGAAGGCGCCGAGGATGCGCCGGCGCGCATAGGCGCCGAACGGCACGCCCAGCGCCGGGTCGAAGGCCTCCGCGGCGTTGACCAGTGCCAGCGCACCCGCTGCAGCGAGTTCCTCGCGAGGCACGTGGGTCGCGCGTGCCTGGACCTCGCGCGCGAGGTAGCCGACCAGGGGGAGATTCTCCTCGATGAGGCGATTGCGTTCAGCACGACCCGACGTGTGCATGGACAGCCTTCTCTCTAGCTGCGGTGGCGTCGCGCGTACGCGGGCCACCGCGGGTGGGGGGAGTGTCATCACGCGGGAAGGTGTGAACCACGTGAAAGAACTATGAGAAACCTCTCATAAATTCGGTTGTAACGATACGGGCAATGCGGCCGATAGACCAGAGCAGGCCGAAGTACGGCGATTCATACTGGGGGGAGACCGGCGATGACGACGGTCGCATCATCGATGGGGGAGATGACTATTGGGAGCCAACGAGTTGTCGATGCAGCTGTGGCAGGAACGCGAGCTGCTCGAGCTGCTGCTCTTCAAGCTCGAAGAGCAGCGCCTGCTGCTCGAGGCCGGGGGAACACGCTGGATTCATCTGGCCACGCGGGAGATCGAGCAGGTGCTTGACCAGCTGCGCGTCTCGGGTCTGGGCCGTGACGTCGAGGTGGCGTCGGTCGCGCGCGAGTGGGGCGTTCCCGACGCGACCACACTCGGGCAGCTGATCGACGCGGCCCCGGCGGCGTGGCGCGACGTATTCGCCGAGCACCGGACGGCGATGACGGCGCACATGGCCGAGATCGCGCAGCTGAAGGACTCGAACGAGATCTACCTGCGGGCCGCCGAGAAGGCGGTCGATGAGACCCTTGCGGGCCTCGCCGCCACGACGGGGGAGTACACCACCCAGGGCGAGCGCGCCCGCGACGACGCCGCACGCATCGTGGACAAGGAGATGTGAGGACTCGATGTCGACATTCAGCGGGTTGACCGCCGCCTCGAGCGCGCTGCTGGCGGCCAGGCGCGGCATCGACCTGGTCGGGCAGAACACGGCGAACCAGATCACGCCCGGGTACACGCGCCAGCGACTCGACCTGTCGGCCATCGACGCGGTCGCGGTGTCGGGGCGGTTCAGCACGTTCGCCCAGCCCGGCCACGGGGTGAGCGTCGACGGTGTCTCGCGCCTGGGCGATGCCGTGCTCGACGCCCGGGTGCGAGACACACTCGCCGCCTCGGGCTACTGGGCGACGCGAGCGGGGGTGGCCGCCACGGCGGAGGCGACGCTGGCCGAACCGACCGCCGACGGCCTCGCCGACCGCATGTCGCAGTTCTGGGCCGGATGGCAGGAGCTGTCGAACGCACCCGACTCGCCCGCGGCGGCCGCGGTCGTGCTGACCGGTGCCGAAGCACTCGCCGGCCAGATCGCCGACGGCTACCGGGCGATCACCGGGCAGTGGGCCGACGCCCGCGGCCGCGCCGAGGTCATGGTCGCCCAGGTCAACGCGGCCGCCGAGCAGATCGCCGACCTCAACGGGGCGATCCGCGATGCGGCGGCCTCCGGGGCGTCCGTCAACGAACTGGTCGACCGGCGCAACGTGCTGGCCCAGACCGTGGCCCGGCTCTCGGGCGCGGTGGGCACCGTGGAGCCGAACGGCACGCTGACGCTGCGGCTCGACGGCAACGCGCTCGTCTCCGGCGGCACGGCACGCGGCCTCACCGTGACCGGACCGGCCACCCTCGGCGCCGAGGGCTCGGTGCAGCTGTCGTGGCAGGGCGGCCCGGGCCGTGCGCTGGCCGGTGGCGAACTCGGCGGTACGCTCGCCGCGCTCGCCTCGGCCGATGACGGCGGAGTCCTCGCCGGTCTCGCCGACACGTACAATGCACTGGCCACGATGCTGGCCGAGACCGTCAACGCCCAGCACCGTCAAGGAGTCAGGGCAGACGGTGCCGCGGGCGGCGACTTCTTCGCCCTCGCTGCGACCGGGCCGGCAGCGCTCGGGCTACGCGTCGTGCCGACCGGTCCGGGCGATCTCGCCCTGGCCGCGCCCGGTGCCGGTGCCCTCGACGGCAGCAACGCCGATGCGCTCGCGCTGATCGGCACCCGGACCGACGGGCCCGACGCCCTGTGGGCTGACGCGATCTCGCGGCTGGCCGTGTCGACGGCGACCGACGCCGGCCGGGCGAGCCGCGCCGACACCGCAGCGGTGGCCGCCGTCTCGGCGCAGCAGTCGCTGGCGGGCGTCGACCCCGACGAGGAGACCGTCAACCTCATGACCTATCAGACCCTCTATCAGGCCGCCGCCCGGGTGATCACCGCGGTCGATGAGACGCTCGACGTGCTCATCAACCGGACCGGCATCGTCGGCCGCTGACCCGCGGAGCACCCATGATCTCTCGTGTCACGTCGCAGATGATGACCCAGACCGCGCTGCGAAATCTGCAGGGCGGGCTAAACGACCTGGCCCGGCTGCAGGCGCAGGCCACGTCGCAGCGTGCCTTCGCGGCGCCCTCCGACGACCCCACCGCCGCGGCCTCGACGCTCGACGTGCACGCTGCACAGCGCCGGACCGCGCAATACGGCCGCAACATCGAGGACGCACTGACGTGGGTCACCACCGTCGACAATGCGATCTCCGCGTCGACATCGCTGATGGGGCGGGTGCGCGACCTCACGGTGCAGGGCGCCAACTCCGGCGCGCTCGACGCCACGGCGCGCGAGGCGATCGCCGTCGAACTCGAGGGCCTGCGCGCAGAGCTGCTCGCACAGGCCAACACCACCGTCCTCGGACGCTCGGTGTTCGCCGGCACGTCGTCGCAGCCCGCCTTCGCGGCCGACTACTCGTTCAGCGGAATCGCGGATGCCGAGGTGCGGCGCCGGCTGTCGGACGGGCAGACCGTGCGAGTCGACGCCGACGGCTCGGCCGTCTTCGGAACCGGGGCGGACTCGGCTTTCGCCCTGGTCGATGCGATCGTGGCCGACCTGCGCGCCGGGGTGAACGTCGGGGTACGACTGGCCGAGATCGACGAACGCGTGACGACTATGCTCGGGGTGCAGGGCGCGGTGGGCGCGCGCCAGGCGCACATCGAACGCGCAAAGGAGGCGACGTTGGATTCCACGGTCTCGCTCGAAGCGCGCCGCGCCGCGGTGGAGGATGTCGACACCGTCGAGGTGCTCGTCAAGCTCAAGGCGCAAGAGCTCGTCTACCAGTCGGCGCTCGCGGTGACCGGCCGCGTGATGCAGCCCCGCCTCATGGACTTCCTGGCGTGAGCGTCGCGCTGCGCTTCGTCGCGCCGCCGCCCGGCTTGCACCCGCACACGGCCTTCACGCTCGAACCGATCGACGGTGCGGGCGGACTGTTCGCACTGTATGCCGACGACGACGCGCAGGTGCGCCTGCACCTGGTCGATCCGCGCGGCGTCGCCCCCGACTATGCACCCGTCCTGTCCGACACCCAGGCCCAGCAGCTCGGCCTCACCTCGGCCGACGACGCCGAGGTGCTCGTCGTCGCGCGCATGACCGATGAGGGTGTCGGCGTCAATCTGCTGGCGCCGGTCGTGTTCGATCGCCGCACCGGTACGGCGGGTCAGTTCATCCTCGAGGGGCAGGATCTGCCCGTCCGCGCGATCCTGACCTGAGCGGGCGGTGTGCGCGGGCCGGTTGCGGGCCGGCCGCTACGCCGCGACGGGCGCGCGCCGTGCGGACACGGCACGGTCGACGGGCATCTGGCCCATCGCCTGGCGCATGGCGGTGAGGTACCGCGGCTTGTGCCCGGTGCGGATGCCGGTGGCGCTGGCCTTGTTCTCGTAGACCCCGGCTGCCCAGTTGCCCTCGACCAGCACCGGGCCGGTGGGCGTGAGCGCGATGTCCCAGCCGACGTAGCGCACCTGCGGCACGACGCGCGCCATGCGGTCGACGAAATCGACCACCTCGTCGAACATCGGCAGGGTGAAATCGGCGATGCGCACGCCGCTTTCGGGGTGGGTCTCGTAGACCTGCCCACACGAGTCGTACCCGGCGCCGGTGGCACGGCCGTTCTCGTCGAGCATCGTGTAGAAGCCGCCGAAGGCGTTCTGGTCGCTCACCGCGCCGCGGCCGAACTTCTGGGCGACGGCGAGGATGTGGGTCGTCTCGCCGTCGAAGAACGCGGTCACGCGGGTCGTGTTGACCGTGCCTGCGCACACCGCGGCGAGCTCAGCGTGCTGATCGATGACCTCTTCGACGAGCAGCTCGCCGCGCTCGAGCAGGCCGCGATGGAATGCCGTCCAGTCGGTGACCTCATGCGCGTGGTAGCGGTGCACGCCCAGACCGGCGCGCCCCAGCGGCTCTTTCGTGACGATGACGCCGTGGCGCTGGGTGAAATCGCGCAGCGGGGCGACGCCGCCGGGTTCGACGACCAGCCACTCGCGGTGCAGATGCTCGTCGAAGACGCCGTTGAAGGCGATCTTGTCGTGGAACACGTGCCGGTAGGCCGGGTCGTCGAAAATGAGCGAGAGGCGGTTGGAGACCGGGCTGGTCATGTAGGTGGCCCGCTCGGCGCGCGTGAGGATCGCGAAGTCGTAATCGATGTAGTCCTGGAACCCGACACCGCGGAACGCGGCTTCGCACAGCATGTCGGCCACGACCGCCGGCATCCATCTGCCGTGTCGTGCCGCCGCCGCGCGCGCGCGTTGGAGGACCGACCCGATGTCGACGCGCCGCACCCGCCCCGCGAGGAAGTGCAGGTGGGAGGCGAGGGGCGGAAGGGTCGTCATTCTGGGCTCCGGTGGGTGTTTCGGGGGTGCCCCCTCACGAGGAGGAGCCCCGTGCCGATCGGCTCGGAGCTCCTCCCGGTGCGATGGGGATCAGCGCAGCAGCTGCAGCACGCCCTGGGTGGACTGGTTGGCCTGCGCGAGCATCGCCGTGCCGGCCTGCGACAGGATGTTCGCCGCGGTGAACTTGACCATCTCGCTGGCCATGTCGGTGTCGCGGATCCGGCTGTTGGCAGCCGAAAGGTTCTCCGCCGACACGTTGAGCGAGTTGATGGCCGACTCGAAGCGGTTCTGCGCCGCACCGAGGTCCGAACGCTGCGTCGAGATGGCGGTGATCGCAGCATCGATCGCCGTGATCGCGGCCGCCGAGGTGTCGGCATCCGCGAACGACACGGCCATCGTCGCCGTGGCGGCCACGTCGTCGGTCGCGTCGGTCGGGTCGCCGAGGTCGCCGTAGCCGAGCGTGACGACGCCGGTCAGTGCCGTCTTCATGTCGGCCAGCGTGACGCTGATCTGCGACGAGCTGTCGCCGTTGGCGCCGACCTGGAAGCTCAGCGCCTCGGTGCCGTCGCCCTTCAGCAGGCTGATGCCGTTGAAGTTGGTCGACTCGGTGATCCGGCCCAGCTCGGCCGAGAGTTGCTCGGCCTCAGTGGTGATCGCGGCACGCGAGTCGGCGTTGTTCGAGTCGTTGCCCGCCTGGACCGCCAGGTCGCGCACGCGCTGCAGGATCGAGTGGACCTCGGTCAGGGCGCCTTCCGCGGTCTGGATGACCGAGATGCCGTCCTGGGCGTTGCGGGCGGCGACGTTGAGGCCGGACACCTGCGACTTGAGGCCCTCCGAGATGGCAAGGCCCGCGGCGTCATCGGCCGCACGGTTGATCCGCAGACCGCTGGAGAGCTTCTCCAGCGACTTCGACAGGTCGTTCTGCGTGTTCGACAGGTTGCGGTAGGCGTTCAGCGCCGACACGTTGGTGGTGATCTGCATTCCCATGGTGTTCCTCCGTGGTGTGGGATGAGCGAGACCCGTCCTGGGTCCCGGAGTCCATCCGTGGACTCCTGCTGCGCTCTATCGGCAGCGGCGGCCCGGAGGTTAGGGATCAATCCACCGCGGATCTATGTTGAGAACGATTATCAATAGCGGGTATAATCGTCGATGTGAACCGCAGAACCCCCGCCCTCGTCGCGCTCGCTGCGGCCGCCGCC
Organism: Actinomycetes bacterium; assembly: GCA_023450335.1. Taxonomy (GTDB): domain Bacteria; phylum Actinomycetota; class Actinomycetes; order Actinomycetales; family Microbacteriaceae; genus Microbacterium. The sequence continues at coordinate 6,946 of JAEXHA010000007.1, read as the reverse complement.
CTCACCCTGGCCGGCTGCGCCTCAAGCCCATCCGGCGCCGAGTCGGACGGGACGGTGCGCGTCGCGGCATCCACCAGCGTCTACGGTTCGATCGTCGAGGCCATCGGGGGCGAAACGGTCGAGGTCACCGCGATCGTCTCATCGCTGTCGCAGGACCCGCACGCGTATGAGGCGTCGGCGCGCGACCAGCTCACCATCAGGCAGGCCGATCTGATCGTCGCCAACGGGGGCGGGTACGACTCGTTCATCGACGACCTCGTCGACGCGAGCGGAACCGATGCGGTCGTGCTCAACGCCGTCACCTTCTCGCACGACTATCCGGGCAACGAGGGGCACGGTCATGACGAGGCAGACGAGCACGATCACGACGACCACGCCGGCCACGACCACATCGAAGGCTTCAACGAACACGTCTGGTACGACCCGCACACCATGGCTCACCTCGCCGAAGACATCGCGCACGAACTCGGTGAGGTCGACCCCGACCGCGCCGCGACGTACACCGAGAACGCTGCGGCGTTCACGGGTGCCGTCGACGACCTCGACGCGGCCCTCCACGACATCGCCGCCGCCCACGAGGGCACCCAGGTCTTCGTGACCGAGCCGGTGCCCCTGTACCTGACGACGGCGGCGGGCCTGGTCAATGTCACGCCCGCCGCGTTCAGCGAAGCCGTGGAGGAGGGGCAGGATGTGCCGCCGGTCAGCCTGCTCGAAGCGCTGCGGGTCATCGAGTCGGGGGATGTCGCCGTGCTCGTCGCCAACGCGCAGACCGGCGGTGCCGAGACCACCCAGGTGATCGACGCCGCGACCGCGCAGGACATCCCGGTGCTCGAGGCCACCGAACTCGTGCCCGAGGGCGAGACCTACCTCACCTGGATGGCGCAGAACATCGCCGACCTCGCCGGTACGCTTTCGAGGTGAGCTCGTTACCGCTGCAGATCCGCGGTGCCGCGCTGCGCCGGGACGACCGCGAGCTGTGGAGCGGTCTCGACCTCGACGTCGAGCCTGGTGAGCTCATCGCCGTGCTCGGCCCCAGTGGCTCGGGCAAGACCACGCTCCTGCGTGCGATCCTCGGGCTCGTGCCGCTGAGCGAGGGCGAGATCGTCGCACTCGGCGAACCGGTGCATCGCCGCGGCAACCGTCGCATCGGCTACCTGCCGCAGGCGCGCCCGCTGCCGCGCGACACCGCGATGCGGGGGCGCGACCTCGTCGCCTTGGGCGTCGACGGCCACCGCTTCGGACTGCCCATCCCGCGACGCGGCGAGCGACAGCGCGTCGATGCCCTGATCGAGGCCGTGGGGGCGACCGCCTTCGCCGACCGGCCCATCGGCAGCCTCTCCGGCGGCGAGCAGCAGCGCCTGCGCGTGGGCCAGGCGCTGGCCGACGACCCGCGGCTGCTGCTGTGCGACGAGCCGCTCACGAGCCTCGACCTGGCCAACCAGCAGGCCGTCGTGCGGATGATCGACGAGCACCGCCGATCGGGCGCCGCCGTGCTGCTGGTCACCCACGACATCAACCCCGTGCTGGGCAAGGTCGACCGCATCCTGTACCTGGCAGGTGGCCGCTTCACCCTCGGCAAGCCCAAGGATGTGCTGACCTCACCCGTGCTCACCGACCTCTACGGCGCTCCGGTGTTCGTGCTGCGCGCCGGCGACCGTCTGGTCGTGGTCGGTGCGCCCGACGCCGAAGAATCGCACCATCACCACCACGATCACGGGGAGGACCTGTGAACTGGGGCGAGGTGTGGGACGCGATGTTCGGCGGCCTGCCCTACTACGGCGAAGTGCTGGCCCTGGTCGGCAACTCCGTCTGGGCCGGCGCCGTGCTGGGCCTGGTCGGCGGGCTCATCGGCGTCTTCGTCATCCAGCGCGACATGGCCTTCGCCGTGCACGGCATCAGCGAGCTGTCGTTCGCCGGCGCGGCCGCGGCGCTGCTGGTCGGCGCCGACGTGGTCACCGGGTCGATCGTCGGATCGCTCGTGGCCGCCGGACTCATCGGGTGGCTGGGCGTCCGCGCGCGCGAGCGCAACTCGATCGTCGGCGTGCTCATGTCGTTCGGTCTGGGCCTGGGCATCTTGTTCCTCTCGCTCTACGACGGCCGCAGCGCGAACCGGTTCAGCCTGCTCACCGGGCAGATCGTGTCGGTGCAGACCGGCGAGCTGGGCTGGCTCATCGGCATCTCGGTCATCGTGCTCGTGGCCCTCGTCCTCATCTGGCGCCCGCTGCGGTTCGACTCGCTCGACCCGCAGGCCGCCGCCGCCCGGGGCGTTCCCACCACCGCGGTCTCCCTCGCGTTCATGCTGCTGCTGGGACTGACGGTGGCGGTGGCCGTGCACATCATCGGCGCCCTGCTGGTCATGGCCCTGCTGGTCACCCCGGCGGCCGCCGCGATGCGCATCGCGTCGGGACCGATCGCCGTGCCGGTTCTGTCGGCGCTGTTCGGATTCGTCTCCGCCGTGGGCGGCATCCTCCTGGCGGTCATGGGCACCCTGCCGGTCAGCCCCTACATCACGACGCTCTCGTTCCTCATCTATCTGGCCTGTCGCGTCATCGGCGGACGTCGCGATCGGGTGCGCCGCACCGCCCAGCCCGCACTCACCGCCGCTGGGTAGACTCCGGGGCATGGCTCAGCGCAACACCTGGCAGCGGGAGCGGGTGCGCACCGCACTCGCCGCCGCCGAGGGTTTCGTGAGCGCCCAGGACCTGCACGCGACGCTGCGCGACGACAACACCGGCATCGGTCTGGCGACCGTGTACCGGGCCCTGGCGACACTCGCCGCCAACGGCGACGCCGATCAGCTGCAGAGCCCCGAGGGCGAGGCCATCTACCGGGCCTGCGCGAGTGATGGGCACCACCACCACCTGATCTGCCGGTCGTGCGGCACGACCGTCGAGATCCAGGCGCGCGATGTCGAAGAATGGGCCCAGCGCACCGCCGCGACCCACGGTTTCACGCAGGCCGAGCACGTCGTCGACATCTTCGGGCTGTGCGCGCAGTGCACCGCGAGGAACCGTGTCGCGGGCTGACACCGCACGCGCGCGCCCGACCGGTGACCCCGCACCCCAGCGCGGCCCGGCGCCGGGCAGGACCCTGGTGGCGCTGGGCATCGGCGTGCTCGTGGTCGGGGCCCTGGTCGCCCTCGCGGTGATCTCCCCGGCATCCCCCCTGCCCACGCGCGCGCAGGACGGCGTGACCCTCGCGCTGAGCGTGCTGATCGAATCGCTGCCGTTCGTCGTGCTCGGGGTCGTCCTCTCGATCGTCGTGCAGGTGTGGGTGCCGCCGGGGGTCATCGAGCGGTGGATGCCACGCAACCCGTGGGCCCGTCGCGCGGTGCTGTCGCTGCTGGGCATGCTCGTGCCGGTGTGCGAGTGCGGCAACGTGCCGTTCGCCCGCGGCCTGATGATGCGCGGCTTCTCGGTGCCCGAGACCTTGACCTTCCTCATCGCCGCGCCGATCGTGAACCCGATCGTCATCATCACGACCCACCAGGCGTTCGGTTTCGACGACGGCGTGCTCATCGCGCGGCTGCTGGGCGGCTATGCGATCGCGAATCTCATCGGCTGGCTGTACAGCCGGCATCCCGACCCGGACGGGCTGGTCACCGACCGGTTCCGGGCGGCGTGCGAGGTCGCCGAGGGCGGGGTGGATGCCGGAGGCCGAGGCCGCCGCAGCCTTTCCCAGTTCGTGGTCGAACTGCGGGCGGTCATGCCGGCCCTGGTCATCGGGTCGGCACTGGCCGGCGCCGTGCAGGTGCTCGTGCCCCGCGACGTGCTGCTGGCGATCGGGTCGAACCCGGCGCTGTCGATCGTGGCCATGATCGCCCTGGCGATGGTGGTGTCGATCTGCTCGAACGTCGACTCCTTCTTCGCACTGTCGTTCGCCTCGACGTTCACCCCCGGATCGCTCGTCGCCTTTCTGCTGGTGGGGCCGCTGGTCGATGTGAAGATGCTGGCGCTGCTGCGCACCACCTTCCGCACGAAGGTGCTGGCCGGGCTCGTGGTCGTCGTCGTGGTGTCGGCCGCCGCGATCGGAACGGTGGTGAACCTCGTTGCATGAGCGCTCGATGACGCGACGTCTGGCCACCCGCCTGCTGGGCGTGGGGCTGGCCGCCGCGATCGCCGCCGTCACCGTCACCCTGGCGGCGCGGGGCCGGCTGGGCCTGTACATCAACCCGGAATCGTCGTGGTTCGCGGTGTCGATGGCGGTCCTGCTGCTGATCGGCGCCGTCTGGAGCTTCGCGCTGCCGCTGGGCGCCGAGGAGGACCACGGGCACGATCACGGCGGCGCGCACGATCACGGCGGCGTGCACGGCCACGGCGACGCGCACGATCACGGCGGCGCCACACGAGCTGCGACACGCTCACGGCCCGGGCCGACCGTCGGCACCCTGGCCACCGTCACCGGCGGCGTGCTCGCCACCGGCGTCGTGGGGGCCATGCTGCTGGTGCCGCCCGCGACGCTGTCGGCCGACATCGCGATCTCGCGCGACACCGGCACGCCCCCGCTGTTCCAGGGCGCCGACACCGTCGCGCTGGCCGTCACCGGAGACACCGCCTCATTCGGGGTCGGCGAATGGGCGAGCGTGTTCGCCACCGCGACCAACCCCGAGGCCTTCGACGGCGACGAGATCGTGCTCACCGGCTTCGTGACCCCCGGCGACGACGGCTTCGATCTCACGCGGCTGGTCGTCACCCACTGCGTCATCGATGCTCAGCCGGCCAGCATCCCCGTCGCCGCCGGCGAGGTCCCCGCCACCGGCGAGTGGGTCACGGTGACCGGCACCATCCGTGACGTGGACGGTCACCTGCAGATCGCCGACGCTCAGGTCGAGCAGATCGCCGCCCCCGACGATCCCTATGAGTACTGACGTGGCGGCGAGCACCGAGACCCGGCGCGGCCGCGCGCAGCGGCGCCGTGGGCGCGCGTTCACCTCGACCTTCATCGTCGTGGTGGCCGTCATCGCCGCGGTGGCCCTCGGCGGCGCCGCCCTCTCGCTCGTGCAGGGGCCGCGCGTGACGGGCGTGCAGGTCGACCCGGAGGCCGCCGTCGCGGCATCCGGCTCACGCGTCATCTTCACCACCACCCAGGCGCTCGCCGACGTCGACGCCGAGCAGGTGAGCGTGACGCCCGCGGCGGAGTTCACCGTCGACACGTCGGGCCGCAGCGTCGGCGTGCGATTCGCCCTGCCGCTGTGGGACGACACCGAGTACACGGTCCGCATCGCCGACGTCACCGCCATCGGCGGAGGGGCGGCATCCGCTCTCGAGAAGACGTTCACCACGCCGGTGCTCGAGTTCCAGCTGCTGCAGCGCGGCGAGGACGAAGACACGATCTTCCGCACCGACGTCGGCGGCGACGCACACGCGGTGTTCCGCCACCCCCACATCGAGGACTTCCGGGCCACGCGCACGCACCTGGTCATCTCGACGCTCGACGATGCCGGGCGCTCGCACCTGGTCGTGACCGACCGCGACGGCGACGATGAGCGTGAGCTGGCGCTGCCGGGCGACGGCGTGGTCAGCAACCTGCAGAGCGCCGATCGCGGCGACATGGTCGGCTACACCTTCACCGATGCCGACATCGGCGCAGACGGCGGTCGCGAGAGCGCGCTGTACACGGCCTCGCTGCAGCCGGCCGATACCGAGGCCCCGCCCACTGCGGTGGCCCTCGCCGGCGGCGACCCGCGCGTGATCGACTGGCGGTTCGTGCCCGGCACCGACAGCATCCTCATGCTCACCTTCGACGGTGCGCTGAACCTCGTCTCCGGTGCCGAGACGGTGGCCCTGGGCACCGCTATCGGCATCGACGGCATCGCACGCGGCGCGTCGCAGGCGATCATCGAGCGCGTCGACGGGCCGGTCGTGATCGATCTCGCCACGGCGCAGGAGCAGCCGCTGGCGGCCACCGCACCCGCCGACGGGCAGCCCGGCACCATCACGCCGCTGCCCGGGTCGAGCGGCGCGACCCTGCGCGTGCTCGCTCAGGTCGACGGCTTCGACCTGCTGTCGACCGACGTCGCGGTGGTGAGTGCCGACGGCGCCGCGACCGTGGTCGCCTCGGTCGCCCCCGACGACACGCTCCTGCACACCTGCGTCTCGCCCAGCGGCCGCTATGCGGCACTGCTGGTCGCACCCGACGCCGTGAACAACCCCTACGACGGCTACCTGCTGCCCCTGCCCCGCCGCCTCGAGACCCGCATCGTCGCGCTCGACGACGGCTCGCCGGTGGTCGACCTGGCCGGCCTGGGCATCTCGTGGTGCCAGAACGGACCGCCGGTATGAGCGCCCTCGTCGCCGCCACCCGCAGGGACCTCAGCGCACTGCCGCTGGAGGTCGCGCCGCGCCTGCTGGGCGGCGTGCTGCGTGTCACCGCCGACGGCGTCACCGTCGCGGTGCGCATCACCGAGGTCGAGGCCTACCACGGGCAGGGCACCGGAGAGACCCCCGACCCCGGGTCGCACGCGCGGATGGGACGCACCGCCCGCAACGCGACGATGTGGGGCGAGCCGGGCCACCTGTACGTGTACCTGAGCCACGGCATCCACTCGTGCGTCAACGTGGTGTGTGGGCCCGCGGGTGAAGCCGGTGGGGTGCTGCTGCGCGCCGGCGAGGTCATCGAGGGACAGGATGCCGCGTTCGCGCGCCGCCGGGCCGCTCGCACGCCCCGCGAACTGGCACGCGGGCCGGGCCGGCTCGGCGACGCCATCGGACTCCGGCATCCCCGCCACGACGGGATCGACGCGGTCACCGCCCAGCCCCGGGAGGGGGCGCGCGCGCAGCTGTGGCTGCGGGACGAGCCGGTGACCGACATCGCGACCGGGCCCCGGGTGGGGGTGGCCGGTGTGGCCGGCACCTCGGTCTTCCCCTGGCGGTTCTGGATCGCCGGCGATCCGACGGTGTCGCCGTTCCGATGGGGCAGGGGCGCGGCCGAGGCTGCTGCCGAACTC
>JAEXHA010000002.1 GCA_023450335.1 Actinomycetes bacterium | reverse complement strand
GGCCGCGGCCCCGGCTGCCGCGCCGGCACCGGCGGCGCTTGTGTCGAGCTGCTGCTGCGCTTCGCGCACCAGATGCAGTCCGGCTTCGCGCACGCGCGTGGCGACCGAGACGATGGCCGGCAGGGTCTCCTCCCGCCACTGTGCGCGCGTGGCATCCGCGTCGGGGCCGTGCCAGGTCAGGTGCACGCACAGGGCGAGGGTCGTGCGGTTCGCGATGCCGACCAGCGTTTCGGCGCCGTGGGCGCAGGCGGTGGCCGTGGCCATGAGCTGATCGACGTCGGCACCCGAGAATGAGGTGGTGGTCATGCCAGTCATGATCGCGGCGCCGGCGCCGCAGGACCAGCCGTGCAGGGGTGGAAACTTCCGCCTCTTGCTGCGCGGGGTGCTCGCGCCGCTCGTGGACCGGATCCCGGGGCGCCGCTGACCCGGCATCCGCTCGTCAGCGTCCGGTGAAATCCGGCGTGCGCTTCTCGACGAAGGCGGCCATGCCCTCCTTCTGGTCGGCGGTGTCGAACAGCGCCGCGAAGGCGTGCCGCTCGAACCGGAGACCTTCGGCCAGCGAGGTCTCCATCGCCGCGTCGAGGGCCGCCTTGGCGGCATACACCGACGGGAGCGACTTCGCCGCGATGGTGTCGGCCGTCTTCGCCGCCTCATCGAGCAGATCGGATGCCGGGACGACGCGGGACACGAGCCCCGCGCGTTCGGCTTCACCGGCATCCATCATGCGACCGGTGAGCACGAGCTCGGCGGCCTTGTAGTAGCCGACGGCGCGGATGAGACGCTGCGTGCCGCCCATGCCGGGGATGACGGCGAGGTTGATCTCGGGCTGGCCGAACTTCGCGGTGTCGGCGGCCAGGATGATGTCGCACATCATCGCCAGCTCGCATCCGCCGCCCAGGGCGAAGCCCGAGACGGCGGCGATCACCGGTGTGCGCACGGCGGCGAACCGGCTCCAGGCTCCGAAGTGGTCGCCCATGAGCATGTCGAGGCCGGTCTTGCTGCTCATCTCCTTGATGTCGGCCCCGGCGGCGAAGGCGCGCTCGCTGCCGGTGACGACGATCGCACCGATGCCCTCATCGGCGTCGAACGCCTCGGCGGCGGTGACCACCTCGTGCATCACCTGCGAGTTCAGGGCGTTCAGGGCTTCGGGACGGTTCAGGGTGATCCAGCCCACGCGTCCGCGCGTGTCGACCAGGAGCGTCTCATAGGAAGTCATACCCTCATGCTCCCAGAACGGTGCGGCCGATGATCAGCCGCATGATCTCGTTCGTGCCCTCGAGGATCTGGTGCACCCGCAGGTCGCGCACGACCTTCTCGATGCCGTACTCCTGCAGGTATCCGTACCCGCCGTGCAGCTGGAGCGCCTGGTTGGCGACCTCGAAGCCGGCGTCGGTGGCGAAGCGCTTGGCCATCGCGCACTGCATGACCGCGTCGGGGGCTCCGGCGTCGAGAGCGCGTGCGGCGTCGCGCACGAGGGCCCGCGCCGCCTGCAATTGCGTGGCCATGTCGGCGAGCGCGAACACCACCGACTGCTTCTCGGCCAGCGGTTCACCGAACGTGAACCGCTCGTGCACGTACCGCGTCGCGCGGTCGAGCGCCCACTGCGCGCCGCCCAGCGAGCAGGCGGCGATGTTGATGCGTCCGCCGTTGAGACCGCTCATGGCTAGTTTGAACCCGCCGCCGAGCTCACCGAGAACAGCGGATGCCGGAACCCGCACCTCGTCGAGGATCACCTGGCGGGTGGGCTGCGCCTTCCACCCCATCTTCTTCTCGTTCGCGCCGAAGCTCAGCCCCGCGGCGTCTGCCGGTACGAGGAACGCGGTGATGCCGCGCGATCCGGGCTCGCCGGTGCGTGCCATCACGACGTAGACGTCGGCTGCACCGGCCCCGGAGATGAACTGCTTGACACCGGTGAGCACATAGTCGTCGGCGTCGGCGATGGCCGTCGTGGTGATCGCCGCGGCATCCGACCCGGCACCGGGCTCGGTCAGGCAGTAGGCGCCCAGGCGTCGCATGGCGACCAGCTCGGGCAGCCACTGCCGGCGCTGCGCCTCGCTGCCGTGTGCGTCGATCATCCAGGCCACCATGTTGTGGATGGAGATGTACGCGGCGATCGTCGGGTCACCGGTCGCCAGCGCTTCGAAGATGGCCACGGCGTCCTCGCGGCGCAATGCCGATCCGCCCACGTCCTCGCGCACGTAGATGCCGCCGACCCCGAGCTCTCCCGCGTTGCGCAGCACGTCGCGCGGGAAGTGCCGTTGTTCGTCCCATTCGAGCGCGTGCGGCTCGAGCTCGTGCGTGGCGAAGGCACGCACGGCGTCGAGGATGGCGGCCCGATCCTCGACGGAGAGGGCGGCGGTGAGAGTCATGCTCATGTGATCACATCCTTGTGAGACAGGGTGACAGCGATATGGCGGCCAGGGTGGGGCACTGTGCTCAGTTTACATGGACGTCCTAGTATTCAGAATCGGGTGGAGGCACCCATCATTCGCCCACCGTTCACGAAGGGGTCACCGGGCGTCGTTAGGACTTGAGGAGCGCGGATCCGCGCATTCCCGATCCCGAATCGACGAGGATACCCATGCCCTTGCAGTCCTTCCGCCGTCCGGTCGCGCTGGGCGCGGCCGCCGCGGTTTTGTGCACCCTGGCGCTGTTGCCCACAGCCGCCTCCGCACAGGTCGTGCCGACACCTGTCACCCATTCAGCCCCCGACGCGGCCCTGTCGCTGACGCCGATCGGCTCGTTCGAGACCGGCGTGTTCGACGCGTCCGCCGCCGAGATCGTGCAGGCCTTCGGCGACCGCCTGTTCGTCGTGAACGCGCAGGCCGGATCGGTCGACGTGCTCCACTACGCCGACCCCGCGGCGATCACGAAGCTGTTCTCGATCGCTTCGACGGGGACGGCGAACTCGGTCGCGATCCGCGAGGACGGCCTGGGCGTCATCGCAGTGGAGGCGCCGACGAAGACCGACGCGGGCCACCTCGTGTTCTTCGACGCGAACGCCGCCGAGGCCGCCACCGCGACCCTGGGCAGCGTCGAGGTGGGGGCACTCCCCGACATGGTGACGATCTCGCCCGACGGCTCGTACGCGGTCGTGGCGAACGAGGGCGAACCGTCCGACGACTTCTCTGTCGACCCCGAAGGATCGATCGCGGTCGTCGCTCTGCCCGCCGGGCTGACCGCGCCCACCCAGCGCGACGTGCGCATCGCCGACTTCCACGCCTACGAGGCCGCCCTGCCCGAAGGCGTGCGCGTGTTCGGCCCGACGGTGGGCGCCGAGTTCCCGGTCAGCCGCAACCTCGAGCCCGAGTACATCACCGTCGACGGCGGCACCGCCTACGCGACGCTGCAAGAGGCCAACGCGCTCGCGGTCGTCGATCTCGATTCGGCCACGGTCACCGGCATCCACCCGCTCGGATTCAAGGACCACGGCCTCGAGCAGAACGCGCTCGATCCGAGCGACCGCGACGCGGGCTTCGACCTGCGCACCTACGACGGACTCCACGGCGTGTACATGCCCGACGCGATCGACGCGTACACCGCCGGCGGTCAGACCTACCTCGTCACCGCCAATGAGGGCGATGCCCGCGAGTGGGGCGACTACGTCGAGGCGGCGCGCGTGAAGGACCTCGCCGACGACGGCCACGGCCCCGTCTGCACCGACAGCGCACTGGCCGGCGCGCTCGGCGACGCCGATCTGGGCCGGCTCAACGTGACGATCGAAGAGGGCTTCGACGTGGATGCCGGGTGCTATCGCGAGCTGTACGCGTTCGGCGCCCGGTCGTTCTCGATCTGGACGACAGGCGGCGAGCAGGTCTGGGACTCGGGTTCGGAATTCGAGGAGATCACCGCCGCGGCGGCGCCGGAGTTCTTCAACTCGAACCACTCCGAGTCGAACTTCGAGGGCCGCAGCGACGACAAGGGCCCCGAGCCGGAGGCGATCGCGATCGGCGAGCTCAGCGGCCGCACCTACGCGTTCGTCGGCTTCGAACGCGCAGGCGGCGTGGCCGTCTACGACGTGACCGAGCCCGCGGCATCCACGTTCGTCACCTACGTGAACAACCGTGACTTCGCGCAATCCGTCGAGGACGGCGGCGACCTGGCGAGCGCCGGCGACCTCGGCCCCGAGTCGATCGCGTTCATCGCGGCGGCCGATTCGCCCACCGGCGCCCCGCTGATCGCGGTGGGCAACGAGGTGTCCGGCACGACGACCGTCTTCGCGATCGACGACGCGCTGGCACCGGCGACGAAGGACATCCAGGTCCTGACGATCAACGACTTCCACGGCCGCATCGAGCAGAACCTCCGCAACGGCGAAGCGGGTGCGGCGAGCCTGGCGGGCGCCGTCGATGCGTTCGAGGCCGACAATCCCCACACGCTGTTCGTCTCGGCCGGTGACAACATCGGCGCGTCGACGTTCACGTCGTTCATCCAGCAGGATGCGCCCACGATCGACGCGCTGGTCGCAGCCGGGCTCGATGTGAGCGCGGTCGGCAACCACGAGTTCGACGCCGGGTTCGCCGACCTCACCGACCGGGTGCTGCCCCGCTACGGTGACGATGTGTTCGGGCTCGGGGCGAACGTCTACCTCACGGGCACCGATACCCCGGCCCTGCCGCAGTACAGCGTCGAGACCGTCGACGGGGTGCGCGTCGCGTTCATCGGCACAGTGACCGAGGCCACCGCGTCGATGGTCAGCCCCGACGGCATCGCCGACATCGAGTTCGGCGACCAGCTCACCGCCGCCAACCGGGTCGCGGCGCAGATCGCCGACGGCGACCTGGCCGACGTCACGATCCTGCTGACCCATGAGGGTGCCGCAGGGGCCGGGTGCGCCGACGTCGCGGCCGACGAGACCGCGTACGGCGAACTGATCCGCGGCGCCTCCGACGAGATCGACGCGATCGTGTCGGGTCACACGCATCAGAACCACGCGTGCGAGATCGGCGGACGCCCGGTGATCCAGGCGCAGGAGTACGGCAAGGCGCTGGGCACGCTGGACATCTCGGTGGATGCCGCCACGAACGAGCTGGTCTCGATCACCGGCGGCGTCGTGCCGCTGGTCGTCGACGGCGCCGCCGTCTACGCGGACGCTCCGGAGGTGGCCGAGATCGTCGCGGATGCCGTCGCGGTGGCCGAGGTCGAGGGTGCCGTCGAGGTGGGCGCCATCAGCGGCGACATCGTGCGCGGCGGAACACCCCCGGGCGACGACCGCGGCGTGGAGTCCTCGCTGGGCAACCTGATCGCCGACGTGTACCTGTGGGCGACGTCGAACGAGGTCTACGCGGGCGCGCCGGCACAGATCGGCATCATGAACCCGGGCGGGCTGCGCGCCGACCTGCTGTTCGGCGAGGACGGCACGATGACCTACCGCGACGTGGCCGACGTGCAGCCGTTCGCCAACACGCTCGTGACGGTGACGCTCACCGGCGCGCAGCTGAAGGCGGTGCTCGAGCAGCAGTGGCAGCCCAAGGGCTCGTCGCGGCCGAAGCTGCACCTGGGCATCTCGGACGGCTTCAGCTACGAATACGACGCCGGCGCCGCCCGCGGTGAGCGCATCGTGGCTATGACATTGAACGGGGTGACCGTCGAAGCCGACGACGAGTTCACGGTCGTGACGAATTCGTTCGTCGCCGCCGGCGGTGACAACTTCTTCACCTTCGCCGACGGCACCGACCGCGCCGACACCGGGCAGGCCGACCTGGCCGCGACCGTGGCGTACTTCGCCGCGCATGACGTCGTCGACCCGGCGCCGCTGGGTCGTGCAGTCGTCGCCGGTATCCCGGCCCCGACCCCGGAGCCGACCCCGGCCCCGGAGCCGCGGACCGATTGGGCCGAGGTGAACATCGGCACGGGCCGGGTCGAGCAGGGCGGTTCACTGCGCGTCGAGGTGTCGGGTCTCACCCCGGGCCAGCAGATCTCGGCGACGCTGTTCAGCGACCCGATCGTGGTCGAGGACATCCCGGCCGCGGACGCCGCCGGCACGGTCAGCTTCACCGTCGCGATCCCGGCCGACCTCGCGGTGGGCGCGCACACGCTCGTGCTCGAGTCGGCCGGCGTCGACCCGATCGAGATCCCCGTGCAGGTGGTCCCCGCCGGTGCGCTCGCCGCCACCGGTGGCACCTTCCCCATCGGGTTCGTGACGGCGCTGGCCGTGATGACGGTGATCGGCGGCGCGATCCTGGTGGTCACCCGCCGACGCGGGCACGCAGCGGCCCGCTGACCCGGCATCCTCGGCTGCCCCGGAAACTCCGGCTTCCGGGGCAGCCGGAGGGCTCGATTAAACAGACGACGGGCTCTTCCGCTCACAGCATCTGCCGGTGTCACGGCAACCCGTCAGTACTCCCTGAGTGCGGCTGTCGCTTCCCGCTCATCGAAGTCATCGGGAGGCTCGACCCGCCATCCGCGCTCTTTGAGGACCTCCGCTACTTCAGCTGGGTAGTCGCGTGCGATCGTGCGCACCTGGAACCGTCGCGCGAGTTCGCGATTGTCCTCAAGGGATGCTTTCCACCGCGGATGCGCGTCGAATCGACACTCTTGGATCAAGAACTGTAGGAAATCCTCGACACCTGGACGGAACCTGCGGCCTCCCGTGGCGAAGTGGAGTGCGGACAGAGACATGGGAACGTCCCTGCGTTTCCCCTCGCGGTGAGTGCGAGCGAGGATGAATGAGAGGGAACCGCGCTCGGCGTGGAACTGCCAGTGTGAAACAGGAGGCGAGGTGCTCCGTGCTTCATACTCCAGCCGGACGAGAGGAGCATCTTCGAATGCCGGCGTGAGCGCCATACGGAGCTGATCGATCTTGAGAAACCCGTCTGCCGTACCCTCAGCAAACATGACGAACGACCACGTGGCCAGCTCGATGCCATCTGCGTAGAGCGGCAGCCGAACCTGTGCCAGAGGGTCAGCGACGTCGACCGGTGAGATCCGAATGCGACCGGTGCGCGCGTTCTCCTGCGCGCGGATCGAGGGCGTGCCCGGCACCGCTGCGCGGATCATCTCTTCCAGACGTGCGGCAAACTCCTGCGCCTGGCCCAGCACGGGAGCTCAGTCTGTCAACTCGTCTTCGCCGAGCAGGTAAGCGACGGAGTCGAGCTCGTTCCGCAGCGCCCACTCACGATCGCTGAGTATGCCGCGCGCGGCTCGATCGCGGAACTGCTCGTAAGAGTCGAGGTGGAGCTCGGCGAGCAACTCGGCGCGACGCGTGAGCAGTTGCTCGTTGCTCACCTGGATCACGGGTGCCATGTGAATCCTCCTGCCCTATGGCCACAGTAGAACATCGACCTCTGACATTGCATGACACGCCGAAGCCGTGGGGACCGTGGGCCGCCGCGATCCAGCATCGACCGCCCACGGTGCGCCATCAGTAACCTACGGCGGCCAGTCCATGCTCGATCTGCTCGGGAGTGAACTCCTCGTAGGCGAGCTGGTCGTACAGGCCCTGCCGGGAGAACGATGAATAGTCGAGGTAGCTGGCGGCCTTCTCTGCAGCTTCTGCCATCCAGTCCGCACCGGCGTTGTCGGCGCCGAACGTGGCGTCCTCAGTGGAGAAGCCTTCGTATTCCAGCTGCCCGATCAGACCCGCTCGCGAGAACCCGGAGTAGTCGAGGTACGACTGAGCCTTGCGGATCGCATTCTGCTGCGCGAGCGTGTAGACCGGCTTCGGTGCTTCGCTGGTGACGCTGAGCTCGAGCCCCTCGAGCGGATATGAACCCCTCACCGGCTGCTGAGCCGTGATGACCCAGTCATCCTCGACGCCATCGGCATCGAGCGTGAGGCCGAGCTTGTCGAGCTTGGCCCGTGCTTCGCCGATGGTGTCGCCCACCAACTCGGGCACCGCGACCATCTCGACCGCCTCTTCGGCGGGCCGCGTGGACTCCTGCGTGAATCCACCGCCCGTGGTGGCCTGCTCAGAAGCCTTCGTCGAGGCAGTCTCGGCGTCGGACGATGTCGCTCGGCCGTTGAGCCCGTTGACGATGATGCTCACAAGTACGAGCACCCCGATGCCAACGAGGAGCCACTGCCACCACTTCAGCTTCGTCAGACCATGCTTACCCGTAGCCGAGCTCACCCCAGCATTGTTCGTCTTGATGTCAGACATGACAGATCCTTCTGATCATTCAGGCACAGACCCCAGGTGTGTGCCACCGGCCGACGGCCAGTACACCAGGACACACCAGACCTCCGACATCGCGATTCGATGCAGGCGCGAGCCGGCCCGTTCGCCCGCACCTCCCCAGGCACAGGCTGACCCGGCCTCGGCGTTCGCATCGCGCGGTCAGAGCCGTTCGATGATGGTGGCGTTGGCCATGCCGCCGCCCTCGCACATCGTCTGCAGGCCGTAGCGGCCGCCGGTGGCCTCGAGGTACGCGACCAGGGTGCCGAGCAGACGCGTGCCCGACGCGCCGACGGCGTGGCCGAGGGCGATGGCACCACCCCACGGGTTGAGCCGAGCCGGGTCGGCGTCGAGTTCGCGCTGCCAGGCCAGCGGGACCGGGGCGAACGCTTCGTTCACCTCATACGCGTCGATGTCGTCGATCGACAGGCCGCTGCGCTCGAGGATCCGCCGGGTGGCAGGGATCGGGCCGGTGAGCATGTACAGCGGGTCATCGCCGACCACCGCGAACGCGTGGAAGCGCGCCCGCGGCGTCAGTCCGAGTTCGGCCGCCTTCTCTTCACTCATGACGAGGGCGGCCGAGGCGGCATCGGTCAGCGGCGACGAACTTCCCGGCGTGACCTTCCAGTCGATGTCGGGGAACCGTGCCGCAAGCTCGTCGGTGCGGAACACCGCCGGCAGGCCGCCCAGGGATTCGGCGGTCGTCTCGGGCCGGACCGTCTCGTCGAAGGCGACCGCGTCGGCGCGGTCGGGCGGCAGCACGGGGATCACCTGCGAGTCGAACCGGCCCGTCGACCAGGCGTCGGCCGCCCGCCGGTGCGACTGCGCCGAGAACTCATCGAGCTCGGCGCGGGACAAGCCCCACTTGTGCGCGATCAACTCGGCCGAGACACCTTGGTTCACGAGCCCGTCGGGGTAGCGCTCGGCGATGCCCGCGGCAAGGGAGCCGCCCTGCCGCGACGACCCGAGGGGCACACGGCTCATCGACTCGACGCCGGCGGCGATCACGATGTCGTACGCGCCGGCCATCACGCCCTGTGCCGCGAAGTGCGCCGCCTGCTGACTCGAGCCGCACTGCCGGTCGATGGTGGCCGCGGGCACCGACTCGTCGAAGCCTGCGGCGAGGGCGGCCAGCCGACCGATGTTCATGGCCTGGTCGCCGATCTGGCTCACGCAGCCCATCAGCACGTCATCGATCTGGTGTGACGCGAGGCCGTTGCGATCGAGCAGTGCGGCGAGGGCGGTGGCGGCGAGATCGACGGGGTGCACCCCGCTCAGGGCCCCGCCCGGTTTGCCGCGCCCCGAGGGCGTGCGGACGACGTCGACGATCACTGCAGTGCGCACCGGTGGCCTCCTCGCTGAAACGGCGGGTCACCTGCGACCCTACCTTCCCGACCGAACGGTCAGGCCGCGCGAGACCCCGAGAACAGCACACTCATTCCGCGGTCACGGACTCGGCGGCGACGAGTTCACGGATCCGCGCGAGGTCGACCTTGCCGTGCGGCGTGCGGTCCAGATCGGCAACGAAGGCGATGCGGCGCGGCTTCTTGTACCCGGCCACGCGCGTGCCGACGTATGCGATGAGCTCATCCGCGTCGATTCCCTCTGCGACGACGGCCGCCGCCACGATCTCACCGAACCGCGGGTCGGGGACGCCCACCACGACCGCGTCGGCGACGGCGGGGTGACTCATCAGCGCCTCTTCGACCTCGGCCGGGTAGACCTTCTCCCCTCCCGTGTTGATCACGGCGCTGCCGCGACCCAACAGCTCGACGGCACCGTCGCTCAGCACGCGCACCCAGTCGCCCGGGATGACGTGGCGGACGCCGTCGATGAGCGGGAACGTCGCGCGCGTCCTGTCGGGGTCGCCGTGGTAGCCCTTGGGCAGGGTGCCCCTGAGCGCGAGTATGCCGCGCGCGCCCGGCTCGGCCACCGGCCGGTGGTTCTCGTCGAGGATGACGGCGTTGGGCAGCAGCTCGAGTCGGCCGGGCAGATCAGCCTCGCTGCGCGTGGTCGTGAAGGCGAACGGGCCGGCCTCGGTGGCGGCGAGCATGTCGATGATCGTGACGGCACCCAGACGGTGCAGCCGGCGCTTGGTCTCGGCGCCGAAGCGCATTCCCGAGCTGATGATCGTGGTCACCGTCGCCAGCGGCTCGGCGCCCGCACGCTCGGCCGCGTCGGCCAGCGGTGCCGCGACGGCGTCGCCGGCGACCACGAGACGGGTCGCTCCGGCGCGCCGGGCGAAGGCGACGGCCTGGTCGGGCTCGTACCGCGCCCGGGCGGTGACGAGCACCGAGCCGCCGATGACCAGGGTGTTGATCGACATGAACAGTGCGGTTCCGTGCATGAGGGGCGCGAGCGGCAGGGTCACCACGTGCGGGGTGGTCGCGTCCTGCGCGACCCGGACCACCTCGTCGAGGGAGCCCGGCACAGGGATGCCGGTGGGCGCGTAGATGGAGTACATCTGCAGGTCGAGCAGCTCTTCGCCGCTCCACACCGCGGCCTTCGGCATGCCGGTCGTACCGCCGGTGTACACCCACAGCTCGCCGCCGTCCGGGGCTGCAGCCGGCAGGGCGGCGGGGCGTGCGACGACCTGCTCCCACCGATGGCCCGGTGCGGGGCCGCCGCCGTCGTCGACCGCGATCAGAACCGGCGTGCGCGGCGCCTGCCCCACCGCGTCGGTCACGACGCCGGCCAGCGAGGCGGGGTAGACCAGCGCCGCAGCATCGCAGTCGGACAGCAGCGCGGCGACCTCGTGTGGGCGGTATCGGTAGTTCATCGGCACCGGCGTGATGCCCGAGGCGAGGCAGGCGAACAGCGTGATGAGGAACTCGGCGCGGTTGTAGAGCAGGATCGCGACTCGGTCTCCGGCGCGGAGGCCCTGCGCCGCGAAGAAGGCCGCGACGGCGCCCGCCTCGGCGGCGAAGCGTCGGTAGGTCCACCGCCGCCCGTCGATGTCCTCGATGGCCAGGCGGTCGGGCAGGGCGGCGGCGACCGCCTGCCACACGTCGCTGTAATGTCCTTTCAACGGCACGCTCCCTATGCGTCATTGCACTACTCGGCAGATCTGAGGACGTATAATTCAGGCTACCTGATATTGCGCATGGGGCGCCAGGGATGCGGGAGGAACGCGCCGATGGATACGTCCAGCAGCTACGTGTACGTCATCAAGGAGCTCGAGGTGCTCCTGCGCCCGCGGTTCATCGAGGCGTGCGCCGACCAGTCGGTCACCTGGACGCAGTACACCGCCCTGACCGTGCTGCAGCGCCACCCGGGCATCACCAGCTCCGAGCTGGCGCGCCGGTCGTTCGTGCGCGCGCAGTCGATGGCAGAGACGATGGAGCCTCTCATCGCGGCAGGGCTGGTCCGTCGCGAGCAGGACGAGAGCCACGCCCGCCGCAAACTGCTGCTGCTCACACCCGCCGGCGCCCAGACGATCGCGCAGGTGCAGCCGGCGGTGCAGCGCCTCGAGGACGAGCTGGTCGCCGGGCTCGACGCCGACGAGCGGCAACGGTTCGCCGAGTACCTGCGGCGGTGCTGGCAGGCGCTGGCCGCCGCGGACGAGCCGGTCGTCGCGTGACGCGTCACTCCGGCATCCAATTTCAGGTAGTCTGATAATCATTCGTCGGCGCGGTCGCGCCGGAGCCGGAGGATGACATGACCGATGCCAGCGCGCTGACGCTCTCAGTCGATCGCCTTTCCGACGCCCAGGGACGCACGTTCGGCCCGTCGGCGTGGAAGACGATCGATCAGGAAGCCGTCGACCTGTTCGCCCGGGTGACCGGCGACCACAATCCGATCCATCTCGACGCCGACTACGCGGCGACGACGCCCTTCGGCACGCGCATCGCGCACGGCCTGCTCACGCTGAGCCTGGTCGTGCCGCACATGGCCGAGGTGTTCGAGGTGACCGATGCCGGGATGGGCATCAACTACGGCATGAACAAGGTCCGGTTCCCGGCGCCGGTGCCGGTGGGGTCGCGCATCCGCGTGCGCGGCGAGGTACGAACGGTGACCGAGGTCGCCGGCGGCTGGCAATTGGAGGTCCCCGTGACGTTCGAGGTCGAAGACGGCGCGAAACCGGCCTGCGTGGCCGAGCTCGTGCTGAGGTACTACCGGTGAGCGGCGGCATTTGGCTCGACGGCCGCGTCGCCATCGTCACCGGCGCCGGACGCAGCCTCGGCCGCGCTTACGCCCTCGCCCTCGCCGAGGCGGGCGCCGCCGTGGTCGTCAACGACGTGGACGGGGAGGCGGCCGGTCAGACCGTCGATGACATCGTCGCCGCGGGCGGCCGCGCGAGCGCTGTGGTCGCCCCGGTCGGGCCCGCCGAGACCGCGCAGGCTCTGGTCGACGAAGCCGTCTCGCGGTTCGGGCGTCTCGACGCGCTGGTGGCCAACGCCGGCATCCTCCGCGACCGGGTGCTGTGGAAGATGAGCGATGACGACTTCGACGCCGTCATCGCCACGCATCTGCGCGGTTCGTTCACGTGCGGGCGCGCGGCGGCCATCGCGATGCGCGAGCAGGGCGACGGTGGTCGCATCATGCTCATCGGCTCTCCCGCGGGCCAGTACGGCAGCTTCGGCCAGACGAACTACGCGACTGCCAAGGCGGGTCTGGTCGCCATGGCGCGCACCTGGTCGCTCGAGCTGGCGCGCGCCGGCATCACGGTCAACGCCGTGATCCCCACGGCCCTGTCGCCGATGACGGCCACCATCCCCGCGTACACGCAGGTGTACGAGGACTATGTCGCCGGCAAGGGCATCCCCGTCGAGTACCGGCGCGACCACGCTCTGGGCACGCCCGAGGACGTCGCCGCCCTCATCGTCTGGCTGAGCTCGGCCGAATCGGCCGGCGTCACCGGGCAGGCGATCGGGATCGGCGGCGACCGCCTGACCCTCTACGCGCACCCGACGCCGCTGCGCACCCTCGATCACGAGGGCGGCTGGACTCCCGACGCGATCGACGCGGCCTGGGCCGGCGAGCTGGCATCCTTGGCACAGCCCTCAGGACCGCGCGAGAAGTGATCAGCTCGCGGCTTCTTCGGGGCGCTCCTGCACCTCGACGGCGGCCGTGTCGGGCTCGTATTCGTCGATGTGCCGTTCGTCGGGGCCGTTGTAGGCCGACAGCGGGCGGATCAGCGCGTTCGAGGCGTACTGCTCCATCACGTGCGCGGTCCACCCGGTCACGCGCGCGGCGATGAACAGCGGCGTGAAGATCTCGGTGTCGAAACCGAGAAGGTGGTACGCCGGCCCCGAGGGGTAGTCGAGGTTCGGGTAGATGCCCTTGCGGCTCACGAACTCCGATTCGAGGGCGTCGTACAGCGCCGCCACGTCCGCGCGGTCGTAATGCGCGATGAGACGATCCAGCGCCGCCTTCATCGTCGGCACGCGCGAGTCGCCACGTTTGTAGACGCGGTGACCGAAGCCCATGATCTTCCGCTTCTCGGCCAGAGCGGCATCGAGCCACGGGACGACGTTGTCGGCCGTGCCGATCTCGTCGAACAGATGCAGCACCGCCTCGTTCGCTCCCCCGTGCAGCGGCCCCTTCAGCGCGCCGATGGCACCCACCACCGCCGAGTACAGATCGGCGGTGGTCGAGGCGATCACCCGTGCGGTGAAGGTCGACGCGTTGAACGAGTGCTCGGCGTAGAGGACCATCGAGACGCGGAACACCTCGACCGCGACGTCGGCGGGCATCTCGCCGAACGTCATCCACAGGAAGTTCGCCGAATAGTCGAGATCGTCGCGCGGCGCGATCGGGTCGAGGCCACGACGTCGGCGCTGGACCGCGGCGACGATCGTCGGCAGCTGCGCGAACAGGTACATCGCGCGCCCCTGCGACAGGTCGCGGTCGGTCCACCCGTTCTCGCGGTGCAGCGTGTCGTCGAATGTGCCGAGCTGGCTGACCGCGGTGCGCACCAGATCCATCGGATGGGCATCGATCGGCAGCGTGTCCAGGAGCGCGAGGGTGCGCTCGTCCAGGGGGCGCAGCGCGCGCTCCTGCTGCCGGAACGCGGCCAGCTGCTCATCGGTGGGCAGCTCGCCGTGCCACAGCAGGTGGGCGACCGCCTCGAACGACTGCGTCGCGGCCAGCTCCTGCACGGGATAGCCGCGGTAGAGCAGGCTGTTGGTCTCGGGGTTGACCTTGCTGATCGCCGTCTCGTCCGCGACGACGCCGGCCAGGCCCTTCTTGATCTCGCTGCCGGTCATGGTTCACTCCTTCGTGATGGTGAAGTTGAAGATGCTGGTATCGAAGCCGTTGTACGACTCGTAGTCGATGAGGTCATACAGGTCGGCGCGGTGCTGCATCTCGCCGAGCTTGCCGGTGAGGTGGCCCTCATCGATCAGGGTATCGAGCGCGCGCCCCGCGGCGCCCATCGCGATGCGCAGCAGCGACACCGGCCAGATCACGATGTTGACCCCGACGTCGCGCAGCTGATCGACGCTGAACAGGTCGCTCTTTCCGAACTCGGTCATGTTGGCCAGGATCGGCACATCGACGGCGGCGCGCACGGCGGCGAACTCGTCGAGCGTGCGCATCGCCTCGGGGAAGATGGCATCGGCCCCGGCGTCAACGAGGTCCTTCGCCCGGTCGACCGCGGCATCCAGTCCTTCGACGGCACGGATGTCGGTGCGCGCCATGATGAGAAAGTTGTCGTCGCGGCGCGCGTCGACGGCGGCGCGGATGCGCTTGATGGCCGTGCCCTGGTCGACGACGGCCTTGCCGTCGAGGTGACCGCAGCGTTTCGGGTTGACCTGGTCTTCGATGTGGGCGCCGGCGATCCCGGCATCCTCGAGGGTCTGGATGGTGCGCGCGACGTTCATCGGCTCGCCGAACCCGGTATCGGCGTCGATGATGGCCGGCAGTTCGGTGGTGCGCGCGATCTGCTGACCACGACCGGCGACCTCGGTCAGCGTCGTCAGGCCGATGTCGGGCAGTCCGAGGTCGGCCGACAGCACGGCGCCTGAGATGTAGACCCCCTCGAACCCCTTCTGCTCGATGAGCCGGGCCGACAGCGGGTTGAACGCCCCCGGAAAGCGCAGCAACTCGCCCGCGGCGAGTCGCTCGCGCAGCAGGCGACGCTTCTCGGATGCCGGGGTGGTGGCGTAGAGCATCAGAACAGCCCCTTCGGCGACGGCGCCCCTTCGATGACACCCGACTTCGCGACGATGTTGAGCTCGCGCACCTCGGCGGCGGTCAGCTCGGGCAGGCGCTGCGCCAGGGCGAGGAACCGCTCGATCTCGTCGGGCGTGAGCACGGGTTCTGCCAGCAGCCGGAACTTGGCGATGTAGTTCTCGCGCGCGAACGGGCGGGCGCCGAGCGGGTGCGCGTCGGCGACGGCGATCTCGTCGACGATGGTCGAGCCGTCGGTCAGCGTGATCTCGACGCGGCCGCCGAACGCCTTCTCGTCGGGGTCTTCGGAGTGGTAGCGGCGGGTCCACTCGGCGTCTTCGGCCGTGGTGATCTTGTTCCACAGCTCGACGGTGTCGGGCCGGCCGGCGCGCTCGGGGGTGTAGGAGTCGACGTGGTGCCAGCCGCCGTCCTGCAGCGCGACGGCGAAGATGTAGGGGATCGAGTGGTCGAGGGTCTCCCTGCTCGCGGACGGGTCGTACTTCTGCGGGTCGTTCGCGCCCGAGCCGATCACGTAATGGGTGTGGTGGCTGGTGTGCAGCACGATCGACGCGATGCGGGCCGGGTCGGCCAGTTCGGGCTGTTCGTTGTGCAGCTTGCGGGCCAGGTCGATCCAGGCCTGCGCCTGGTACTCGGCCGAGTGCTCCTTCGTGTACGAGTCGAGGATCGCGCGCTTGGGCTCGCCGGGCGCGGGCAGCGGCACGTCGTACGACGCGTCCTTGCCGTCGAGCATCCAGGCGATGACGCCGTCCTCTCCCTCATAGATAGGGCTGGGCGAGGTCTGGCCACGCATCGCCCGGTCGACGGCTTCGACGGCCATCTTTCCGGCGAAGGCCGGCGCGTGCGCCTTCCAGGTGGAGATCTCGCCCTTGCGCGACTGCCGCGTGGCGGTCGTGGTGTGCAGTCCCTGTCCGACCGCCTGGTAGATGGTCTCGACGTCCAGCCCCAGCAGTGTGCCGATGCCGGCGGCGGCCGACGGCCCGATGTGGGCGACGTGGTCGATCTTGTGCTTGTGCAGGCAGATGGCGCGGACCAGGTCCATCTGGATCTCGTAGCCGGTCGCGATGCCGCGCACCAGGGCCGCGCCGTCGGCGCCGACATGCTGGGCCACCGCGACGATGGGCGGGATGTTGTCGCCGGGGTGCGAGTACTCGGCGGCGAGGAACGTGTCGTGGTAGTCGAGCTCGCGCACGGCCACGCCGTTGGCCCAGGCGGCCCATTCCGGGCTGGAGTGCGTGTCGTTGGTGACCCCGAAGATCGTCCCCCCCGCGCCGCCGGTGGACACCGGGTGGGCCAGCGCCTGCGCGCGGGCCGAGTTGATCGGGCTCCGGGTGAGGGATGCCGCGGCGACGGCGGCGTTGTCGATGACGCGGTTGATGATCATGTCGACGACGGCCGGTTCGACGGCGACGGGGTCGGCGGCGACCTGCGCGATCTTGTACGCCAGCTGCTCCTCGCGGGGCA
Organism: Actinomycetes bacterium; assembly: GCA_023450335.1. Classification (GTDB taxonomy): domain Bacteria; phylum Actinomycetota; class Actinomycetes; order Actinomycetales; family Microbacteriaceae; genus Microbacterium. The sequence goes on along the minus strand of JAEXHA010000002.1, from coordinate 3,976 downwards.
GTTCCTCTTCGCTGCGGTAGACGCGGACGTGGTGGGTGACGGTCATGGCTGGGCCTCCAGGGAGTCGAGGATCGAAGTCAGGGCGTGGGACAGGTGGACGTGGGTGGCGTGTGCGGCCAGCTCTCCGTCACCGGTGGCGATCGCGGCCGCGATGAGGCGGTGCTCGCCGGCGGACGCGGTCAGCCGCTGCGGGTTGTCGCGGGCCAGCCGGCGCACACGCACCAGGTGGGTACGCACGGTGCGCAGCGCGCCGGTGAGGTAGTCGTTGGCCACGGCGGCGTCGAGGGCGCGGTCGAACCGCGCGATGAGGCCGTAGTAGGCGTCGGCCGAGCCGGCGGCATCGATGGCGGCGAACTCTCCGGCCAGCGCGGCGAAGGCGGCCGTGTCGGCGCGCGTGGCGGCAAGGCGCGCGGCCGTCTCTTCGAGGGCGCGCCGCACCTCGAACAGGGCGCGGATGTCATCGGCGTCGATGTCGGTGACCACCGTGACGCGCGGCGAGGCCTGCGTGACCAGTCCGTCGGCGGCGAGGCGGCCGATCGCCTCGCGCAGCGGCGTGCGGCTGACGCCGAGCCGAGTCGACTGCTCGACTTCGCCGAGCACGGTGCCCGGCTTCAGGATGCCGGACTGGATCTCTTCGAGCAGGGCGGCGTACGCGCGGTCGCTGGCACGCATGACGGCACCTCGTCTCAACGATTGGATGCCGTCAGTGTATACACAATCGCCATCCAAGGCCAAGATGGGCCCCTTCTGGGCTCATGGGGTATACAGAAGGCGTCGGATCAGCGTCCTTCGCGCCGACGCCGCAGCTCGGCCCGCGCGGGCGGGGCCGTCGGCGCATCAGCCATCGGCGCATCCGCCATCGGCGCCGCCACGGCGGGACGGGCCGCACGCCCGGCATCCACGATCCGGCCGTCGTGCAGTTCGAGCACACGGTCGGCACGCGCGACCAGCAGCGGGTCGTGCGTCGACACGATCGTGGCGAGCCCGCGGTCGTGCGCGAGTTCGGCCAGCAGGTCCATGATCGTCGCGGCCGTCCGCGAATCGAGCTGGCCGGTCGGCTCATCGGCGATGAGGATGCCGGCATCCGACACGATCGCGCGCGCGATGCCCACCCGCTGCTGCTGCCCACCCGACAGCTCACCGGGGCGTTGCTCGCCGTGACCGCCGAGCCCGACGCGATCGAGGGCCTCCGCAACCCGGCGGTCGCGCTCATCGGGGGCGACGCCGGCGATCCGCAGCGGCAGCTCGACGTTCTCGCGGGCCGACAGCACCGGCACGAGCCCGAACGATTGGAAGATGAAGCCGAGCCGGTCGCGGCGCAGCACCGCCAGGCGCGCCTCGGCCAGTCCTGCCGTGTCGGTGTCGCCGATCACGACCCGGCCGGACGTGGGCCGGTCGAGCAGGCCGAGCAGGTTCAGCAGCGTCGTCTTGCCGGCACCCGAGCGGCCCCGCACGACGAGGAGTTCGCCGGCGTGCAGCGTCAGGTCGATGCCGTCGCACGCGTGCACGTCGCCCCCGGGCGAAGGGAAGACCCGCACCAGCTCTTCGGCGCGCAGCGCGACGGTCATGATGCCTCCTCGGGGCGGTGCGCCGGGTCGGGGGATGCCGGGGCTTCGGCCGTGTTCGATGCCGAGGGGGCGTCCGATGTCGCGTCGGGGGATGCCGGCGCCGGTCCGGTCACCGGTGGCGTCTCGGCCTGCGGCCGCGCCCCGGGCCACACGCCCACGTGGTCGGGCTCGAGCGCGAGGCGCACGCGGTCGCGGAGATCGAGCGACGAGACGAACTCGTCGGGCAGCTGCAGCCGTCCGACCCGATCGAGCACGGCGTACTCCTCGGCGATGTGCTCTTCGGCGCCGTGCTCGTCGGTGCGGGTCGAGCGCAGCACCTCGGTGGCGGTACGTCCGTCACGGATCTGCACCGTGCGGGCGACGTGCTCCGACACCGAGGGGTCGTGGGTGACGATCAGGGTGGTGACGCCGAGCTCGCGGTTGACCGAGCGCATGGCCTCGAGCACCTCGGCGCTCGTATCGTCGTCGAGCTCACCGGTCGGCTCATCGGCCAGCAGCACGCGCGGCTCATTCGCGATGCCCACGGCGATCGCGACGCGCTGCTGCTCGCCGCCCGAGAGCTGATCGGGTCGCCGGTCGGCCCCGTGCCCGATGCCGAGCAGGTCGAGCAGCGCACGCGCGCGCTCGCCGCGCTCGGCCGCCTTCACCGTGCCGGTGATCGCGAGCACGGCCGCGACGTTCTCGGCGGCGGTCAGGTACGGCAGCAGGTTGCGCGAGGTCTGCTGCCACACGAAACCCACGCACTCGCGCCGGAACGCGACCCGTTCGCGGCCGGACATGGTCAGCAGATCGCGGCCGGCCACCCGGGCGACGCCGGCGGTGGGGGTGTCCATCCCCGACAGGATCGCCAGCAGGGTCGACTTGCCCGACCCCGATGCGCCGACGACGGCGACCAGCTCGGCGCGCTCGACGACCAGGCTCAGGCCCTGCAGCGCCTGCACCTCGACACCCTCGGTCGCGAAGATGCGCACGAGGTCGGCGCAGACGATGTCCGCCGGTTCGGGGATGCCAGGATTCTCGGTCACGTGTCCTCCACGGTACGCAGGATCGCGGCGGCACGGGCGCGGCGCGCGATCACCAGGGCGGCCAAGGTCGCAGCGACGGTGACGACGACGAAGCCGCCGACGGTCAGCAGCAGGATGAGGGGATCGGCGCGGTAGCCCGGCGCCGCGTCGCCGGTCGTGAACGCGCGCAGGTCGATCACGGCGTTCAGCAGGACGGGCAGCAGCGCCCCGAACACGCCGCCGACCACCAGGGCCGCGACGCCGGCGGGCACCAGCTCCCACGCCAGCAGCCGTGATCCCGCGCGCGGCGGTGCGCCGAGCGTCTGCAGGAGGGCCAGGATGCGCTGCCGCGGCCGGGCGCCGAGCACGAGGGTGATGACCACGGCCACGGCGCTCAGCAATGCGGAGGCGATGATGCCGGCAAGCAGCACAGCGCGCAGCCCCGTCACAGCCGGGTCAGAGTCGATCTGGGCGAGGGCGTCGGCGGCGGTGGTCACGCGCGCGGCGTCGCCGACGATCTCGCGGATGCCCGCGGTGACCGCGTCTGCCGATGAGTCGTCATCCAGTCGCACGAACAGGTGCGTCGTGGTCGGCGCCCGGTCGCTGAGCCGCGCGACGGTCGCGGCGTCGGCGAGGGTCCAGTTGCTCGTGGGAGAGAACGGCGCCCGGCCCGGTGCCGTGCCGGCGAAGGCCGCCGGCACGCCGATGATCTCGATCCCGGCGCCGGGACCGATCCGCTGACGGTCGGCGGTCTCCTGCGCGAACAGCAGCCGTGGCACCGCATCGGCAGAGGCCAGATCGACCCCGGCCGGGACGACTCGGGGGTAACCGGCCTGCGCGTCGGCGAGCAGCCGCGGGTCGGCCAGGTACAGGCTGACGCGGGTACGTCGCTGGTCGACGACCAGTTCCGATGCCGGCAGCACCGATACCGGCGCGACCACGGCGACACCGTCGATCGCGGCGACGGCCGCGACGGCCTCGTCGGGGATGCGGGCCGCTTCGACCTGCAGGTCAGCGCCGACGCTCGAGCGGGCAGCCTGCTCAGCTCCGCCCTGAACGATCGAGAGCAGGATGCCCCCGGCGACCGCGAAGGACACCCCGACGATGAGCGCGAGCACCGGCGCAGGACCGGTGGCCGGGTCGCGCAGCGCCCGGGCGGCGCCGAGCAGTCCGGTGAACCCGCGGCGACGCTGCTGCCGGCCGAGCACGACCCGCAGTACGGCCGGGTACAGCCGCAGCGTCAGCACGCACGCGGCCAGGGCGAGCAGGAACGGGGCGGCCACGGCGAGCAGGTCGAGTCGGTCGGAGGTCGCCGCCGAACCGCGCACCAGCAGCAGCGTCGTGGCCAGTGCGGCCAGGAGCAGCACCGCGATCTCCGCGATCACGCGCCACACCGAGGTGCGC
>JAEXHA010000165.1 GCA_023450335.1 Actinomycetes bacterium | reverse complement strand
TGGGTGCCCTGTGCCCGCGTGACGCAGCACGCCGGCGTGCGCCGCGTGATGCAGCACGGTGCCGCCGTCCGGCATCCGCTCGCTCACCGTCGCGGCGACGTGGAACTTCGGAGAATTGCGCGAACTGCGGATCCGATCGGCCGGTTCGATCCGCAGTCGGTGCGATTCTCCGCAGTTCGTGGCGCGCAGCGCAGCGCCGCGACCCCGAACGGGCCCCGGCGCTGCGGCAGCGGGTCAGCCGGCGGTGACGCCGCCGTCGGCGACGAACTCCGAGCCGGTTGCGAAGCTCGCGTCGTCGCTGGCCGCGAAGGCGATGAGCGCAGCCATCTCCTCGGGCTTGCCGAGCCGGCACATGGGGGTGCCGGCGATGAGCAGGTCGCGGTCGGTGTCACCCAGAATCGGGGTGTCGATGAACCCCGGGTGCACTGAGTTGACGCGCACGCCCTCCTTCGCCCAGCCCAGCGCCGTGGTCTTGGTTAGCAGCCGCACCGCGCCCTTGGCCGCGTGGTAGGCCGGGCTGACGCCCGAACCGACGATGCCGTACATCGAGCTGACGTTCACGACGGCGCCGTTGCCGCTGGCCTTGAGTGCGGCCGCGGCGGCCTTCATGCCGAGGAACACGCTGGTCTGGGTGACGGCGACGACCTTGTCCCACGTGTCGGCCGTGGTGACCTCGATCGGCTCGGTGTCGCCGATGCCGGCGTTGTTCACGAGCACATCGAGTCGGCCGAACTTCGAGACCGTCGTGTCGATCGCTTCGGCCCAGCCGGCCTCACTGGTCACGTCGAGGTGGACGAAACCGGCCGTGCCGCCGTCCTTCTCGATCTCCGCGACGACGGCCGCACCGGCCTCGTCCTGCAGGTCTGCGATCACGACCGTGCCGCCCTCTGCGGCGATCCGTCGCGCCGTCGCCTTGCCGATTCCGCTTGCGCCTCCGGTGATGAGCGCAACGCGTCCGTCGAAACGTGCCATGCTGTCCACCTCTCTCCGTCTGCGACGCCGAGGGCTTCGGCGCCTACCAGGGACAACGAGAGAGGACCGCGCGGTATATTCCCCTGAATATAAATTCAGGATGCCGTGGTCAGGCGCCCCAGCTCGGCGACGAAAGCGTCGACGTCCTCCTCGCGCGTGTCGAACGAGCACATCCACCGCACCTCGCTGCGGGCGGCGTCCCAGTCGTAGAAGCGGAAGCGCGAGCGCAGCGCGTCGGCCACCCCTTCGGGGAGCGTCGCGAACACACCGTTGGACTGCGTGGGCTGGGAGAATCCGACGCCGCGAATCGACCCGGCGGCCAGGCCCGCCTCGACCGCGCCGCGCAGTCGCTGCGCCATCGCGTTGGCGTGCCGCGCGTTGCGCAGGTACAGGTCACCGTCCAGCAGCGCGATCAGCTGCGCCGACACGAACCGCATCTTGCTCGACAGCTGCATGTTGAGCTTGCGCAGGTAGCGCAGGCCCTCGGATGCCGCGGGGTCCAGCACGACGATCGCCTCGGCACCGAGCGCCCCGTTCTTGGTGCCGCCGAAGCTGAGCACGTCGACGCCGGCGTCACGCGTGAACGCGCGCAGGGGTACGTCGAGCGCGGCGGCCGCGTTGGCGATGCGCGCGCCGTCCAGGTGCAGCCGCATCCCGCGCGGGTGGATGTGGTCGGCGATCGCGCGGATCTCTTCGGGCGTGTAGAGGGTGCCCAGCTCGGTCGACTGCGTGATCGACACCACGAGCGGCTGCGCGCGGTGCTCGTCGCCCCAGCCCCACGCCTCACGGTCGATGAGGTCGGGTGTCAGCTTGCCGTCGTCGGTGGGCACGTTCAGGATCTTGATGCCGGCGACGCGCTCGGGCGCGCCGCCCTCATCGACGTTGATGTGGGCAGTGGATGCCGCGACGACGGCGCCCCAGCGGGGCAGCATCGACTGCAGACCCGTCACGTTGGCGCCGGTGCCGTTGAACACCGGGAAGGCCTCGACGCCGTCGCCGAAGTGGCGGGCGAAGACCTGCTGCAGCCGCCCGGTGTACGCGTCTTCGCCGTACGCGATCTGGTGGCCGTCGTTGGCGGCGGTGATCGCGGCCAGCACCTCGGGGTGCACGCCGGAGTAGTTGTCAGAGGCGAAGCCGCGGACGGCTGTGTCGTGGAGGGGCATCACGGTTTCCCAGCCTATCCGCGTGCGCATCCCATTCCGCATGTCGGTGCTCGGTACTACTGTCGCCCTATGTCCGACTACGGTCCTGTGTCTGACAGCCGCGCCGAGCAGCCCTCCGCTCGGATGGTGCCCGCCGGCGGCGAGCGCACGTTCGTGCATGTCCTCGTGAACACGGCGGTCGCGAACATCACGACGAGCTTCCTCTGGTTCGCGCTGACCTTCTGGGTGTACATCGAGACCGAGTCGGTGCTGGCCACGGGCATCATCGGCGGCGCCTACATGCTGCTGCTGGCCGTGTTCGGGATGGTGTTCGGCACCGTCGTCGACCGGTATCGCAAGAAGACCGTCATGGTCGTCTCGGCCGTGATCACGCTGATCGCCTTCCTGGCCGCCGGGGGGTTGTATCTCTCCCAGCCTGAGTCGGCCCTGCTCGATCTCGGCCGCCCGTGGTTCTGGCTGTTCGCCGCGATCATCCTCGCCGGCGCGGTTGTCGAGAATCTGCGCAACATCGCATTGTCCACGACGGTCACCCTGCTCGTTCCGGTCGACCGCCATGCCAACGCGAACGGACTCGTCGGCACCGTGCAGGGACTCTCGTTCATCGTGACCAGCGTGCTGTCGGGTCTCGCGATCGGACTGCTCGGAATGGGGTGGACCCTCGTCATCGCGATCGCATTGACCGGGCTGCCGCTCGTGCACCTGCTCACCCTCCGCATGCCCGAAGAGCGGCCGGTGCGCGACAGCACGGCCAAAGCCATCGACTTCCACGGTGCGGTGCAGGCGATTCGCGCGGTGCCCGGGTTGTTCGCCCTGATCCTGTTCTCGACGTTCAACAACCTCATCGGCGGCGTCTACATGGCGCTGATGGACCCGTACGGCCTGACGCTGTTCGAGGTGGAGGTGTGGGGCATCGTGTTCGCGATCGCGTCGACCGGCTTCATCGCCGGTGGTGCTCTCATCGCGGCGAAGGGCCTCGGGCGCAACCCCATCCGCACGCTGCTGATCGCCGTCGTCGCGATGGGCGTGCTGGGCGCGGTCTTCACGATCCGCGAGTGGTGGTGGCTCTACCTCGTGGGCATCTGGCTCTACATGCTGCTCGTTCCGGCTATCGAGGCGGCCGAGCAGACCGTCATCCAGAAGGTGGTGCCGTACGAGCGGCAGGGGCGGGTGTTCGGCACCGCCACGGCGCTGGAGGTGTCGGCCGCGCCGATCACGGCATTCCTCATCGCACCGATCGCCGAGTTCTGGATCATCCCGTTCATGGACACCGATGCGGGCGACGCGGCCTGGGGGTGGCTGCTCGGCACGGGCGATGCCCGCGGCATCGCTCTGGTGTTCCTGTTCGCGGGGCTGATCATGGTCGTGTTCGCACTGCTCGCCTTCACGACGCGCGCTTACCGGACGCTCTCGGCCCAGTACGCGGGGCAGGCAACGTCCGTGGCCGCGGCATCCGAGGCCGCACCGGCATCGCCGACGCAGGCCCTGCGCGGCGGCACCGACCCGACGTGACCCACGACTGTTCAGCGGCGGACGTGAAGAGGCGGCACGTTCAGCGGCCGACGTGAAGCCCGGGACCGTTCAGCGGCCGACGTGAAGTCGGGGAAGCGGCCCCTCGAGCCGCGCGATCGCGACCTTCACCTCGCCGAGCTGCTGCGCGAAGCCCGCCAGCTGCTCTTCCAGTCGTTCGAACCGCGCGTCGACTTTGTCGAACCGCGCATCGACCCTCTCGAACCGCGCGTCGACTCTGTCGAACTGCGCGTCGACTCTGTCGAACTGCGCGTCGACCTTCTCGAACCGTGCATCGATGCGCTTGTTCTGCGCGGCGATCATGCCCGCGACGCCTCCCAGAATGGTCGCGGCCGCGCCGAAGACAGCCACGACCGTGGTGATGATCTACGGTGTCACGAACATGGCTCCATTGTGCGCCCCTCCGGCGCGCGTTGCCACCGACGGTACGTGACGCGGCCACGTGGCCGGCCGTGAAGTCCGCGCATTGTGGAGAAGCTCCTCCGGGACTGGCCCGGGGGGAGAGGCGACGGCTACGCCAGCTCGACGACAGTGTCGTTGACGTCGGCGGCGTCGACGCTCCATAGCCCGGCGTACGCCTGGGCGAGACGTTCCTCGAGGCCCGCGAGTACCTTCACCCGGAAGACCACGGCGGCCGCCCGCAGCGGTACCTCGGCGTCGCGTGCGGCCTTCGCGAAACCCTGCGCGACGGCGCGCGTCCACGCCTCCTCGGCCGCCTTCACCGCCGCGTAGTTCGCGCCGCCGGCGAGCGGCCGTGCCACCGCGGTCGACGACACGATCGCCAGTCGCGCGGCGTTCGAGGCCTGCAGGTCGGCGTCGAACGCACGGGTCACATGGCGCAGCGCCGTGAGACCGACCTCCAAGAACCGGTAGTCGTCCTCGCTCTGGCCCGCCAGGCCGCCGCCCCCGCGCCAGCCGCCGACCAGGTGCAGAACGCCGTCGACGCGCACACCGTCATCGTGCAGCCGCGCCGCGAGCCGCGCCACGTCGGACTCCACGGCGAGATCGCAGACCTCGGGGCGGGCACCGGCATCCCTCAGCGGTGCCAGACGCGCGGCGTCTCGTCCCACCGCGATCACGTGCGCCCCGGCATCCACCAGCACGTGAGCCGCGGCAGCGCCGCTCGCGCTGGTCGCCCCGGCCAGCAGCACCGTCCGGTCGGCGACACCTCCGCCGGCACCCGAAGCGCCCGCGTCGCCCGCGTCGCCCGCAGCACCCGCGGCCGAGCCTCCGCCGCCCCCGTCAGTCACGACCGGTGATTCCCGAGGTCGAGGCGATCACATCGCGCATCTTCTTCTCCAGGGCCTCGTAGAACATCGACAGCGGGAACTCGTCGTCGAGCACCGCGTCGGTGTACCCCTTGGTGGGCCCGGCCAGCACCTCGTCCGGCAGGCCGCGCGCCCACTGCGACGCCGGATTCGGCGTCAGTACGCCGCGAACCAGATCGTACGCCGCCAGCCAATGCGCGGTCTTGGGCCGGTCGATCGACTCCCAGTACAGCCGGTCGATCGCATCGCCCAGAGCCACGACGGCGGCGGGCACCTCGTCCCAGTGCAGCGCGAGCGCGGTGTCGGTCCAGTGCAGCACGCCCTGCTGGTGCAGCCACGCGAACAGCAGCTGCCCGCCCAGCCCGTCGTAGTTGCGCACGCGCGATCCGGTGATCGCGAAGCGGAAGATGCGGTCGAACAGCACGGCGTACTGCACGAGCCGGGCGTGCTCGAGCATCTCGGCCTCGGCGGCGTCGAGCTCGTCGGTGCGCGCCGCCAGCCGTTCGACGATCGCGACGCACTCGCGGAATGCCGTGAGATCGCAGCGCAGCTCTTCGAGCGAGTACAGGAAATACGGCATCCGCTGCTTGATCATGAACGGGTCGAACGGCAGGTCGCCGCGCATGTGCGTGCGGTCGTGGATGAGGTCCCACATCACGAACGTCTTCTCGGCGAGTGCCTGGTCGTAGAGAAGACGAGCTGCGGGCGCCGGCAGGTCGAGTTTGGTGATGTCGGATGCCGCGGCGACCACGCGCCGGTACCGGGCGGCCTCGCGGTCCTGGAAGATCGCGCCCCAGGTGAAGGCGGGCACCTCGCGCATCGCGACGGTCTCGGGGAACAGCACGGCAGAGTTGGTGGCGTACCCGGGTGTGAAGTCGACCAGGCGCAGGCTCACGAACAGGCGGTTGGTGTACTCGGCTTCCAGACGGGCGATGAACTCGGGCCAGATGACCTCGACCAGCAGGGCCTCGACGAACCGGCTGCGCGAGCCGTTCTGCGTGTACATCGGGAAGACCACCAGGTGGGCGAGCCCGTCGACGCGATGCTGCTGCGGCTGGAACGCGACGAGCGAATCGAGGAAGTCGGGCACCCCGAACCCGCCGTCCACCCAGCGCGCGAAGTCGCGCACCGACGCGGCGAGGTACTCGGCGTCGTGGCTGAACTGCGGTGCCAACTCGTCGATCGCGGCGGTGATCCGTCCGACCAGTGAGCGCGCGGCGTCGTGATCGGCCGGGTCGGGCACCGAGCCGTCCTGCGCCTGCAGCGACTGCAGGTCGGTCGCGGCCTGCTTCAGCGACCGCCACGCCGGTCCGGTCGCGATGTCTTCGACGACCTCGGGTTCGCCGAGGACGGCCTCGGACACGTGCGTCAGGGACATGGCAACCTCCGATCGGGTCAGAACAGGAAATATTCCGATGGATGCCGGAATGTGTGGCTATTATTCCACTCATGGAGGACGCTGTCGACAATCGCATCGTCGTCGAGCTCATGCGCGACGGCCGGGCCACGCTCGCGCATCTGGCCCGGGTCGCGGGCCTGTCGGTCTCGGCGACGCAGTCGCGGATCAAGCGCCTCGAGGCACGCGGCGTGATCACCGGCTACCGCGCGGTCATCGACCCCGAGGCGCTGGGCAGGCCGCTGTCGGCGTTCATCGAGATCACCCCCCTCGATCCCGGCCAGCCCGACACGGCGCCCGAGGCGCTCGCCCACCTCGACGCCATCGAGGCGTGTCACTCGATCGCCGGCGACGCCAGCTACATCCTGCAGGTGCGTGTGCCCACGCCGCGCGCGCTCGAAGAGCTGATCCGGCAGATCCGCCAGGCCGCCTCGGTCAACACCCGCACCACCGTCGTGCTGCAGACCTTCTACGAATCGCGTGCGCTGACACCGGCGTGAGCGCGGGTGGAATACATCCGCCGGTGGATGCCGCGGCATCCGCCCCTCGCGTAGCGTGACATCGTGCGCGCCCCCCTCGTCCGTCCCCTCAAGGGCTACCAGTTGATCACCGACGCGATCGCCGCGGCACTGTTCTTCGGCGTCGCCGCGCTGACCACGCTCGTACCGGTCGGCAGCGCGGTGTGGGGCACGTACCTCCTCGACTCGCAGGCCGCGTTCTGGGTCGCACTGGTCTTCACCGCCGTCTTCTCCGCCGCGCTCGTGGTGCGCCGGCTGTCGCCGCCGATCGCGCTGGCGGTCGCCTGGGTCGCCGCGATCGCGCAGATGGCGGTCGGGCTGCCGCCGCTGCCGGCGAACATCGCGATCTTCGGCATCCTCTACGTGACGGCGGCGTACGGCAGTCGCCGGCTGTACTGGGCGGGCTTCGCCTCGTCGCTGGTGGGTGCGGCGTTCATCACCGTGTATCTGCTGGCGCCCTCCATCAGAGTGGACGGCGGCTTCGGCCGCGTCACGACGTATGCGTTCGCGGCCATCATGCTGTTCACCGCCGCCGGACTCGGGCTGCTGCTGGCCTGGACGGTGGGCGCGCTCGTACGCGCTGCCCTGCGCGCGCGGGAGAACCGTGAGGCGCAGGAGCGCGCCGAGGCCGAGACCGCCACCGAACAGGAGCGCACCCGCATCGCCCGCGACATGCATGACGTGGTCGCCCATTCGCTCGCGGTCGTGATCGCCCAGGCCGACGGTGCGCGGTACGCGGCGGCGGCCGACCCGGCTGCGGCGTCCCAAGCCCTGGCCACAATCTCATCGACCGCGCGGTCGGCGCTGTCAGACGTCCGCATGCTGCTGACCCAGCTGCGGCACAGTCAGGCCGAAGGGCCGCAGCCCACCATCGCCGACCTCGAGGAGCTCTACGCCCAGGTGCGGGGCACCGGCGTGCCGCTGCGCGTCGACGTCGACCCGGCGCCCGCCGTCGAGCCGCCGGCCGCGGTGCAGCTGGCGGTGTACCGGATTCTGCAGGAGGCCACGACGAACGCGCTGCGCCATGGGGCGGGCGGGCCGGTCGACATCGCCCTGGCGTGGCATGCTGACCGGGTGGAGCTCACCGTGCGCAACCCGCTGACCGGCCCCGAGCCCGACGCCGCCGCGCCGCGCGGTCACGGGCTGATCGGCATGCGCGAGCGCGCGCAGCTGGTCGGCGGGACGATGGATGCCGGCGCCGCGGACGGCCGGTTCACGGTCCGCGCCACGATCCCGCTGGCGGCCGCCCCGTAACCGCGCCGAGCCCGGCCCCGCACCCGCACGGAATGAGACTCGCATGACACCGCCCGCACCGATCCGCGTCGTGCTGGTCGACGACCAGGCGCTGTTCCGCGCCGGCATCCGCATGGTCATCGACTCGCAGCCCGACCTCGAGGTCGTGGGCGAAGCCGGCGACGGCGCCGAGGGCGTCGCGCTGGTGCGGCGCACGCGGCCGGATGTCGTGCTGATGGACATCCGGATGCCGGTCATGGACGGGCTGGCGGCCACCGCCGAACTGCTCACCGACACCGCCCCGCCGCGCGTCGTGATGCTCACCACGTTCGACCTCGACGAGGCGGCGGCCCGCGCGATCCGGCAGGGCGCCAGCGGCTTTCTGCTCAAGGACGCCGACCCCGAGTTCCTGCTCGCCGCCATCCGCACCGTGCACGCCGGATCGGCCGTCATCGCGGCTTCGGCCACGCGCGAGCTGTTCGCGCACTTCACCGAACCGACCGTCGCGGTGCCGCGCCAGTACGACGACCTCACCGAACGCGAGCGTGAGATCTTCGCCCTTGCGGCGCGCGGCCTGTCCAACGCCGAGATCGCGCAGCGCGAGTTCCTGTCAGAGGCGACCGTGAAGACCCACATCAGTCGGATCCTCGCCAAGCTCGAGCTGCGTGACCGCGTGCAGCTGGTGGTCTTCGCCTTCACCCATAACCTCGCCTGACCTCCGCCCCGTGCGTATCCGCATCAGGGAACGCGTCGGGCCTCCGCACGGCGGAGCGGAAGATCATCCCTGAGATGTATGCGCCGCATTCTGCAGGCCGACGCGGCCGCACCCGGCCCGTCCGTAGCGTCGAAGACATGCAGATCTCTTCCACCGAGCTGGGCCTGGCGGCCCGCGTTCAGAACCTCACGAAGTCCTACGGCGCCGGTGAATCCGGCGTGCGTGCGCTCGACGGCGTGACCGTCGGCATCCGTCGCGGCGAATTCACCGCCATCATGGGGCCGTCCGGGTCGGGAAAGTCGACCCTCATGCACATCATGGCCGGGCTCGACGCCCCCACGTCCGGCCGCGTGTGGATCGGCGACACCGACATCACGGGCCTGGGCGACCTCGACCTCACGATCCTGCGGCGCCGCCGGGTCGGGTTCGTGTTCCAATCGTTCAATCTCGTCCCGACGCTGGACGCCATCGGCAACATCCTGCTGCCCTTCGACCTCGACGGTCGCCGCCCCTCCGCGATCGAGCGGGCGCGCATCGACGGGCTCATCGACGCGCTCGGGCTCCGCGCCCGCCTGCGCCACCGGCCGCACGAGCTTTCGGGGGGCCAGCAGCAGCGCGTCGCCATCGTGCGGGCATTGGCCACCGCGCCCGACCTGGTGTTCGCCGACGAGCCGACCGGCAACCTCGACTCGCGTTCGGGACGCGAAGTGCTCGAGCTGCTCCAGGCGGCCGGGCGCGATCACGGCCAGTCGATCGCCATGGTCACCCACGATCCGATCGCCGCGTCCTACGCCGACCGCGTCGTGTTCCTCGGTGACGGCCGCATCGTCGCCGACAAGCCCCGCCAGACCGCCGAGCAGATCTCGGCGCACATGCTCGCCGCGGAGGTGGCGGCATGACCGCCCTCACGCTGGATGCCGCACCGGTCGCCGCGCCGGCATCCCTCGCACGCTTCGCCTGGCTGCGCGAACGCGGCATGGGTGCGACCATGCTCGTGGCGGCGATATCCACCGCGTTCGGTGTCGCCCTCGTCTCGGCGACGAACTACATCGGCGCCGGCCTGCGCGCCACACCGCGCTACGGCACGTCCGACGCGATGGTGCTCGTTGTGGGGATTCTGGGCGCTCTCCTGCTGGCCGTCGCCGTCTACGTCGCCGCCATCGTCACGGCGAACACCTTCGCCACCATCGTCGCCGGGCGCACGCGACGCATCGCCCTGTTCCGGCTGATCGGCGCGTCGGCCCGGTCGCAGCGCGGCGAGATCGCGCGACAGGGGCTGACCGTCGGCGCACTCGGCGCTCTGGGCGGTCTCGTCCTGGGCATCGTCGGCGTCGCGGCGGCCCTTCCGCTGCTGGATCGCCTCACCGGCAGCGAGGGTGACTTCGCACTGTTCGACCCCGCTCTGCTGCTGCCGGCGGTGGCGGTCACCCTCACCACGTGGGCGGCCGCGTGGGCCGGATCACGCCGCGTTCTCGAGGTCACGCCCCTGCGGGCACTGGGCGGATCGGTCGAGAAGACGCACGACGACATCGCCGCGCGGCGTGGTCGCAACACGGTCTCGATCATGCTCGCGGTCATCGGGGTCGCGCTGCTGGCCGGCGGCCTGATGCTCGGGCTGCTGACGCCCCTCGGTGTCATCGTGGCCTTCTTCGGCGGACTGTTCTCTTTCACCGCGCTGACCCTCGCCGCGACGGCCGTCATGCCGCCGCTGCTGCGCGCCACCGGCCGCCTGTTCGGCCGCTCCGCCCCGGCGCGCCTGGCCGCCGAGAATGCGCTGCGCCACCCCGAACGCTCGAGCCGCATGGCCATCGGCGTGGTGATGGGCGTGGCGCTCGTGACGATGTTCGCCGTGGCCGCCGAGTCGGCCAAGTCCGTCGTGGCGGCATCCGGCGGCGGTGCACCCGACCCGACCTTCAACCAGATGATGGATCTGTTCTCAGCGGTCATGATGGTGCTCGTGGCCGTCAGCGCCGTCATCGCTGCCGTGGGCCTGGTCAACCTGCTCACCATCGGCGTCGTGCAGCGGCGGCGCGAGCTCGGCCTCCTGCGCTCGCTCGGCCTGAGCTCGGGGCAGGTGCGCCGCATGGTGCTGCTCGAAGCGGTGCACGTGACCATCACGGCGCTCGTGTTCGGACTTGTGCTGGGCGTCGCGTACGGCTGGGTCGGGGCGCAGTCGCTGCTCGGGTCGGTGGCGATGCCGCCGCTGTGGCAGGAGCCGACCTTCGTCGCCCCCGCCGTGCCGTGGCTGCCGGTGCTGATCATCGTCGCCGCCACCGCGGTGCTGACCGCCGTCGCCGCCGTCGTGCCCACGCGCCTGGCGACCCGGGTGGCCCCGGTGGCCGCGCTCGCCGAGTGAGCGGGCCTCCCTCTCACGTGCCCTGACGCGAGATGTGGATGCCGGTGGCGACCATCCGCGGTTCGCGTCAGCCGAGCGGTGTGGTCGGTGCGTCGTCGTCGCCCGTGGCGAGGTCTCGGTCGCGCGCCGAGGCGAGGTCCCGGTCGCGGGCCGAGTCGAGGGCGGAGGCGGGGTCCGGGGTGAATGCGGGGGCGAGGTCCGCGGCGAACTCGGGGTCGAACGCCCACGTGGGCGCGAGCGCACGCAGTCGCGCGGCGCGCCATTGCCACGTCGCCCACAGCACCGGCCACAGCAGCACGGCCGCGCCGCCGCCGATGACCAGCCGGTCCCGCCACAGGGTCTTGCCCGCCTCTCCCGGTGCGGGGGACACGGCCATCTGATGGTCCCACACGGCCAGTGAGGCCAGCGGACCGGTGAGCGGGATGCCGCTGTCGCGCAGGATCCGCACCGGTCCGCGGCGGTCTTCGACGTAGCGGTCGCTGGCGTGGATGAGTTGCCGCCCCAGCGGCACCGCGCCGGCCAGGCGCAGCTGCACCGGAACATCGGAGCCGGGCTCGAGCAGCGTGGGTGGGTCCGCCAACGGCGCGACGTCGACGAGCGGGCCGTACAGCTCGGCGATCGCGCGCGGCGAGTGCAGCGCCCGCCAGGCGGCGTCGGCATCGCAGTCGAGCACGAGCTTGAGCATGATCCGCATGCGCCCAGTCTCGCATCCGGCCTGCTCCGGCATCGTGCGCGCAGCTGCGGGATGCCGACCTGACACACCGGGCCGCGGGCGGCCGCGGACGGGGGTATCCCGAGCCGTCCGCTATGGGTATGGTGGAAATCGCCCTATGCTTGGGAGCGCTCCCACGGAATCGTTCGAATCGGTTCGGTCTGCGAGCGGAAAACTGCACGCCGCCACAATCCAGGACGTATTGATGCCCACTTCTCCCGCCATCGAGTCGGGCGACCGCTCGCACGCGCTCGCACCGATCGAGTCGGTCGCTCAGATCTCGACCCTCTTGCTCGACACCGACCCGACGCTCGATCCGGCGCTGGCCGCCGCGGCACGGGAGGCCGCCGCCGAAGGCGCGGTGCTCCTGCGCAACGACGGCACGCTGCCGATCGCCGGCGACGTGCCCGTCGCGGTGTTCGGCCGCGTCCAGATCGACTGGTTCGCCGTCGGCTATGGCTCCGGCGGCGACGTCAAGGTGCCGTATGTCTGGAACCTGCTGGCGGGGCTGCGCGACGCCGGCATCCAGATCGACGAGCAGCTCGCCCAGGTGTACACCGAATGGTCGGCACAGAACCGCCCCGCCCTCGACGGCACGTGGGGGCAGTGGCCGCACCACTTCACCGAGATGCCGCTGAGCGCCGACGTCGTCGCCGACGCCGCCGCGCGCACCCAGACCGCCGTCGTGGTGATCGGCCGCGCGGCGGGCGAGGCGCGTGAGAGCGAGCTCGAGGCGGGCAGCTTCTACCTCACCGACGCCGAGCGCGACATGCTCGACCAGGTCACCGCGTCGTTCGCGCGCACCGTGGTCATCCTCGACGCGGGCAACGTCATGGACCTCAGCTGGCTCGCCGACTACGGCGACCGCATCAGCGCGGTGCTGTACGCGTGGCAGGGCGGCATGGAGGGCGCGCGCGCCGTCGCGGCTCTGCTGGCCGGCGAGATCTCGCCCAGCGGCAAGCTCACCGACACGATCGCGTGGTCCTACGAGGACTACCCCAGCGCCGGCAGCTTCGGAGGCCTCGAGCACAACGACTACGTCGAAGACGTCTTCGTCGGCTACCGCTACTTCGAGACGTTCGCGCCCGAGCGCGTGCAGTTCCCGTTCGGGTTCGGACTCGGGTACACCTCGTTCGAGGCGACTGTCGCCGAGTGGGCGGTGGATGCCGGAGCCCTCACCCTGTCGGTGGATGTGCGCAACACCGGGCAGACCCACACCGGCAAGGAGACCGTGCAGGTCTACGTCGCCGCCCCCGACGGCACCCTCGCGCAGCCGGCCCGCCGCCTCGTCGCCTTCGCGAAGACGGCGGCGCTCGCCCCCGGCGAGACCGAGCGGCTGCGACTTGAGGTCGCCCTCGACGACCTGGCCTCGTACGACGACGCCGGGGTCACCGGGCACCGCAGCGCGTGGGTGCTCGAGCCCGGCGAGTACCGGTTCTTCGTCGGCACCGACGTGCGCAGCGCGACCGAGGCGGCGACCGTCGCGGAGCCTTCGCTGCGCGTCGTGCGCCAGGTGACCGAGGTTGCCGCCGTCGCCCCCGGCACCGCGTTCGAGCGCATGACGGTCGCCCGCACCGCCAGCGGCACCGTCGTCCGCGACGCGCAGGGAGGTGTCGCACTCGACTGGGAGGACGTTCCCACCGCGACCGTCGACCGTCGTGCGCAGATCCTCGCCGACCTGCCGGGCGAGATCACGCCCACCGGCGACCGCGGCATCACCCTCGACGCCGTGGCGGCCGGCGAGGCCACCCTCGACGAGTTCATCGCCCAGCTCAGCGACGACGAACTCGCGCTGCTGGCCCGCGGGGACGTCACGATGCACAGCGATCTCGGCGCGCCCGGCAACGCCGGCGTGCTGGGCGGGGTCGGCGAATCGCTGCGTGCGAAGGGCGTGCGACCGGTCACCACCACCGACGGCCCCAGCGGGCTGCGCCTGTCGGCCTACGCCTCGCTGCTGCCGTCGGGCACCGCACTGGCATCCACCTGGAACCGCGCGCTCGTGCGCGAGCTGGCCACACTGCACGGGCAGGAGATGATCCGCAAGGGGTCGGATGTGCTGCTGAGCCCCGGTATGAACATCCACCGCGACCCGCTGTGCGGGCGCAACTTCGAGTACTTCTCCGAAGACCCGCTGGTCACCGGCCTCATCGGCGCCGCGGTGGTCGGCGGCGTGCAGTCGGTCGGCGTGTCGGCCTGTCCGAAGCATTTCGCGGCGAACAACCAGGAGACCAACCGCACACGCAATGATTCGCGCGTCTCGGAGCGGGCGCTGCGCGAGATCTACCTGCGCGGATTCGAGCTGTGCCTCCGCGAGGCGCAGCCGCACACGATCATGACCTCGTACAACAAGATCAACGGGGTCTGGGCGCATTACCACCATGGTCTGGTGACCACGGTGCTGCGCGGCGAGTGGGGCTACACGGGATGCGTCATCACCGACTGGTGGATGGAGGACGCCGTCGACCCCGACTTCCCGGCGCTCGAGAACAACGCCTACCGTGTACGCGCGCAGGTCGATGTGCTCATGCCCGGCGGCGTCAAGACGGCAGACGGGCCGCGCGACTACGCCGATGACACGATCCTCGCCTCGCTCGCGCGGACGGACGGCCTCACGCGGGCAGAGCTGCAGCGCACCGCGCGCAACGTGCTCGGTCTCGTGCAGACTCTCGCCCCGGTGATCGACGAGCGCGCCGCCGTCTGACCTCGGCCGCCGTCGCACCTAGCCTGGATCCATGACGACCCCGTTCGACCAGGCCCGCTATCAGATCCGGTTCGAATGGGGCGTCGCCGGGCTCGACCGGCTCGACCCTGCCGACGTCACGGTCGTCGTCGACGTGCTGCGGTTCTCGTCGACTGTCGCCGCGCGCGTCGCCGCCGGCGAGAGCGTGCCGCTGGACGATTCCGCGCACAGGGTCTCGCTCAACGGCGCCGCCGTGGCCGCACACGCGGCAGGTTCGGCGCGCCCGGGCGCGGTCGTGCTGCTGGGCGGCCTCACCAACGCGACGGCGGTGGCCGCGGGCATCCTCGACGAGCAGCGCCGTCGGGGCACGCGCACCAGTATCAACGTCATCGCCGCGGGCGAGCTGACCTCGCGCGCTGCCGGCGCGCCGCTGCGCTTCGCGGTCGAAGACCTCTTGGGTGCCGGGGCCGTCATCGACGCACTCGCGGTCATCGGCCTGGACTATTCCTCGCCCGAGGCCGCCGCCGCGTGCGAATCGTTCCGCAGTCTCCGCGGCGCGGTGCGGCACCTCCTCACGGCCAGCGGCTCGGGGCAGGAGCTGCTCGACCGCGATCAGCGCGACGAGGTACTCGCGGCCGGTGCGATCGACTCCCGGACGGCGGTGCCCGTGCTGCGCGAGGGCGTCTTCGTCGCGCTCTGACGCACCCGTGGCGCCGGCCCGCTCGTCGCCGGCCGGCAGGCGGTGACCGGAGCGCTCGCCCCGCCTTTCGCGGCGCCTATCGCCCCGCCTATCGCGGCGTCATCGCCGCCAGACGCGTCGCGGGCGTGATCTCGCGGCGCCGCCACGTGAACAGGAAGCGGTCGTCGAAGGTCGGAGCGCATTTCGCGCACGACATCTGCCGTGACGCGCGGCGGTGCCGGTAGGCGGTGTGCCCGGCCGGGCAGGTGCCCACCCAGGGTGCCAGCTCGACGGCGGTCTCGCCGTGATGGGTGACGCCGCCGGTGTACCCGAGGTCGCGGGCGATGCGCTTCCACGCCGCGCCGTGCGCCGCGTGTGCACCCGCCAGCGCGTGGGCGATCTCGTGCAGCAGCACCTGGCGGTTCTCCTCATCGGTGAACCGCGCGGCCAGGTAGCGCGACACCGTGATGCGCTGCGTCGTGTAGTGGCAGGCGCCGGCACGGCGCTTGGCGTTGTCGAAGGCGAACGACCACCCGGCATCCAGGTGGGCGGCGATGAGTTCTTCCGCTTCGCGGCGGACAGCATGCAGATCGGTCATGCCGGGAGACTAGAACAGATGTACGACACTCAACTGGCGACGGCGGCCGCACTGCGTCGGCGCTCGGCCGCGTCGATGGCCTGCAGCGTCGATTCGAGCTGGTCTTCGGGGGCGCCCGCTTCCTGGCGCAGGAACAAGGCGCGCTTGAAGTCGTTGCGCGCGGCGGCGTAGTTGGCCGCGTCGTAGTTCACCTTGCCGCGGTGCTGATAGGCGAACGCCGCCAGCGCCGGCCACTGCTGCCCCTCGGCCTCTTCGGTGCACATGTTGAGCTCGTGGATCGCCGCCGCGTGCGCGCCGCGGAACTGCTGCACGGAGGCGTGCAGGATGCGTGCGCGCAGCAGATCCTTGCGCGTGCCGGCCATGCGCGCCAGCCGCACCGACTGCTCCGACACCGCGAGCGCATCGTCGAGATCGCCGAGCACTTTCAGCAGCCAGACCCGTTCGAGCAGCGCGGCCAGCGAGCGCTGTTCGCCGATCTCGGACAGGCGCTCGGCGCACTGGTGGGGGTCGATGATCTCGCGCAGCGTCTCCGGATCGTAACCCTTGATGAAGCTCACTCTGCGACTCCTTCCGCCACGACTCGCGCCTCCAGTCTCTCCCGCGCCCCTCACAGAGTGCTGAGGGCACGCCGGGTGCCCGCGACCCCGCCCGGGTGACCGGCCCGGCCCGCGCCGCTGCGGTGACCGATCGGGGCTGCGGCGCCCGATCGGGGCTGCGGCGACCGATCGGGGCTGCGGCGACCGATCGGCTGCGGCGACAGGCGATCGGCTGCGGCGACAGGTCGGACTGCGGTGATCAGTCGAACAGGGATGCCGCGGGCTTGGGCGAGTCGACGGCGTCGCCGTCGACGACTACGCGTGCGCCCCGGATGAACTCATCGATCTCGGCGCCCTGCGTGACCTTCGCGGGGTGGGGCCCGGCCGCCATGAGCCGGGGGAGCCATTCGGAGGGCAGGCGAACCGCTGACGCGGCGACGACGAGATTGCCGAACCGACGCCCCTTGAGGGTCTGCACCTCGGCGAGGATGAGCGCCTCCGGCAGTACGGCGCGGATCGTGGCGACCTGGCGGCGGGCGTACGTCAGCCCGGCGCCGTCGGCGAGGTTGACCAGCAGCACGCCGTCGGGGGCCAGCAGCCGGGCGAGCATCGTGTAGTACTCGACGGTCGTGAGGTGCGCCGGTGTCTGCGCGCCGGCGAACACATCGGAGATGACGAGGTCGGCCGTGCCCACCAGTCCCGGCGGCAGCTTCGCGGCCACGGCGCGGGCGTCGCCGATGCGCACCCGTACCTGGGCGCCGCGCGGCAGCGGCAGGTGGGTGCGCACCAGGTCGACCAGCGCCTGCTCGATCTCGATCACCTGTTGCCGCGAGCCCGGCCGCGTGTGCGCGATGTAGCGCGGAAGGGTCATCGCACCGGCGCCCAGATGGATCGCCGTCAGTGGCTGCCCCGGCATCCGCAACCGGTCTATGACCGCCCCCATGCGCGCGACGTACTCGAAATGCAGATGAGTCGGATCGTCCAGGTCGACGTGCGATTGGGGGGTGCGATCGACGATGAGCTCGTGCCCGGTGGTGAACCGGCTCACAACGATGTGGGCCTTCGTCCCGTCGGTCAGTCGCGCCGAGGGCGGATGCTCGTCGACTCGGTCGCGCGCCATGCCTCCACGCTACGGCACCGCCCGGCGGCGAACCGAAACAGGATCGATACCTTCGGCGCCCGCACGCACCGGGCGGTGACAGGTAGCGTCTATCGCATCCCCGGGCGGGCGCAGATCCTCGCGCGCCGCCGGGCATCGATACAACGGAAGGTGCACAGTCATGCTCCCCAATTCGAGAAAGCGCGTGCTCGCAGGCATCGCGGCGGTGGCCATCGGCGCCATGGCCCTCAGCGCGTGCAGCAGCCAGCGCGGTGGTGACGACGAGCCCGACGCCACAGCCGACGTCGACTCGACGTTCGTGTTCGCCGCGTCCAGCGACCCGGCCAGCCTCGACCCCGCCTTCGCCCAGGACGGCGAGACGTTCCGCGTTTCGCGGCAGATCTTCGAAGGCCTGGTCGGCACCGAGCCCGGCACCGCCGACCCGGCGCCCCTCCTCGCCGAGGACTGGACCTCTTCCGACGACGGCATGAGCCACACCTTCGAGCTGAAGGAGGACGTGACCTTCCACGACGGCACGCCGTTCAACGCCGAAGCGGTCTGCTCCAACTTCGACCGCTGGTACAACTGGACGGGCCTGGCCGCCACGGAGGCGCTGTCGTACTACTACGGCAAGCTGTTCCGCGGCTACGTCGAGAGCCCCGACACGGCGGTCTACAAGTCGTGCACCCCCGACGGCGACTACTCGGTCACCATCGAGCTGAACCAGCCGTTCGCCGGATTCATCCCCGCCCTTTCGCTGCCCGCGTTCGCGATGCAGAGCCCGTCGGCGCTCGAGGAGTACGGGGCGGACGAGGTCGGCGGCACCGCCGAGGCGCCGTCGCTGTCGGAGTACGCCCAGGGCCACCCGGTGGGCACCGGCCCGTTCGTGTTCGACGAGTGGTCGCCGGGCGAGCAGCTCACCCTGAAGTACAACGAGGACTACTGGGGCGAGAAGGGACAGATCGACGAGATCATCTTCCGCGTGATCGATGACCCGACCGCCCGCCGCCAGGCGCTGGAGTCGGGCTCGATCGACGGCTACGACCTGGTCGGCCCCGCCGACAGCGCGGCGCTCGAAGAGGCCGGCTACAACATGGTCTCGCGGCCGCCGTTCACGATCCTGTACCTCGCGTTCAACCAGGCCGTCGAGCAGCTGCAGGATGTCAAGGTGCGCGAGGCGCTGTCGTACGCGATCGACAAGGACGCCCTCATCTCGCAGGTGCTGCCGGAGGGCACCGAGAAGGCCACGCAGTTCATGCCCGACTCGGTCAACGGGTGGAACCCGGACGTGACCACGTACGAGTACGACCCCGAGAAGGCCATGGCGCTGCTGGCCGAGGCCGGCTACGACGAGGCGAACCCGCTGACGCTGGACTTCAACTACCCGGTCAACGTGTCGCGCCCCTACATGCCGGACCCCGAGCAGATCTTCACCGTGCTCGCGTCGCAGCTGAAGGACGTCGGCGTCGTCACCAACCCGGTCACCGACGCGTGGAGCCCGGACTACCTCGACAAGATCACCGGCACGGCCGACCACGGCATCCACCTGCTGGGCTGGACCGGTGACTACAACGACACCGACAACTTCGTGGGTGTGTTCTTCGGCAGCGAGTCGGCGGAGTGGGGCTTCGACAACCCCGAGCTGTTCTCGGCCCTGGCCGAGGCGCGCGGCGTCTCGAACCTCGACGAGCAGACCGCGCTGTACGAGGACATCAACGAGATGGTCGCCGAGTTCATCCCGGGCGTGCCGCTGGCCCACCCTGCGCCGACGCTCGCGTTCGCGGAGCGTGTGGAGAGCTACCCGGCGAGCCCCGTCAACGACGAGGTGTTCAACGAGATCGTCCTGAGCGAATGATCGGGCGCAGGCCCTGACCGGCGGTGCGGGGCGTGGGGTGACCGCGTCCCGCACCGCACACCCGACGTCGAGAGAATGACCCTGTGCTGCGAACCATCGGCAAAAGGCTCCTGCTGCTGATCCCCACCCTTGTCGGGCTGAGCATCCTGCTTTTCCTCTGGGTGCGCGCCCTGCCCGGCGGGCCGGCCGTCGCCCTGCTGGGCGAGAAGGCCACGCCCGAGGCGATCGCCCGCATCAACGAGCTCTACGGCTTCAACCAGCCGATCCTGCAGCAGTACTTCACCTGGATGAGCCGGCTGCTGGTCGGCGACTTCGGCACGTCGCTGCAGACCGGACGCCCGGTGCTGGATGAGTTCCTCCGTCGGTTCCCCGCCACCATCGAGCTGTCGGTGTTCGCGCTCATCGTCGCGGTCGGGGTGGGCGTGCCGCTGGGGTACTGGGCCGCGCGCCGGCACGGCCGGTTCAGCGACCACGCGGCCGTCGTGTTCAGCCTGGTGGGCATCACGATCCCGGTGTTCTTCCTCGCATTCATCCTCAAGTACATCTTCGCCGTGCAGCTGGGCTGGCTGCCCTCGGACGGCCGCCAGGACCCACGCATTGACGCGACGCATTACACGAACTTCTACGTGCTGGACGGCATCCTCACCGGCGAATGGGATGCCGCGTGGGATGCCCTCACGCACCTGATCCTGCCGGCGTTGGCCCTGGCCACCATCCCGCTGGCGATCATCGTGCGCATCACCCGCGCCTCGGTGCTCGAGGTGCACAACGCCGACTACGTGCGCACCGGCAAGGCCAAGGGCATCTCGCAGCAGACGCTGCGGGGCCGGTTCATCCTGCGCAACGCCCTGCTGCCGGTGGTCACCACGATCGGACTCCAGGCCGGTCTGCTGCTGTCCGGCGCGATCCTCACCGAGACGGTGTTCGCCTTCCCCGGCATCGGGTCATTCCTGTATCGCGCGATCTTCTCGCGGGACTTCCCGGTGCTGCAGGGGTTCATCATCTTGATCGCCATCACCTACGCGCTCATCAACCTGCTGGTGGACGTGTCCTACAGCTTCATCGACCCGAGAGTGAGGGTGTCGTGAGCTCTTCCGTTCTTCCTCCCGCTCCCGGCGGCGGCCCGGTCGACGACACCGCCGTCGTCGACGAGAAACTCCTGGCGGCCTCCGGTTCGGGCGGCGGTTTCTGGAGCGACACCTTCCGCCGTCTGCGCCGCAACCCCACCGCGTGGATCGGCGCGGCCATCGTCCTGGTGTTCGTCATCATCGCGGTGTGTGCGCCGTGGCTGGCGCCCTACGCCGAGACCGCGCTGCCCGGCGCCCGGTACGTCACCCCGACCCACATCCCCGGCCCGGGCGAGCTGGCGCAGTTCCCGCTGGGGCTCGATCGTTTCGGCGGCGACGTGCTCTCCAAACTCATCTGGGGTGCGCAGGCCTCGCTCATGATCGGCGTGGTCTCGACCGCGTTCGGTCTCCTGGGCGGCATGCTGCTGGGCCTGCTGGCCGGCGCCTTCGGCGGCTGGGTCGACAACCTCGTCATGCGCGTCGTCGACATCCTGCTGTCGGTGCCGAACCTGCTGCTGGCCGTCTCGATCGCCGCGATCCTCGGGCAGTCGCAGCTCGCGGTGATGATCGCCATCGGAGCCTCGCAGGTGCCGATCTTCGCGCGCCTGCTGCGCGCCTCGATGCTGCAGCAGCGGTCGTCCGACTACGTCCTGTCGGCGATGACGCTGGGCCTGGGGCGCGGCAAGATCACGATGAGCCACGTGCTGCCCAACGCCATCGGTCCCGTCATCGTGCAGGGCACGCTGTCGCTGGCCACGGCCGTGATCGACGCGGCGGCGCTGTCGTTCCTGGGCCTGGGTGGCGGGCGCCCCGAGACGGCGGAGTGGGGGCGCATGCTCACCTACGCGCAGTCCGAGCTCGCGATCGCGCCGTGGCTGGCGTTCTTCCCGGGCATCTGCATCTCGATCACCGCGCTCGGGTTCACCCTGTTCGGCGAAGCGCTGCGCGAGGCGATGGACCCGCGCACCCGCGCCCGCTGAACGCCCCGCTGCGCGCCGGCACCCGCCGAGCGCCCCGTTGCGCGCCCGCGCGGCGGGAAAGCGGCGATGAACCGCTCAGACCGCGATGTCGAGCTCGTTGCCGGGGATCGAGGCCAGGAGCTTTCGCGTGTACGGGTCGCGCGGGTTGGTGAAGATCTCCTCACCGGTGGCCGCTTCGACCAGCGCGCCGTCCTTCATGACGCACACGTAGTCCGAGATCAGGCGGACCACGGCCAGGTCGTGCGAGATGAACAGGTAGCTCAGCCCGTACTCGGTCTGCAGGTCGCGCAGCAGCGTCAGGATCTGGTCCTGCACGAGCACGTCGAGGGCCGACACCGGCTCGTCGCACACGATGAGGGCGGGGTTCAGGGCCAGCGCCCGCGCGATCGCGACGCGCTGTCGCTGACCGCCCGACAGCTCGGAGGGGTAGCGGCGCAGCATCGACTGCGGCAGCGCGACGTCGTCCAGCAGCGTGCGCACCCGCGTGGCGCGATCCTTCGCCGAACCGCGCTTGTAGAACTCCAGGGGCTCGGCGATGAGCCGCTCGATCGTGAACATCGGGTTCAGCGACGAATACGGGTCCTGGAAGATCGGCTGCACCTTCTGCCGGAACTCCCGCAGCGCCGTGCCCTTCAGTCGCGCGACGTCCTGACCCTCGAAGCGCATGGCGCCCTCGGTGGGCTCGATGACCTTCAGCAGCATGCGCGCCGTCGTCGTCTTGCCCGAGCCCGACTCGCCCACGATCGCGACGGTCTTGCCGCGGGGGATCGCGAACGACACGTCGTCGACCGCCGCGAAATCCTCCTTCTGGCCGCGGATCTTGTAGATCTTGGTGAGATTCTCGACCTCGACGATGTTGTCGGTGGCGGGGGTGGATGCCGCGGCATCCACCTTCTCGAAGGCTTCGGGACGCAGGCGTGCGGCAGCGACCGACGGCGCCGCCTTCACGAGCGACTGCGTGTAGGGGTGCTGCGGGTCTTCGAGGATCTGGCGCGCCGGGCCCTGCTCGACGATGCGGCCGCGGTGCATGACGACCACGCGCGCGGCGCGCTCGGCGGCCAGGCCCAGGTCGTGGGTGATCAGCAGCACCGAGGTGCCCAGGTCTTCGGTCATGTGGCCGAGCTGGTCGAGGATCGTCTTCTGCACGGTGACGTCGAGCGCGCTGGTGGGCTCGTCGGCGATGAGCAGGCGCGGGTTGCAGGCCAGCCCGATCGCGATGAGCGCGCGCTGGCGCATGCCGCCCGAGAACTCGTGCGGGTACTGCTTGGCCCGCTCGGCGGCATCGGGCAGGCCCGCGGCGGCGAGGGTCTCGATCACCTTCCGGCCGACGTCCTTGCGGGTGGCCAGGCCGTGGGCGAGCAGTGTCTCGGCCACCTGGGTGCCGATCTTCGAGACCGGGTTGAGGTTCGACATCGGGTCCTGCGGCACGAGTCCGATGAGGCCGCCGCGGATGGTGCGCATGCGTGACTCGGGTGCGCCCACCAGCTCTTGACCTTCGAGCGTGATGCTGCCGCGCACGACCTTGCCGTTGCCCGGCAGCAGACCGATGATCGCCATCGCGGTGGTCGATTTGCCCGACCCCGATTCGCCCACGATCGCGACGGTCTCGCCCGCGCCGATCTCGAGGTCGACGCCTTCGACGGCGTGGACCGGTCCCTCGAGCGTGCGGAAGTCGACCGCCATGTCGCGCACCTGCAGCAGGGGCGTCGCGGCGGCGGGGCGGGTCTCGATCGGCATGCGACCATCCTGCCTCCTCACGCCGCCGGGCGCATGGCCCGCGCCGCGGTCTTTATGCACTCGTGACGCGGCGCCGCATCGCGTGCAGATCGAGGCCGTCACGCCGGGGGCGGCGCCGGGTACCGTGGCGATATGCCCACGATCGATCTCAACGCCGACCTCGGCGAGACCGTCGACGGCGTCCCGACCGCCGACGACGAGGCCATGTTCGCCGTGATCTCGAGCGCCTCGGTCGCCGCGGGCGGTCACGCCGGTGACGCCGCGTCGATGCGCGAAGCCGTCGCCCGCGCCCGGCGATTCGGCGTGGCCGTCGGTGCGCACCCGTCGTTCGTCGACCGGGCCGGCTTCGGCCGTGTCGCGCAGGCGGTCGAGCCGGCCCCGCGGCGCGCCCAGGTGCGT
>JAEXHA010000129.1 GCA_023450335.1 Actinomycetes bacterium | reverse complement strand
GCCCCACACCGCTGCGCCGACCCCCACGGCGCCGACGGCTGCCGCCCCCACGAGCCAGGGGCTCAGGGGGGCGGCGCGGTCGGTGCCGGTCACGGGCGACCGGGGCGGCCGGGGCGGCCGTCGTCGTCGTCGCCGCCGCAGTTGTCGCTCTCGTAGCGAATCGTGACGGTCGTGTCACGGCTGGTCGTGGTGCCGGCCGCCGGATCGGTGCCGGTCACGACGCCCTGGCGCGGAGCCCCCTCGGTCTCGGTGCACTGCTCCTGGATGTTCGAGAATCCGGCCGAGCGCAACTGCGCGGCGGCGTCTCGTGGTGAGCCGTTGACCGCAGGAATGGTCGCACCCTTGCCGTTGCTCGGACGGATCGTCACGGTCGTGCCGCCGGCGACGCGACCGGCGCCCGGATCCTGCTCGACGATCGTGCCCGGGGCCTCGGACGCGTCCACGGCGTCTCCGACGTTCACGTCGAACCCGGCGTCCTTCAGCGTGTCGACCGCGTCGTCCTCATCCATGCCGATGACGTTCGGCAAGGTGACGTACGTGCGCTTGGTCAGCGTGGCATCCGGCTGCGGGAACCTGTCGCCGCCGTACTTCGCGTTCGCCGCGCGCTGCATGTTCGGCCAGATCGAGTTGCGGATGCGCGACAGCTGCCACCCACTCGCGTAGTAGGGGTAGAGCTTCTCGAAGCCCTCGACGTTGCCGACCCACACCACGGTGGCCACCTCGGAGGACGAACCGTCCATCCAGGTGTGTTCGTACTCGTGGATACCGGTCTTGCCGAAGATGGGCGTTCCGTCGAAGGTCCGGGCGCCGACACCGGTGCCGTTCATGACCCCCTGCAGCGTGTACGCGGCCGTCGAGGCCACGGCCTCGCTCATCGCTCGCTCGCACTTCGTCTCAGGCAACGGCATCTCTTCGCCGTCCGAGTTGACGATCTTGTCGATCGCCTTGGGCTGGCACAGGATGCCGTTGGAGGCGATCGCCGCGTAAGCGGCGGCCATGTCGATGGGGGCGACGTTCTTCGAGCCGAGCACGTCGTAGGGGTGGTTCTCGGAGTCCAGAGGGCTGCCGTCGCCGTAGGTCACACCAAGCTTCATGGCGGTGCGGTTGGTGCTGCACACCGAGATCTTCTCGCCCATCGACAGGAAGCCCGAGTTGAGCGAGTCGACAGTGAACTTGTAGATCGTGCCCGTGTAGCCGGGGTTGTTCTCGAAGTTGCCGATGTGTCCGGCGCGGCCGCTGTTGTCGGCATCCACCGAGTCGATGGCGCCGTCACACGTCTCGACGTTCTTCTTGCCGACGCGACCGTTCATGTACTCGTTGACCGAGTGGCCCTGCTCCATCCAGTTGATGAGGCTGAACACCTTGTAGGTCGAGCCGGCCGGGTGGCCGATGCCGCCGCCGTTGCTCTCGCGGACGTTGTAGTTGACCGGCGTCTTGCCCTTCTCCCCGCCGGTCGCACTGTATCCGGTGTTCTGCACCATCGACAGCACACGTCCGGTGCCGACTTCGACCTGGACGCCGGAGGCTCCGAGTTCCATGTAGTCGACGCTCGCGGGGACGACGGAGATGGCGTCGCGGGCGGCCTTCTGCAAGTCGTAGTCCAGCGTCGTGTAGACCTTCAGGCCGCCGCGACGAAGGGCGGCCTTGCGTGCCTCGTCGCTTTCGCCGAACGCCTTGTCGTTCTGGATGATCGAGACGACGTACGAGCAGAAGTACTCGGCGCCCTTGGCGACAGCACATCCTTGCGGACGCTCGGTGATCTTCGGTTCGATCGGCGCCTCGACCGCAGCGTCGTGCTCCTCCTTGGTGATCTTTCCGTCGTCGAGCATGCGCCCGAGCACGTACACCTGGCGCTGCTTGGTGAGGGCGTAGCCGTCCTCGGCGCTGTTGATCGGATTGCCGTCGCGGTCGGTGGCCGACCCGCCCGGCTGGTCGATGCGGTAGGTGTTGGGTTCCTGCACCATGCCGGCGATGGTGGCAGCCTGCGCGATCGTGAGGTCCTTGGCCGAGACGCCGAAATATCGTTCGGCGGCAGCGCCGATGCCGTAGGCGACGCCGCCGAAATGGGCGATGTTCAGATACCCGTTGAGGATCTCGTCCTTCGAGTACCGGTCTTCGAGTTGGATCGCGTAGCGCATCTCCTGCAGCTTGCGCTGGTAGCCCTCGGCGCCCTTGGCGACGGTCGTCTCCCGGTAGCAGGCTGCGACCTCATCATTGTTGGTCGCGGTCACCTCGCAGTTCTGCTGCAGGATGTTCTTCACGTACTGCTGGGTGATCGACGACGCACCGCGGTTGGAGCCGCTGGTCGCGTTGCCCACCAGCGCGCCGATCGTGCCGAGGATGTCGACGCCGCCGTGCGAGTAGAAGTTCTTGTCTTCACTCGAGAGGATCGCGTCGTACATCACGGGCGTGACCTGGTCGAAGGCCACCGGAAGGCGGTTCTGGTCGTAGAACTCGGTGAGCTGGGTGTACTCGTCGTCCGCGTTCTTGACGTAGATCTCGGTCGGCAGCATCAGCTTGTCGATCTCGAGGTAGCTCGGCATGTTCTCGAACACCTCGATGGCGCTCGAGGCCGCGTAGCCGGAGACGGCGATGGCCGGGGTGACGGTCGCGGTGACCAGCACACCGGCGACGGCGCTCAGGCCGACCAGGCCGACAAGACCACCGAGCACGCCGGTGGTCGTCCGTTTCTGATGGGGCATAGGGTTGATCGTAGGGGAGATAGCTGGGGGAAGCCTTGGTGGCTTTCCGCACGTCGCGCCGATTTATACCGCCTATTTCAGGGAGTGCTCATGACCACGTGGGAGTACCTCACCACGCCGCTGTTGATCCACAACACCGCCGCGATCCTCAACAACTGGGGCAAGCAGGGCTGGGAGCTCGTGCAGGTGGTGACCGGACCCGAAGGCGGACTGGTCGCGTACTTCAAGCGTCCGGTGGGCGGCGGCGCCGCCAACGCGGGGCTGGGTGCCGCGGCAGAGGCGGCCCAGAAGTTCGAAGGCCAGTGATGTCGATCTCGCAGCGGCTGAGCGAGCTGGGGATCGAGCTGCCCGGCGTCGTCCCTCCGGTCGCCGCCTACATCCCCGCGAACGTGCACGGTGACCTCGTCTACACTTCGGGACAGCTGCCCATGGTCGACGGTGCGCTCCCGGCCACCGGCAAGGTGGGTGAGGGGGAGGGGCTGGTCGCACCGGCCGATGCGAAGGCATACGCGCGTCAGAGCGCTCTCAACGCCATCGCGGCCGCAGCGGCCGCCGTCGGTGGTGTCGACAAGCTGGTGCGCGTGGTCAAGGTGACGGGATTCGTGGCATCCACCCCCGACTTCACCGGCCAACCTGCCGTCATCAACGGCGCCAGCGAGCTGCTCGGCGAGATCTTCGGCGACGCCGGACGTCACGCGCGCTCGGCCGTCGGCGTGTCCGTGTTGCCGCTCGATTCGCCCGTCGAGGTCGAAGTCACCTTCGCGCACGCCTGAACGACATCGCGCACGCCTGAACGGCGTCGCGCACGCCTGAACGGCGACAGACGCCCCGGAGACAGTTCTCCGGGGCGTCTGTGCGCGACATGTGAGGGTGTTGCCGTGCTACGCGGCTTCCTCGCGCCGCCGGAGCAGCGAGGCGCCGATCACGGCCGTGGCGCCGACCGTCAGCAGGCCGATGCCGATCCCGAGCACCGGACTGGGCTGACCTCCGGTGGCGGCGAGCTCGCCGCGCCGAACGGTGACCTGCGCGACGAGGGTGACCCCGACGTCCACGTAGTCCAGGATCAGATGGTGCTCGCCGTCGGGCACCGCCGACAGGTCGAAAGCGCCGGTCACGGTTCCCCGGTCCGATTGCACCGTTCCCAGCGCGACCGGAGTCGAGCGCATCGTCCCGATGATCGACGAGCGGGACTCTTTCAGGCGCCGGATCATGTTCGACATGAGATCTGTTGCCTCGTTGTGTTTCGAGCTCAGCGACTGCAGCCGGAGCATATCCATCTGCTGGGTATTGGCCGCGGCATCCATCTGGCCGCGCACGATCCGGAGGAGAGCGGTCGCCTCGTCAGCGCCAGTTTCCGCGGCGGCGTTCAGGAACGCGTGGTCGATACCGGCGGCCCTCGCGGCTGTGGTCGCCGCGGTGAAGGCGGCCGCCGTCGGTGACGCGAGATAGTCCTGGATCGCGGACTCGGCCGCGTCCAGCCGTGTGATGGTCGTATTGCGCGCCTGCACGCTTGTGAGCTGATCGGCCAACTGGGTGTCCTGCCCTGCGGTGCGGTTGGCTTGGGCCGCAGCGAGCAGGGCCTCGAGGTCCATCGCCGCGAAGGCCAGGCCGTTCACATCCAATCCAGCCGCGCCCGTGATGGCGGCGGGCAGCGTCGACAGGAGCGATCCTGCCTGCGGCGCGGGCGGGCTGAAGGCGATGCCCGTCACGCGGCCGTCGGGAACGGCCATCACGGTGGGGCTCGCGTAGTGTGCGCCGGAGTGCTGGGCCACCAGCGAAGCGAAGTCGGCTTGGCCGGCCTGGCTGATCGCCGAACCCAGACTGATGCTGGCACGGCCGAACCAGATGATCGGTGCGCGAGGCGCGGAGGCCTGGCTCGCGGTCGGAGTCGGCGTCGGTGCCGGTGCCGGTGTCGCGGTCGGTTCGGGGGTCGGCGAGGGGGTCGCGGTCGGTTCGGGGGTCGGCGTGGGGGTCGCGGTCGGTTCCGGGGTTGGGGTGGGGGTCGCGGTCGGTTCCGGGGTTGGGGTGGGTTCTTGCGTCGGCGTCGGCGTTGGCGTCGGCGCCGGGGTCGGAGTCTGCGTCACGAGAGCGAAGGTGAAGTCGGTATCCAGCGCCGTCGGGCTGTCGGCGCCGGCCGGCAGAGCAAATGGTGCGACCGCGGGCTGCTGCGCAGCGAGGGCGTAGCCGACCGGTGGTGCCAGCGCGGCGCGGTAATCGGGGGCGGCACTCGTGGGCAGCGCGCCGCTGGTGAATGAGCCGTCGGCGGCGAGAACGATCCGCTGGACGACGGCGCTGCCGCTCGTGATGAGCAGACTCGCGTCGCTCAGATCCGTGACTGCGTCGCCACCGGCCGCGGCGCTCACCCGGCCGGACACGGTTCCGAAGCTGCTCCAGAATGTGAGCCGCACCGGCCCATCGCCCCCCATCGCGAATTCGGTGGATACCTGTGCAGACTCGAGGTCGCCGATTGCGCCGGGCCATCTCGCGTGCGCGACGTACTGGCTGTCCTCGCCGCCTATCTCGAGCCGAACCGTGCCATCGGCGCCGGTCGTGCCGGTGGCGATGACGGGTGCGTCGGCGAAGGGGGAGGTGACGCTCACTTCGATTCCGCTCAGCGGCGCGGATGTGCTCGCCCCATTCACCTCCGCGATAAACACGACAGCGTGCGGGGCCGGCTCGGCACCATGCGCAGCCAAGGGCACGCTCATGAGAACGAGCCCCGTCACGGCGGCGACCGCGCCGGTGTATCGCGCTATCGCGCTCAGGGTGAAGCGGCGGTGCATGGTTAAGGATCCTCCAGAAAATCTTGATTCAGGCTAAGTATGGACTACGTCCAAACTTGGACACAACCCATGCGTGCTCGTATCCTGGGCGGGAGCGTGAGGGAGGACGCATGGCCGAAGGACTGCGCGAGCGCAAGCGCCGCGCTGCCCACCGCGCGATGGAGACAGCGGCGGTCCGAATCGCCTACGCAGAGGGCGTGGACGCAGTCACCGTCGACCGGATCTGCGCCGCTGCGATGGTGTCCCGCAGCACCTTCTTCAACTACTTCACTTCGCTGGAGGTGGCGATCTTCGGCTCGGCGCTGGTCTACGACCGCGAGCTGACCGACAGGATTCTCTCGGATCACTCCGATGATCTCGTCATCGCCGCCAGCCTCATCGTCATGCACTCGGTACGTGGCGCACCCGATGATGAAGTGGCCAAGCAGAGGTTCGCGCTGTTCGCCCGCGAACCGGGTGTGAGCACCGCCGTATCGTGGTCGAGCCACACGAGCCGCGAGCGCTTGATCGACGTCATCGAGCAGTGGCTCGATGATCACCCCGAGCATGCACGTTCAGACGACGACGATCACCGTATCGAGGCCCGGCTGACGGTCGGACTGTCGATCGTGCTCGGCGATGAGGCGGCGCGGCACCTGGTCGAGATCGACGGAGATCTCCAGATCAACCTCGACCAGATGCGCAGCGCGCGCCGGCGCATGGCCGGGATTGGGCAGCTGCCTACTTGACCTGGGCGCTGATGACCGACATGACCATGGTGTCGGCCAGCGTGGTCGTGTCGCCCACCTCGCGGCCTTCGGCGACATCGCGCAGCAGTCGGCGCATGATCTTGCCCGACCGGGTCTTGGGCAGCTCGCCCACGATGTACACGTCTCGGGGGCGAGCGATCGGTCCGATCTGCTGGCCGACCCAGTGCCGCAGCGTGTCGGCGAGCCCCTCAGGGGAGTTCTCGTCCAGGAAGCTCTGCTTGATGATCACGAACGCGACGACGGCCTGACCGGTGGTCTCATCCGAGCCGCCGACGACGGCTGCTTCGGCGACCGCGTCGTTGGCGACCAGCGCCGACTCGATCTCGGTCGTCGACAGGCGGTGGCCCGACACGTTCATGACGTCGTCGACGCGGCCGAGGAACCAGACGTCGCCGTCCTCGTCCAGTCGCGCGCCGTCGCCGGCGAAGTAGTAGCCCCGGTCGGAGAACTTCTCCCAATAGGTCTCGACGAATCGTTCGGGGTCGCCCCAGATGCCGCGCAGCATGCTGGGCCACGGCTCGGTCACCACGAGCAGTCCGCCGTTGCCGTTGCCGACGCGCTCGCCGCTCTCGTCGACCACGTCGACCGCGATCCCCGGCAGCGGCACCTGGGCGCTGCCGGGCTTGGCCTCCGTCACGCCCGGCAGGGCCGACACCATGATCGCGCCGGTCTCGGTCTGCCACCAGGTGTCGACGATGGGCGCGGTCTTGCCGCCGATGATCTTGCGGTACCACATCCACGCCTCGGGATTGATGGGCTCGCCCACCGAACCCAGCAACCGCAGCGACGACAGGTCGTATTGCTTGGGGATCTTGCGACCGAGCTTCATGAACGAGCGGATCGCCGTCGGAGCGGTGTACAGGACCGTCACCCCGTACTTCTGCACGAGCTCCCACCAACGGCCGTGATGCGGCGTGTCCGGGGTGCCCTCGTACAGCACCTGTGTGGCGCCGTTGGCCAGCGGTCCGTAGGTGACATAGGAGTGGCCGGTCACCCAGCCGATGTCGGCGGTGCACCAGAACACGTCGGTGGCCGGGTGCAGGTCGTGCACGACGCGGTTCGTGAAGGCGCACTGGGTGAGGTAGCCGCCCGAGGTGTGCAGAATGCCCTTGGGCTTACCCGTCGTTCCCGAGGTGTAGAGGATGAACAGCGGGTTCTCGGCGGGGAAGGGCTGCGCCTCGTGGTCGGCGGATGCCGCGGGCACCACATCGTGCCACCACAGGTCACGGCCGGAGGTCCATTCGACGTCATTGCCGCCGCGGCGCACCACCAGGACGTGCTCGACCGTCTCCTGCGCGCCCGCGCCGCGGTCGGACAGCGCCTGGTCGACGGCGGGCTTGAGCGCCGACACCTTGCCCTTGCGGTAGCCGCCGTCGGCGGTGATGACCACTTTCGCGCCCGCGTCGTCGATGCGTGACCGCAGGCTGTCGGCCGAGAAGCCGCCGAACACGACCGAGTGGATCGCGCCGAGCCGCGCGACGGCGAGCATCGACGCGACCGCCTCGGGGATCATCGGCAGGTAGATGGCGACGCGGTCGCCGGCTTCCACTCCGAGCTCGGTGAGCACGTTCGCGACCCGTTTGACCTCGTCGGTCAGTTCGGCGTAGGTCACCCGGCGCTCGTCGCCCGGCTCGCCTTCCCACAGCAGGGCCACCCGGTCGCCGTTGCCGGCTTCGACGTGCCGGTCGAGGCAGTTGTACGCGACGTTGAGTTCGCCGTCGGCGAACCACTTCGCGAACGGCGGGTTCGACCAGTCGAGCACCTCGGTGAACGGCGTGTGCCAGTGCAGCTCGCGGGCCTGCGTCGCCCAGAACGCATCGCGGTCGGCCGCCGCTTCGGCGTACAGCTCCGCGGTGGCGTTCGCTGCCGCAGCAAACTCGGCAGACGGTGCGAACCGGCGGCTCTCGTTCAGCAGGTGGTCGATCTGGCTGCTCATGGCGCGCTCCTTTGCGGGTCGATGACGGCACGAATGCCGGGACGTCACGCACAATCTATGCCGCTGACGATATGAGCACTACCGCCGATAGTGGGTACGACCTCCGAATCCATCCAGACAGATATATCGCACACCCGCCCCCGAAGTGTTTGGTGCCCCGGGGGTGGGTGCGTATGCTCGTTCCCGGCCGAACATTGATTCTGGCAGTGCAGCGTCCCGACCCCCCCCGATTGCGGGGCGTTGCACGTGGCGGCATCCCATTCCCCCCAATGGGATGCCGCCCTCTCCTTTTCGGGGCGTGCCGGGGGCGCCGCTTCCTCCCCACCGGCGTGCGCGCAGAGGTTGTCCACCGATCCGCTGCCTGCGTGAAGGCGAGGGATGCCGGAGTCTTACGGTCGGCGTATGTCCCAGCTGTTCGTCGTGCAGCCCCGCCCCGTGCCGGCGGCAGCACGCGCGGACCGGGCGGCGATCCCGCTACCGGTCGACTCTGTCGGTGCGCCCGCGCCACCACCCGGCGGAGGCGGTGAGCTGCGGCGGGTGCCGGGTCACCCGGCGCTCGAGCCGCTGCTGCCGTATCTGCTCGACCCGGCAGTGACCGATGTGTTCATCAACGGCGCGGACGGCCTGTTCGTCGACCGCGGCCGAGGCGCCGAACGGGTCGACGGCTGGATGGCCGATGAAGTCGAGGCGCGGAGCCTGGCCGTCACCCTCATCGGTATGGGTGGCCGTCACCTCGACGACCTCGCCCCGTGTGTCGACGTGCGCTGGGAGCACGGCGCCCGGGTGCACGCGGTGTTGCCGCCGGTCTCGTGCGGCGGCACGATCATCTCGATTCGGCTGCCTTCGGCCCGCACACCCGACCTCGACGAGCTCGAGCGCAGCGGAATGTTCGACGCCGCCATGGCGCACCGCTTGCAGCGTCTGGTCGCCGACCGCGAGAACGTGCTGATCACGGGGGCCACCGGCGCCGGAAAAACCACGCTGCTGGCGGCGATGCTGGGGCGGGTGCCACCGGGAGAGCGGATCGTGACGATCGAGGACGTCGCCGAGCTGCGCATCGCGCACCCCCACCACGTGCGGCTGGAGGCACGGCAGGCCAACCTCGAAGGAGCCGGCGGGGTGCCGCTGAGCCGATTGGTGCGCGAAGCGCTGCGTATGCGCCCCGATCGGCTGGTAGTGGGCGAGTGTCGCGGTGAAGAGGTGCGCGAACTGCTGACGGCGCTCAACACCGGACACGCCGGCGGTGCCGGCACCGTGCACGCCGGGAGCCTGCGCGACGTGCCGGCGCGGCTCGAGGCTCTCGGTGCACTCGCCGGCATGGACGACCACGCCGTGGCGCGGCAGGTCACCAGCGCCATCGCAGCGATCGTGCACGTCGACCGCGGCGGCGACGGCAGGCGCCGGGTCGCCGGCATCGCGCATCCGACCGTCGTGGACGGCCGGCTCGGCATCGAGGAGCGCCCCGCATGAGCCGTCCGCTGCGCGGCGACGGTGCCGCCGCCGTCACCGAAACCGTGCATCGGTTGGCCGTGCTGCTCGAGGCCGGAGTCACCACCGACCGGGCGTGGGCCCACCTGGCATCCGCCGGCGACCGGGATGCCGGGCAGGTGGTGGCCGCGGAGGCAGCCGGACCTTCGATCGCCGACACTCTGCACGATCTCGGCGGCGCGTGGCGCCAGGTCGCCGTGGCCTGGCGGGTGGCGCAATCGGTCGGGGCGCCCCTCGCGCCGAGTCTGCGCAGCATTGCCGACGCGCTGCGCGACGGGGAGCAGTCGCGCGACGACGTCGCCGTCGCCCTGGCAGAGCCGGTCGCCACCGCGCGGCTCATCTCTTGGCTGCCGCTCGTGGCGATCGCGTTGGGCTTGCTGCTCGGCTTCGATGTGATCAGCACACTCACCCAGCCGCTCGGTCTCGCGTGCCTCGTCGGCGGCACCGCACTCATGTGCGTCGCGCGCCGCTGGACGTCGCGGCTGATCG
>JAEXHA010000121.1 GCA_023450335.1 Actinomycetes bacterium | reverse complement strand
ATCGAAACGCGAGCGGGGCGTGATGGTCACCGTCGTCGCGGTGTTCGCCCCCACGCGGAACGACGGCACGGTCACCTGCGTCTGGCCGGTCGTCACCGACACGCGGATCGTCTCACCGGCGGGGCTGGAGATCTCCAGCGACCCCGTGTTCGCGGCATCCACCCCACTGATCTCCAGCGACACGATGCCCCCGGCGCCGGCGGTGACCACGGGGGTGGCGCGCATCGCCGTGGGCGCGGTGGGCGGGTCGTATGCCCACGCCGTGGTCCGCACCGAGCCGGCCGAAGGGCCGACGGCGTTGACGGCGACCGCCTCGTAGATGCGCTGCTCGCCGTTGGGGGCGGCCAGTTCGGGGCACACGCCGGCCGCGCTGCACTGCGCGACGACCTCGCCGCCGCTGCGCACCTCGAACCCGGTGAGGGCGGGGTGGGCCGAGCGCGCCGGGCCGGGGTCCACACGCAGCGTGAGCGCACCGTCGGCGTACGCGGTCTGCGTGAGGGAGGCCGGAGCGCGGGGGAAGCCGCGCAGATCGAACAGCAGGCTGCCGTCACGGTCGCCCGCGCTCTGCCGACCCTGCGCATCGGCGACGGTGAACGACGCCGTGCACGTGCCGCCCGGAGTCTCGTCGGCCCACGCGGCGCGCACGTGGGTGGGCGAGGCGACCGAGAAGGTCACGCCCGTGCACGAGCCGGACGCCGCCACCGACATGAGCCGCAGTGCGGTGCCCGGCAGCGGGTTGACCTCACCCGAAACCCCCACGACACGAATGGTGCACTCGGCGCCGTCGGCCTGACTGCACTGTCCGGTCGTGGTGCCGCCGCGCGGCAGCGCAGACGGGGCCGCGCCCACGCGGACCATGAGGCGGGCCGGGGTGACCCCGGCGTGGCTGGTGACCTGCACGACGACGTACTCCGACGTGCCCGGCACGGCATCGTCGTGGCCGGTGATCGTCAGCTGCGACCCGGTCACGGACGCGTCGAACGAACCGGCGGCGTCGTCGATCGCGTACGAGATCGGTTCGGGGTCGCCCTGCCAGGTGGTCATCGCCGTCAGGTCGTAGTCGACGCTCTCGCCCGGCCCGACCGTGATCGAAGCCGCCGTCAGCGTCGGCTGCGGGTCGATGGGGGTCACCACGACCGGTACCGACAGCACCGTCCACGCCGTCTGGCCGGGCAGGCGGACCGAGACGAGGCAGGCGTCGGTGAACGGCGCACCTTCCCCCGCGGTGTAACGGATGCCGGTGTCCGACCGGGCCGCGCATCGGGCGGCCGGGCGCGCACCCGACGCCTCCACCGCCCCGACCTCGATGAGCGCATCACGGGGCCGGGCGACCAGGTCGGTCATGTCTGCGGTGGCCTCGCCGCCTTCGGCGACTTCGAGCGGGGGGATGCCGGCGCGCAGCGCCAGGGTCGGGTCGGCCGCCGCCGGCACCCGCAGGAAGCCGTAGGTGATGATCGGCTCGGTGTCGGTGCGCGCAGTCACCGAGAACGGGATCAGCCGTGCTTCGGCGGTCAGCTCGCCCCGGATGCGCGAGCCGGAGGCGCGGACGCCGTCGGGCGCACGCCACAGGCCCAGCTCGAGGTCGGCGGTCTCGCCCCCGGCCCAGGTGACCTTGTCGGTGAGCACATCGACGCCGGTCGCGAAATCGTCGCGGTCCTCGACGGTGAGCACGGTGTCGGCCACGACCGGATAGGCGGGCACCCGTTCGCGCACCACCTTCACCACGATCAGCCCCCGCGCGGTGTTGCCCGAGGTCGACTCGACGTCGTAGAGGAAGGACATGGTGCCCGGTTCGGTGCCGGCGGCGATGGTGACCGCGTCGTCGGCGGTCGCGCGGATGCGCCCGGCGAGGGTCTCATACTCCAGGGTCGGGGTGCCGTCGAGCGCCGTCTCAGGCACGTCGGGGCGCACATCGGTGAGAGTCAGCCGGCCGAGCATGGGATCGAGGTCGTTGGCGAGGGGCTGCACGCGGATGACGTTGTCGGCCCCCGCCTGCACGTGCACGTAGTCGGTGTAGGTGACCGGCGCGGGATTCGCGTCGCCGCCGAGCACACCGACGCGCACGCGAGCCTCGCCGGTGGCGCCGTCGGCGTCGACGACCCGGTAGCGGAACGAGTGCTGCCCGGCGTCGCCGGCGACGCTCGTGTAGACCAGGGACCGGCCGTCGGCCGAGATGGCGGCCGAGCCGACGTCGGGCTGCTCGACGATGCTGTCCAGGCGCACGACGTCGCCGTCGGGGTCCATGCCGAACCCGTCGAACGGGATCGTGGTCGACAGGCCGCTGAGCACGCGGCCCGACAGGCTGGCGGGCAGCGGGTCGCGGTTGGCGTCGTCGCCGAGCGCGCGGACGCGCACGGTGGCGGTGTCGACCAGGCTCGGCGCCCCCGTCGTGAACACGCCGTACTCGATCGTGTAATCGCCGGGGGTGTCGGGCGCGAGGTAGCGCAGCGTGTCGCCGGCGGCGAAGGCGAGCGCCGCGCCGGACGAAGAGGTCACCGTGTCGGGGTCGATGCGCGGCCGGCTGCCGGAGGGGGCGAGATCGTTGTCGAGCACCGGGATGTCGACCTGGGAGCCTGCCCGCACCACGACGGTGTCGTCGACCGCGATGGGCGCGACCTCGGGCGCGGGCGGCAGCAAGTAGACGGTCGCGACGCCCTGGACGGCCGCTCCCTCATCATTGGTGCCGTCGCTGACCCGGTAGCTCACGGTGCCGAGCACGCCCGACTGATTGGTGGCCGTGGTTCCCGACACGCGCAGCTGGCTCTGTGCCACGGCATCCACCGACAGCGTCGCCCCCGGCGCGGGATGGGCCACGACATCGCTGAGCAGCAGCACGCGGCGGGTGGGGTTGGACACCGCGGCGAACACATCGACGGTCGCGTCGGCCTGTGGCCGTACGAACGCGACGACCGGGGCGGTCGACAGGTTCGGGGGCGCGTCGGCCGGCAGCAGCGTGATCCGGGCAATGCCGGTCGCCTCGCCGCCGGCGCTTCCCACGGTGACCGATACGCGGTACGTGCCCGGCTCGGTGGCGGAGAAGTCGAACTGGGTCGTGCCGCCGACGACCGTGGCCGTCGCCGTGGCGTCGTCGAGCACCCGGGCGGCGGTGAGGGCGAGATCGCCGGCGGTGCCGGTCACGTGATCGGCGACATCGACCGACAGCCGCGCGCCGACGATGTCGACGACGGCGAACGACTTGATCTCGGGCTGCGCGGCGCCCAGCACCCGCACCGGCAGCGTGCCGGTGGCCAGCGCGCCGCGGGCGTCGGCGACGGTGTAGGTCAGCGAGATCTGCCGGTCGCGCTCGGTGCCGTCGTCGGCGTGCTGATACACGACCTCGCCGGCCGGGGTGGCTGCGACGCTGCCGACACCGGTGGGGTTGTGCACGTCCAGCAGCATGATCGGGTCGCCTTCGGGGTCGACCCAGCCGCCGAGGACGGGAACGGTGACCGTGCCGCCGCGCGCGACGGTGGCGCGGGGCGGATGCTGCTCGCACCCGTCGACCGCGCACCATTCGGGCGGGGTGTTGACCGCGTCGGAGGCCACCGACAGGGTCACGGTGGCCGGTTCGGAGCGCAGTCCGTCGTCGGAGGTGCCATCGGTGACGGTGTACGAGAACGTCGCCGTGCCGGTCGCGTCGGCGGCCACGCGCACCGCGAGACGCTGACGGTCGTCGGTGGTGGCGACGCTGCCGAAGGCGGGGTCGAGTCCGGTGACCGCATCGGGCTCGATGGCCAGCACGTCCTCGTTCGGGTCGTGGTCGTTCAGCA
Source organism: Actinomycetes bacterium (assembly GCA_023450335.1). GTDB lineage: Bacteria > Actinomycetota > Actinomycetes > Actinomycetales > Microbacteriaceae > Microbacterium. Next base: position 4,431 of record JAEXHA010000121.1, on the reverse strand, counting down.
GCACCGGCAGCGGAACGAGGGCGCCGGGCCGCACACCGAACGCGTCGGGCTCAGCCACCGGTGGGCGCGGGTCGATGACCGCGGGCGGCTCCTGGTCGCTGGGCTCGGCAGTCGACGGGGTCGTGTCCTCCAGCTCCCAGTCCTGGCTCGAGGGCAGCAGCCGCGCGTCGTCGACCGTCCACACCCAGCCCGACCGGGCGTCGTTGAGGATGAGCGCGTCGCCGGTGTCGATGAGCAGGGGCCGCCGCTGAGCCGGCAGCGCCTGCCCACCGTAGTCGAGCGCTCGAGCGGTCTGGGAGTCCCAGAGGGTGCCGGGGCCCTCGCCTTCGGGCAGCCACGCGGCGTAGACCGTCTCGCCGCGCAGCACCGGCCGCGCCGGCGTGCCGCGCTGTGTGATGCCGTCGCCGAAGGCCAGCTCGGCGCTGCTGTCGCCTGTCGGCACGCGCACGAGCGTCGCCTCGTCGGCGAGGTAGACAGCGTCTCCGTCCGGCGCCGGCCGGCTGAGCACGACGGCGCCGGTCGTCCCGGCGTCGGCGGCGCCGTCTCCGCCGCGCGTCCAGTACCGTCCGTCGTCGGTGTCGACGAGCACCCAGTCGTCACCGGCGCTGGTGAGCGCGGGCAGGTCCGCGTCGGCGCTGACCGGGTCCTCCCCCAGCACCGTCGACGACGCGATGTCGAACCGCAGCACGGTGCCGGTGGCCGCGGAGTAGCTGAACAGCACGCCGCGGGCGTCCACAGACACGGCGTCGGCGGCGTACGGCGGCGTCTCATCATCGGGGCTGCGGAACGGGTCGACCTGCGCGTAGGAGTGGGTCGAGAGCCGGCCGGCGAACACGGCGCCGGCGTCGGTGCGGAACACCACGAAGTCGCCGGCCGTGGCGGTCTCCTGCGTGCCCGACGGCGCCGTGTCGGCGCCCTCGAGCCCCTGCGTGTCGAGATCGCGGGGCAGCGACTCGTCGATGCGGATCACCTTGCTGTCGCTGTCGGTGAACATGTAGCTGCCGGTGTCGGCCTCGACGATGCGACTGGGGTTGGCCACGGCGCGCACGGTGTCGAGCTCACCGACGGCGGTGTTCACGCGCGCATAACGCAGCCCGTCGGCCTGCAGCACCCAGACGGCCGCGTCACGGGGCGGCGTGTCCTGCGCGTCGAGGCCCGGCCACACCACGCTCATGCCCGCCACGAGCGCGATGGCGGCCGCGACGGCGCTCACGCCCACGACGGTGCGGCGACGCATCACAGCCCTCCCACGAGCACAGCGATCACAGCACCGAGGGCGACCACCAGCGTCGCAAGACCGCCCACGAGCCACGGCCACCGTGGGCGGCTCTGCGCCGCCGTCACAAGCTCGGAGTCCTCATCGCGCGCGGGGCTGCCCGTGGAGTGGGTGAGCCGCCGCGAGCGGCCCGGCAGGCTGCTGCGCACCGGTCCGCGCACGCGGGTGTCGGCGAAGTCCACCTCTGCGGCCGCCGGCATCCATTCGTCGGTCGGCACCTCCAGTGGCGTCTCGGCGATGCCCAGCGACCTCTGCACCGCGCGGACCGCCTCGCCGAAGTCGCGTGCCGACCGGTACCGCTGCTCGGGCTCACGGGCCATCGCCGTGGCGAGCACGCGCTGCAGCTCATCGGGCATGTCGTCGCGCGCGACCGGGACGAATGTGGCGCGCGCGATGCGGCGGCGCAGATGATCGCGGGTGTTCTGGCCGCGTTCGCGGCGCTCGAACGGACTGTGACCGGCCAGCAGCGAGTAGACCGTGGCGCCCAGGCTCCACACCTCGCTGGCCACCGACCCACCGGTGTGCTCGGCGACCACCTCGGGCGCGCTCCACGGGATCGACATGGCCAGCACCTCGCCCGGCGTGTGGCGGCGCAGCGACGACGAGATGCCGAAGTCGGCCAGGACCGCCGTGCCGAAGGTCGTCACGAGGATGTTGCTCGGTTTGATGTCGCGGTGGATCAGCCCGGCCCGGTGCGCGGATTCGAGCGCGCCCGCCAGGCGCACGGCGATGGCCATGACCTCTTCGACCGGAATACGCTCGAGCCGGTACCGCTGCGCGAGCGAGCCGGGGCAGTACTCCATGACGATGTAGGGGCGGCCGTCGGCCGAGATGCCGGCCTGGTACACCGTGACGATCGCGGGGTGGGCCGACAGGTGGGCGAGCACGTCGGCCTCGGCGTTGAACATGCGCACCAGGTCGGGGTCGCGTTCGTCACTGGGCAGGACCTTCACGGCGACCGCTCGGCGGGGCATGTCCTGCTGGTAGAGGAAGACATCGGCGAATCCGCCCGATCCGAGCGGCCGCACGTAGTCGAGCCCGGGGAGGATCGGCGGGGTCGAGGGAAGCCTCTGTGCCATGGCGCCCCTCACCGGTCGAAGAATGCGACGTTCGCCACGCGGATACCCTGGCCCCAGGATCCGGTGCGAGACGGGGCCATGCTAACAAAACCGCGTGGGAGCGGCTCGTCGGTGGATGCCGGGGCGCGTCGCCGCGGGCGCGGGCGAGCACGCTCGTGCCCGGGATCGGGCGTGGCGCGCAGGACTCGGGCAGCCGTGCGCAGGGCTCGGGCGGCGGTGCACAGCGGGTGAGTGACGGTGCTCCCGGCCGCGGCGATGGCGCTGCTCAGGGCTCGGGCAGCCCCGGGTCGGCCCGAGGATCGAACGGCGCGTCCAGGGAGCGGGTGAGCTCTTCGAGCATGGCGGCGATCTGCGGCTCGACGTACTCGCCGATCGCCGCCTGGATGCGCAGCCGGTGATGGAGCAGCACCGTGCAGATCTCGCGGCCCACCATGTTCGCGTAGTCGTCGGCGAGGGTGACCTCCTGCCGCAGCGCCGCCTTGGCTTCGTCCGACAGTGGTGGCAGGGCCGGCATCTCGGCGGCGGCCTGCTCGGCCAGGCCCGAGATCGTGAACAGGAACGGCTGACCGGGCACCGGGTCGGGGTCCAGCGGCATCCCCTCGAATTCGGGCTCGAGTCCCTCGGCGGGCCGGTAGCTGCGCGCCCGGTTGCGTTCGGCCTGCTGATCGAGCTCGGCCTGCAGCATCGGCAGGTTGCGTGAGGTGTACTCGGCAACCGCGTGGTCGACGATCGTCTTCATGCGCGTCGACAGACCGTGCTGCACGCCGTGTGGCACATCGGCGCCCAGTCCGGCCGCCGACAGCACCGGCGAGCCGATGCACCGCCGGCACGGTGCGACGCGGCCGCGGTGAGTGGCCGGTTCCCAGCGCGGGAGCCACCGCAGCCAGGCGTCCACCGCCTGGCTGACCTGGGTCTCGATCGACCGCTCCACGGCATCTATTGTTTCGTGTTTGGCGTGATCTCGCAGGAATGGCGGCGTCATCGGCGAGGCGCGCCTCGCGGCGCGGCTGCGTCGGACCTGTGTGCGGGGTCGTCAGAGCTGTCCGTCGTCGTCCGGTCGCCGCCCGTCGTCGCCCGACTCCCACGGCCAGTGCGGGCGTTCGGCGCGGGTGCGCACCAGCGCGACGCCGACCCAGCCGGCGATGAATGCGACCACGGCGAGGATCGCACCGAACCACGAGAGGACGAAGGCGCCGGCGGCGGAGGCGGCCAGAGCCAGGCTCTCGCCGGCGAACACCGCCCCGAACCACAGCCCGACGAGGTAGGCGAGCAGCGCGACGACCATGACGATCACCGCCACCGCGTACGACGGCTGCGGGCCGCGCAGCGCGAGCAGGAGCACGCCGAGCACCGCGAGGGTCGACAAGCCCGCGGCGACGACGCCGGGGAGGTTTCCCAGCCCCTCGGTGGCGATGACCTCCTGCTCGAGCAGGAGGCTCGCGACGCCGAGTGCGGCCACCAGAAGCGCGAAGTATCCGACCGTGGCCAGGGCCGCGGCCACCGGCGGTCGGACCCCCGGCTGCGTCATGTCAGCCCTGGTGGAGCTGCGGACCGGCCTCGAGGGTGCGCTCGTACTCGCGCTGGGCCTCGTAGTTCAGCTCGGTCACGCGCCTGCCGCGCGCAGCCACCCAGGCGCCGAACCAGATGGTCAGTTCACGCCCGATGATGAACGCGACGATCGCGAGCGGAGCCAGCAGCTGGCTGCCCACGAGGTCCGCGCCCTCGCGGGCGGTGAGCTCCCAGAACGGGGCCTGGAACAGCTGGCCGAGCACGTGTCCGGCGTAGGCGACGGCGCCGACGAGGAGTCCGAAGATCACCCAGTAGCCCCAGCGACCGCGGTTGATGATCGCGCCCAGCAGCCAGAACCCCAGGAAGAAGACGACCACCGGCACCCAGAACCACCAGGTGGCCAGGGCTGCCAGCGCCTCCTGCCCGACGTTGTCGACGGTGACGCTGCCGTCGCCGAAGCCGAAGCCGAGCGCGGCGGCGAGGTAGAGCACACCGAAAGAGAGGGCGGCGAGAACACCGATCGCGCCGGCTGCGCCGCGGTTGCCGCGCGGGCGCGGAGCCTCGGGC
>JAEXHA010000116.1 GCA_023450335.1 Actinomycetes bacterium | reverse complement strand
GCGCACGCCCTGCCCGACGAGGCGCCGCCGGAGCTGCCGGTCGAAGCACCCGAAACACACCGCGCAGCCGACGCTCCCGCCGCGGCGCTGGGCGACGGGCTGCAGCTGCGCGATGTCACGGCGCGCTGGCCGGGAGAGGCGTCACCGACGCTGCAGGGGGTCGACCTCGAGGTGCGGCCGGGCGAGCGGGTGCTCGTTGTCGGGTCGAGCGGTGCGGGCAAGACCACGCTCGCCCACGTGCTCGTGCGGTTCCTCGAGGTGACAGGCTCGTACCGGCTGGGTGGCCGGGAGGTGCATGAGCTGTCCCCCGACGCGGTGCGCCGTGTGGTCGGGCTGTGCGAGCAGCAGCCGATGCTGTTCGACGAGGACATCCGGCAGAATCTGCTGTTCGCGCGGGACACGGCCACCGATGCCGAGCTCGAGGCCGTCCTGGAGCGGGTCGGCCTGGGCGACTGGCTGCGCGAGCGCGGCGGGCTGGACTCCCGTGTCGGCGAGCGCGGCGCGCTCGTCTCCGGCGGGCAGGCCCAGCGCATCGTGCTCGCCCGCGCGCTGCTGCGCGGGTTCCCGGTGCTCGTGCTCGATGAGCCGACCGCGGGCGTCGACCCCGCGGCATCCACCGCCCTGCTGACCGATCTGCTCTCTGCCGTCGGCGACGATCAGGCCGTCATCGTCATCTCGCACGTCGAAGTGCCGTCCGCGCTGATCGACCGCACCCTCCGTCTGGAGTCGGGGCGGCTCACCTGAGCGCGAGCCGAACGCTCAGTCGGTGAGCGACATGCCGAAGGCCTGAACGCCGGGGTGCGATGGCAGCGGGGTGAAGCCGACCCGCGGGTAGTACGCGAGGGCACGCGTGTTGCCGAGCGAGGCTGCCAGGTGCACGCCGGTGACGCCGCGCGCGCGCAGCGCGCCGGTGAGCGTCGCGATCAGCCGGCCACCCCATCCCAGGCCCTGCACCTCGGGGAGCAGGTCGATGTGCAGGTGGGCGGGGTACTCGTCACCGTACGGCTCGGCGCCCGCGCGCCGGCCGTAGGCGTAACGCAGGATCCCGTCCTGTCGGCTGCGCTCCTCGTCGGGTTCGGGCCAGCGGTCGGCGAACCGCGGCCACCACACGTCGTGGAACCAGTCTTCGAAGGCCCGGGTGTCGGGCACGCCGACGATGTATCCGACGACACGGCCGTCGTCGGATTGGACGACGAACGCGGTCTCGGGGTGGCGGGCGACGTACGGCAGCACGAACACCTCGGCCCACAGATCGTCGTCGGCGAGCACACCGGTGGCATCGCCGCCTTCGTCACCGGTGCGCAGGCAGATCTCGGCGAGCGCGGGCTCATCGCCGGCGCGGAACGGACGGATGTGGGGCATCCGTCCATCTTGACACCGCGCACCGGGCCCGCCGGACCGGACGCCCCGGATCACAGAGGCACGAGGCGCACCTCGGTGTCCGGCACGCGCAGACGCACCGGCAATCCCGGCGCCAGGCCCAACGCCGCGACGTCGTCGACCGGTACCTCGGCCACGACCGTCGGCTCCGCCGTGTGCACGCGCACGCCCGACGGGCTCTGCTCCAGACGGGCCACCCGGGTGAGCCATTCCCCCGGGGCCGTCGGGCGATCTCGTTCGAGCCGCAGGGCCGCCGTCCAGGTCTGCTCGGCCGCGCGACTGACTGACACAGCTGCGGGTCGGAAGACCGCCGCGACCTCGTCGCCGTCGCTGAGGGATGCCGGGGCGCTGCCGACCAGCACCGGCCCGGCCTCGCCGCCGGTCCACCGTCCGCCGACGGCCCGGCCGACGAGGCGGTTGAGTCCGGCCAGGCCTGCCGCGAACGCGGTGGCGGGGTGGGCGAACACCTCACGCACGGGCGCGTCCTGGGTGAGGTGGCCGTCTTCGAGCACGAGCACGCGTGCGGCCAGCGCCGCCGCGTCGACGGCATCGTGGGTGACCAGGACCGTCGTGATGCCGGCGCGCAGCTCGGCGATGACCGTGCGGATGCCGTCGGCGGTCACGGGATCGAGCGAGGTCAGCGGCTCGTCCAGCAGCAGCAGGTCCGGTGCGGCCGCCAGCGCGCGGGCGAGGGCCACGCGCTGCTGCTGACCGCCCGAGAGCGCACCGGGCCGCTGTGCGCCCAGACCCGGCAGCCCGACACGCCACAGCAGTTCGTCGGCCTGCCCCGCGGCGTGCTTACGGTCCGTACCCTGCGCGCGCAGTGCGAAGGCGACGTTGTCGCGTGCGGTCATGTGCGGAAACAGCCGCGGCTCCTGCCCGAGCAGCACGACGCCGCGGCGATCGGGCGCCACGCGGGCCTTCCGCCGGCGGGCACCTGCCGCGGTGACCGGGCGCCGGCCCGAGACGACCCGCCCCGCCACACTGACGTAGCCGTCGGTCAGCCGGGTGAAGCCGGCGATCGCCGACAGCAGCGTGGACTTGCCGGCCCCGCTGGGCCCCATGACCGCGATCATCTCCCCCGCGGCGGCCGCCAGCACGGCATCCACGGCGAAGCCGCGCGCGCGACGCACGACGACGTGCGCGTCGAGGTGTGCGGAGCCGGCGGCGGTCATCGCATCGCTCCCGGTCGCCACGCCCGCACCAGCAGCAGCACGCCGACGGCGGTGAACAGCAGCAGCAGGGCCAGGGCCACCGCCGTGCCCTGCGTGACGCCGGCGCCGTTGAAGGCGGTGTAGATCGCCAGCGGCATCGTGCGGGTCGTGCCGGGGGCGTTGCCGGCGAACAGCGCCGTCGCCCCGAACTCGCCGACGGCACGCGCGAAGCACAGCACGGTGCCGGCGACCAGGCCCGGTGCAGCCAGCGGCAGCGTGACGCGCCACAGAATCGTCCACCGGCCCGCGCCCAGCGCGGCGGCCGCTGCCTCGTAGCCCACCCCGATCGCACGCAGCGACCCCTCAAGGGCGAGGACGAGGAACGGGAGGGCGACGAAGACCTGCGCGAGCACGACCGCCGTCGTCGTGAAGGGGATCTGCATGCCCCATTGCGCCAGCGCGGGCCCGAGCCAGCCGGTGCGGCCGAACAGGAACAGCAGCGCCACGCCGCCGACCATCGGCGGCAGCACGAGCGGTACCGTGACGACGGCCCGCAGCAGCGCCGCGGTGCGCGCGCCGGCCCGGGCGATCAGCACAGCGAGCGGCACGCCGAGCAGCAGGCACAGCGCCGTGGCGATCAGCGCCGTACGCAGCGACAGTCCCAGCGCCGACAGCGCCTCATGCGAGGTGATGTCGGCCCACAGCGTCGCCCCGTCGACGCGGCCGATCAGCGCAGCCAGCGGCACGACGAGCAGGGCGATGCCGATGAGCGCGGGGACCACGAGCACCGGCGGGACGAACCCGCGCGCATCGCGATCCGCACCGCTCACGGGATGCCGAACCCGTGGTCGGCCAGCACGGCCTGCCCGGCCGGGCCGCGCACGAATGCGACGAACGCCTCGGCGGCGGCGGCATGGGGCGCGTCGTCGAGCACAACCACAGGGTAGCGGTTGACGATGGCGTCGGCGGCGGCGACCGGGATGGCCTCGATCTGCTCGGCGGCCAGTGCCGCGTCGGTCACATAGACAAGCCCCGCATCGGCCTCGCCGGCGGCGACCTTCGTCAGAACAGCCGTCACGTTCTGCTCGAAGCTGTCGACCGCGGCGGTGACACCGGCCGCTCTCAGCACGCCGTCCGACGCTGCCCCGCACGGCACCTCGGGTGCGCACAGCACGACGGTCAGTGCCTCGTCCGCCAGCGCCTCGATGCCGGCGACCCGGCCCGGATTGCCGGTCGGCACGACCAGGCTCAGTGTGTTGGTGGCCAGCAGCTGCGGGTGGGTGGCAAGGCCGGCATCCACCACTTTCTGCATGTTGGCCTCGTCGGCCGAGGCGAAGACATCCACCGGCGCCCCCTCGATGATCTGGGTCGCCAACGTCGACGAACCGTCGTAGCTGGGCACGATCTGCACGCCCGGGTGCTCGGCGGTGAACGCGTCGGCGATCTCGTCGAACGCCGCTGCCAGCGACGCCGCCGCCGACACGGCGACGCGGCCGGCCGGCTCTCCGGCACTCCGCAGTGGCGCCGTCCCCGCGCCGGGTACCGCCCCGCCGCCCGCGCAGCCGCCCAGCAGCACGGTCACGGCGACCAGCGCCGTCGCGGGAATCGTGCGACGCATGGCTCAGTCTCCGGGTGTCTCGATGACGACATTCGTCGCCTTGATGACGGCGACGGCCAGCGAACCGGGCTCGAGGCCGAGGTCGCGGACCGCCTCGGCCGACAGCAGTGACACCACACGATGCGGGCCCGCCTGAATATCGACCTGTGCCATGACGCCCTCGACCTGCACGCGGGTCACGAGCCCCACGAAGCGGTTGCGGGCGCTGGAGAGCACGTCGGTCGGGTCGGTGGCGGCCCGCCGCGCTGCGAGCGCGTAGGCGGCGAGCGCATCGCCCGGGATGGTCGCCGGCGTCTCGCGGGTGGTCGGCAGCTCGCCGCGGTCGATCAGCCGACGCACGGTGTCGTCGCTGACCCCGAGCAGCTGGGCCGCCTGGGCGACGCGGAAGCTCTGCATGGACCCCACGCTACACCGCGGTTGCGTCTGTACGCCCGGAATTATTCCGCATCTGCGGATGACGGGGTGTGGCCACGCGCGGTAATTCCCGGTGCCGGCCGGCGCCGTCACCGGCGGCCGCGATTACGCTGGGCACATGCCCCTGTCTCCGCTCGTCGAGCCCATTTCCGCGCTGTCGGCGGCCGAGCGTGCCCGCACGCTGCGGCACGCGACCCTGGCCGGGTTCGGCGAGATCGGCCAGCGACGCCTGGCCGCCGCGCACGTGGCCGTCATCGGCGTGGGCGGACTCGGCAGCCCCGTCATCCTCGCCCTCGCCGCCGCCGGCGTCGGCACATTGACCGTCATCGACGACGACGTGGTCGAGGTCACGAACCTGCACCGACAGATCCTGCACCGCCACGCCGACATCGGCGCCGACAAGCTCGACTCGGCGGTGCGGGCCGCCGCCGACCTGTCCCCGGAGACGGTGGTGCGCCCGCAGCGCACACGGCTGTCCTCTCACAACGCCTCCGCGCTGCTGAACGGCGCCGATCTGGTCATCGACGGCAGCGACACCTTCGCGACGCGCACCGACGTCGCCGCGGCCTGCGAGGCATTGGGCATCCCCCTGGTGTGGGGCGTGCTGCAGGAATACCACGCGCAGGTGACGGTCTTCTGGTCGGCCCCGCCGGCCGGTGTCACTCCGGTGCGGCTGGGTGACCTGTATCCGGCCGACGCCGTGGGCGAACCGCCCTCCTGCAGTGCCGTGGGCGTGCTCGGAGCCCTCTGCCTGCAGACGGGCGGCATGCTGGCCACCGAGGCCATCAAGCTGATCACCGGCATCGGCGAGCCGCTGCTGGGCCGCATCGCCGTCATCGACAGCCTGCGCGGCACGCAACGCGAAATCCCCCTCACCCCCGCCGACCCTCGGATGGAGCCCATGACCGCAGCACCGTCGACCCCCGCCTCGTCGCCCACGCCCCCGCAGATCCCGCAGCTGACGGCCGAGGAGATGCTCGCCGCGCAGGCGGGCGGGGCCACGCTGCTCGATGTGCGCGAGCCGTTCGAGACCGCGACGGGCATCGTCGCCGACTCGGTGCTGATTCCGCTGGGCGACTTCTTCGCCGACCCCGGCCAGGTCGACGGCGACCGCGTCGTGGTCATCTGCGCCCACGGAGTGCGCGCACAGCGGGCGGCCGAGGTGCTGCAGTCCCGCGGCGTGGAGGCGTCGGTGCTGGCCGGCGGTCTGGCCGCCTGGGCGTCATGACGCCCGCCCCCGTCGCCGTCGAGGACCAGCTCGGCCGCGTCCTGGCATCCACCCCCCTGCTGGGCACCGAGACGGTGGCCGTCGCCGACGCCGCCGGGCGCACCCTGCGCGCGCCGGTGCGGGCGGCGGTCGACATGCCCGTGTTCGACAACTCGGCGATGGACGGGTTCGCGGTGCGGTTCGCCGATGTGATGGATGCCGCCGAGGCGGCCGCCGTCGAGCTGACCGTCGTCGCCGATCTTCCGGCCGGCACCGCCGACGACCCGCCCCTGAATCCGGGACAGGCGGCGCGCATCATGACCGGATCGCCGGTGCCCGCCGACGCCGATGCGATCGTGCCGTTCGAAGACACCGCCGGGGGTCTGGCCGACTCGCTCGGCACCGTCACCGTGCAGCGGGCGCCGCGCGCGGTCGGCGCGCACATCCGGAGAGCAGGCGAAGACGTCCGCACCGGCGATGAAGTGCTCCCGGCGGGCATCGTGCTGGGTGCGTGGCAGCTGGGGGCCGCGGCGGCTGCCGGTGTCGCCGAGGTGACGGTCGCGCGGCGGCCCAGAGTCGCGGTGATCTCGACCGGCAGCGAGCTGGTCGCACCGGGCCAGCCGTTGCAGCGCGGGCAGATCCCCGAGTCCAACAGCGTCCTGCTGGCAGGGCTGGCCACTGCCGCCGGCGCCGAGGTCGTGCACCGCGCGAGCGTCGACGACGAGGGTGGCCAGCTGCGCGACACCCTCGCCGAGGTGCTCGAATCGGTCGACGCCGTCATCTTCTCGGGCGGCGTCAGCGCCGGCGCATACGAGGTCGTGAAGATCGAACTGGCGGGCGCGATGACGTTCACGAAGGTCGCGATGCAGCCCGGCAAGCCGCAGGGGTTCGGCGTCGCCGACTCGGGGGCGCTGATGTTCGGCCTGCCGGGCAACCCCGTCAGCGCCGCCGTGTCGTTCGAGGTCTTCGTGCGGCCGGCGCTGTGGGCGATGCAGGGGCGCCAGGCGCTGCAGAGACCGGTGCTGCGCCTGCCGGCATCCACCGCCTGGCGCACACCGCCGGGGCGCCGCCAGTTCCTGCCCGCGGCGATCGACCGCAGCGACCCGGCGCGGTGGACGGCCGGCCCGGCGACGGCCGGCGGGTCGGGATCGCACCGCGCCGGCGGACTGGGCCTCGCCGAGGCGTACATCGTCGTACCCGCCGAAGTGGATGCCGTGGCTGCCGGCGACCAGGTCGACGTCTGGATGTTGGAAGGATGACCCCATGAGCTTCACCCACCTCGACGACGCCGGCCACGCCCGCATGGTCGATGTCACCGCCAAGCAGCCCACTGTGCGCTCGGCCACGGCCCGCGGGTTCGTGCGCTGCGCCCCCGACGTGGTGGCGGCGCTGCGTGACGGCACCGTGCCCAAGGGTGATGTGCTGGCCGTGGCGCGGATCGCCGGCATCCAGGCGGCGAAGCAGACCCCCGCCCTGCTGCCCCTGGCCCACGTGATCGGGGTGCACGGCGCCGTCGTCGACCTCGAGATCGTCGACGCCGGGGTCGAGATCTCGGCCACCGTGCGCACCGCCGACCGCACCGGCGTGGAGATGGAGGCGCTGACCGCCGTGGCCGTGACAGGCCTGGCCGTCGTCGACATGGTCAAGGGCATGGACAAGGCCACCGCCATCGAAAGCGTGCGCATCACGGCGAAGACCGGCGGCAAGAGCGGCGACTGGGTGCGCCCGGAATGACCGCGGCGATCCTGCTGGCCGGGGGCCGTGCGACGCGGCTGGGCGGCCGCGACAAGCCGCGGCTCGACGTCGGCGGGCGGTCGCTGCTCCAGCATGCGCTGGACGCGGTGGCCGGGTGCGCGCCCGTCGTGGTCGGGGGCGACGCGGGCACCGAGGACGCCGCGGAGGGCACCCCGGTGCAGTGGGTGCGAGAACATCCCCGGTTCGCCGGGCCGGCCGCCGCCGTGGTGGCCGGGGTGGGGGCCCTGGAGCCTGCCGCGGAACAGCCGGAGTGGACCGTGCTGCTGGCGTGCGACCTGCCGCGGGCCGGCGACGCCGTGGCCCGGGTGCTGCGCGACCTGCCGCTGCTGCCGGCCGACGTCGACGGGGTCTGCCTGGGCGACCCGACCTCACGACCGCAATGGCTGACCGGCGCCTACCGCACCTCGGTGCTGCGGCGCGCGGCGGCGGCGCTGCCGTCTGACGGCGCCGACGCGTCGATGCGCGATCTGCTCGCGGACCTCGCCATCGCGGTGGTCGCGGCCCCGGCCGAGGAGACCGCCGATGTGGATACATGGGATGATCTGGAACAGGCCCGCGCGCGCTACGGCGGGCCGGATGAGGAGCGAGCATGAGTGAGAAGACCCTTCCGCCCGAGGCCCTCGACGCGTGGGCCGCGGCCCTGCGCACGCGGTTCGGGCTGAGCGAACAGGACCTGCCGATCTCGCTGATCCTCGATCTGGCCCGCGACGTGGCGGTCGGCGTCGCGCGCCCCGCGGCCCCGTTCAGCGCGTACGCCGCGGGCCTGATCGCCGGCCGCGCGGGCGGCGCACCCGAAGACGTGGCGGCCGCCGTGGCTGTGATCTCCGAGATGGCCAAGGAGTGGGAGGGCTGATGGCCCGCGTCCGCTATTTCGCCGCCGCCGAGGAGATGGCCGGCCGCGCCGAGGAGCAGCGGGCCGAGCCGACCCTCGGTGCCCTGCGCACCGCCCTGGCGACCGAGCGCCCGGGGCTGGGTGGCATTCTGCCGCGCTGCGCCGTACTGGTCGACGGTGCCCGTGTGCCCGACGATGCCCCATTGGGCGCCGACGCGCTGGTCGACGTGCTGCCCCCGTTCGCCGGCGGGTGACCCGCGCCGCAGGGCGTGCCGCCGTCAGCCGCCCAGGCCCTTCCAGGCGGTGGTGCCGTCGGCTTCGACCTGTCGCTTCCACACCGGCAGCGACCGCTTGATGTCCTCGATGACCTCGCGGCAGATCTCGAACGACTCCGCCCGGTGCGGGGTGGCCACCGCGATCACCACGGCCGCCTCCCCCACCGTGAGCCGCCCGACCCGGTGACTGACGGCCACGATCGCCGCGCGTTCTCCCGCAGCCCGCAGCGCGATCTCGCGCAGGGTCTGCTCGGCGTCCGGGTGCGCGCTGTACTCCAGCGCGACGACGGCCGTCGTGGCATCCGGATCATGGTCGCGCACGGTGCCGATGAAGCTCGCCACCGCACCGGCGGCATGATCGTCGACGGCCGCCAGGTGTGCGGCGACGTCGAGCGGCTGCTCGCTGATCTTCGCGATGCGCACGTCGGCCATCAGTGGTCGCCCCCTTCGAGCTGGTCCAGAACGTGTGATGCCACCGACAGCACGGTCGGCAGTCCCGTCGCGACGGCGGCCGGCGAGCCGGGCAGATTCACGATGAGACTCGTGGATGCCACACCCACGAGCCCTCGGGTCAGCATGCCGTGCGGCTTTTCGGCCGCGTCGCGACGCCGCAGCTCTTCGGCGATGCCGGGCAGTTCGCGATCGATGACCCGCGCCGTGCCCTCGGGCGTCTGGTCGCGCGGCGAGACGCCGGTGCCGCCGGTGGTGACGATGAGCCGGATGCCGGCCTCCAGCGCGTCGCGCAGCGCTGCTTCGACGTTGTCGGTGCCGTCGGGAATCACGACGGCGTCGACGGCGAACCCGGCGTCACGCAGCGCGACGACCGCCACCGGCCCGCTCGCATCGTCCCGTTCACCCCGTGCCGTCCGATCCGACACCGTGATCACACGCGCGCTCGCTCCCATTTCTTCAGCCTAGGCCGACGCCACGGGACGCAGTCCGCGCGCGACGCCCGGCATACGCACTCGGCGACGCGGGGACGGTCACGGCTTGGGCGCACGCGCGTCGCGCAGCATGCCGCCGACCACGAGGGCGCCGGCGCCGACGAGCACGAGCAGCCACAGCCCCAGGGCGTACGAGTTGGTCTCGCCGTGGTAGGTGGCACCCATGACCAGGGGCGGGAAGTATCCGCCCAGGCCGCCCGCCGCGGCCACGACACCGGTCACGGCCCCCACCTTGTCGGGGGGCGTCGAGGGGCCGACCCACGCGAACACGGCGCCCATGCCGAGCCCCATCGCCGAGGCCATGAGCAGGAACACCGCGCCGGTGAGCACACCTTCGGGCGGCTGCTGCCCGACGATGTAGGCGGTCGCGACGATACCGGCCAGCGACACGAGCGAGATCACCTTCGGCCCGAAGCGGTCGGCCAGCACACCGCCGATGGGCCGGGCCACGACAGCGGCCGCGGCGAACAATGCGGTCCTGGTACCCGCGCCCACGGCATCCACATCGCCCGGGTAGATCGTCAGCAGGTACTTCGGCAGGTACGTCGAAAACGCCACGAAGCCACCGAACACGATGGCGTACAGGAACGACATCTGCCAGGTGATGACGAGTTTGAGCGCGCCGGTCACCTTGGGGATCAGCGCCTGGCGGCTCGGCTTCCACACCGGAGATTCGCGCATGCCGAACCACACGATCGCCGCCATGACGATCATGACGCCGGCGATGAGCAGGTGCGTGGGCAGGTAGCCGATGCCTTCAGCCAGCCGCGGCGTCGCGAACGCCGAAACGGCGGTGCCGATCATGCCCATGCCGAAGATGCCGTTGGCGAAGCCGCGGCGCGCCGGCGGGAACCATGCGCTCGAGAACGGGATGCCGATCGCGAAAATGGTGCCGGCCACGCCCAGCAGGAATCCCGACACCAGCAGCAGCACGTAGCTGCCGATGCTTCCGGCCAGGGCGACCAGCAGCACCGGCGGGACGCCGGCCAGCAGGACGACGGTGAACATCCTGCGTCCGCCGAAGCGGTCGGTCATGGCACCCACGACGATGCGGCCGAGCGCGCCGACGAGCACCGGCATGGCCAGCATGATCGAGATCTGGCCCTGGTCGAGCCCCATCTCGGTGGCGTAGATGTTCTGCAGCGGAGCGATCGCCATCCATGCCCAGAATCCGACGGTGGATGCCAGGGTGGCCAGAATCACCTGCCCCAGGCCGCCCCGCAGATTCGGTTCGGCGGCCGTGGCCGTTTTCTCCGGGATGCTCGTCGACATGCGGTCTCCTTCATCAGGCCGACAGGGCGGCTCCAGCCATCCGTTTCAGGCGTTTCGCGACCCAACCTAGCGGCGCCGCGCGTCCGCGTCACCCTCCCCGGCCGTGTCAAAAATCCCGTCGCAGATAAGGCCGACCTAACTCTTCGGCCGGGCTATTTGATACGGGCGTGGGGGATGGACATCGCTATGGAGCCTGGACAGACTGGGGTCAGCCGGCAACCTTCAGGAGGACTCATGACCCCCGACACACGCGCGATCCACCCCGCGACAGATGGGCCGCTGGCCGACACATTGCTGAGAATGGGGCGGTTCCTCCGACGGGGCGAGACCAGTGAGGATCTGCGCGCCCAGTTCCTCGAGGGTGGCCGATCGGGCGATGTCTTCTACCGTGACCGCTGGTCGCACGACAAGGTCGTCCGCTCCACGCACGGGGTGAACTGCACGGGCTCGTGCTCCTGGAAGGTGTATGTCAAGGACGGCATCATCACGTGGGAGACCCAGCAGACCGACTACCCGTCGGTGGGCCCCGACTCGCCCGAGTACGAGCCGCGCGGCTGCCCGCGCGGCGCCGCGTTCAGCTGGTACACCTACTCCCCCACCCGCGTGCGGTACCCCTACATCCGCGACACGCTCGCACAGCTCTACCGCGAGGCCAAGCGCACCCACCCCGACCCCGTCGACGCATGGGCCTCGATCGTCGAAGACCCCGAGAAGGCCCGGGCCTACAAGTCCGCGCGCGGCAAGGGCGGCCTCATCCGCACGACGTGGGACGAGGCCATGGAGATCTCCGCGGCCGCTCACGTCCACACCGTCAAGGAGTACGGCCCCGACCGCATCGCCGGCTTCTCGCCCATCCCGGCCATGTCGATGGTCAGCCACGGCGCCGGCGCCCGGTTCCTGAATCTCCTCGGCGGCTCGATCCTGTCGTTCTACGACTGGTACGCCGACTTGCCGGTGGCCAGCCCGCAGGTCTTCGGCGACCAGACCGACGTTCCCGAGTCGGCCGACTGGTGGAACGCCGGCTACCTCATCATGTGGGGCTCGAACGTGCCGGTGACCCGCACGCCGGACGCGCACTTCATGGCCGAGGCCCGCTACCGCGGCCAGAAGGTCATCACGGTCTCCCCCGACTACACCGACAACACGAAGTTCGCCGACGAGTGGGTCGCACCCCACCCGGGCACCGATGCGGCGCTGGCCATCGCGATGGGCCACGTGATCCTCACCGAGCACTATGTCGACAAGCGCACCGCGCGCTTCGAGGACTACATGCAGCGGTACACCGATTCGCCGTACCTCGTGACGCTCGAAGAGCACCCCGACGGCCTCGTGCCCGGCAAGTTCCTCACCGCGAGCGATCTGGACGGCGCCCCGGCGCAGGCCGCGCGCGCCGATTTCAAGACGGTGCTGCTCGACCAGAACGGCAACCCCGTGGTGCCGGGCGGCTCGCTCGGCCACCGGTTCACCCCCGAAGACGAGGGCGACTGGAACCTCGACCTCGGCGAGGTCGTCCCCCCGCTGTCGCTGGCAGACCTCGCCGACACGACCGAGTCGGCCGAGATCCTGCTGCCGCGCTTCGACCTGACACCCGATCCCGGCAGCGAGCACGCCGGCGGCACCGGCGTGGTCCGTCGCGGCGTGCCGGTGCGGCGCGTGGCCGGCAAGCTCGTCACGACCGTGTTCGACCTGATGCTCGCCCGCTACGGCGTCGCCCGCGAGGGCCTGCCGGGCGAATGGCCCACCGGCTACGACGACCCCACCAGCCCCGGCACGCCGGCGTGGCAGGAGGAGATCACCTCCGTGCCCGCCGAGCAGGCCATCCGCATCGGCCGCGAGTTCGCCGACAACGCCGACCGCTCCGGCGGCCGCTCGATGATCCTCATGGGCGCCGGCACCAACCACTGGTTCCACTCCGACACCATCTACCGCACCTTCCTCGCGCTGACGATGATGTGTGGATGCCAGGGTGTCAACGGCGGCGGCTGGGCCCACTACGTGGGGCAGGAGAAGGTGCGCCCCATCACCGGCTATTCGCAGTACGCGACCGCCGCCGACTGGAACCGGCCGCCGCGCCAGCACATCGGCACCGGCTTCTGGTACCTGGCCACCGACCAGTGGCGCTACGACGGCCTGCCCGCCGATCAGCTCGCCTCTCCGCTGGCGCGCGGCACGTTCTCGGGCCGCACGACGGCCGACTGCATGGTCGAGTCGGTCAAGCGCGGGTGGATGCCGGCGTACCCGACGTTCTCGCGCAACTCGCTCGACCTGGTCGACGAAGCCGAGGCGGCGGGCAAGGAGCCCGCCCAGCACATCGTCGACAGCCTCACGGACGGCTCACTGGAGTACGCCGTCGAAGACCCCGACGCCCCCGAGAACTTCCCCCGCATCGTGCTGGTGTGGCGGGCGAACATCCTCGGCTCGTCCGGCAAGGGCAACGAGTACTTCCTCAAGCACCTGCTGGGCACCGACTCGGCCGTGCGCGCCCCCGAGACCCCCGAGGGCTCACGGCCGCGCGACATGCGGTGGCATGAGGACGCGCCCGAGGGCAAGCTCGACCTGCTGCTGACGGCCGACTTCCGCATGACCTCCACGACGCTGTTCAGCGACATCGTGCTGCCGGCGGCCACCTGGTACGAGAAGTACGACCTCTCCTCGACCGACATGCACCCCTTCATCCACGCGTTCACCCCGGCGATCACGCCGCCGTGGCAGACGCGGACCGACTACGAGCTGTTCGGGGCGCTGGCCAAGAAGTTCAGCGAGTACGCGCAGACCCACCTCGGCGTGCGCAAGGACCTCGTCGCCTCGCCGCTGCAGCACGACTCGGCCGACGTCATGGCGACCCCGCACGGCAAGGTGGTCGACGACCTGCCGCTGGTGCCGGGCAAGACGATGGCCAAGCTCATCGTCGTGGAGCGCGACTACCCCAACCTCTACGAGAAGTGGCGCACGCTCGGGCCGCTCACCGAGAAGCTCGGAATGACCACGAAGGCCATCACGTACCGGCCCGACAAGGAGATCGAGCGGCTCAAGCACGTCAACGGCACCGCCCCCACCGGCCCCTACGCCGGCTCGGTGCGACTGGATTCCGACAAGCGCGTGTGCGAGATGATCCTGGCGTTCTCCGGCACGAGCAACGGCCGGCTGGCCGTGCAGGGGTTCAAGGAGCTCGAGAAGCGGACGGGGCAGCGCATCGCGCACCTGGCCGAAGACCACGAGGGCGCGCACATCTCGTTCCAGGACGTGCAGGTCCAGCCCCGCAGCGTGATCACGTCGCCCGAATGGTCGGGGTCGGAGCACGGCGGCCGGCGCTACACCGCGTTCGCGATCAACGTCGAGCACCTCAAGCCCTGGCACACCCTCACCGGTCGCCAGCACTTCTACCTCGACCACGACTGGATGGAGGAGCTCGGCGAGAACCTCCCGGTGTTCCGTCCGCCGTTGGACATGCACCGCCTGTTCGGAGACGGCAGAGTCGGCGCGACCCGCCGTGTCGCGGGCCCCGGCGCGGCCGGGCAGACCGAGGTCACCGTCCGCTACCTGACGCCGCACTCGAAGTGGTCGATCCACTCCGAGTACCAGGACAACCTGTTCATGCTGTCACTCAGCCGCGGCGGCCCCACGATCTGGATGAGTCCGCAGGACGCCGCCAAGATCGGCGTCCGCGACAACGAGTGGATCGAGTCGTACAACCGCAACGGCGTCGTGGTCGCCCGCGCGATCGTCTCACACCGCATGCCCGAGGGCACGGTGTACATGTATCACGCGAAGGACCGCACCGTCGACGTGCCGATCGCCGAGACCAGCGGTCTGCGCGGCGGCATCCACAACTCGCTGACGCGGATCCTGCTCAAGCCCAGCCACCTCATCGGCGGCTATGCGCAGCTGGCGTGGGCGTTCAACTATCTGGGACCGACCGGGAACCAGCGCGACGAGATCACCTCTATCCGTCGCCGCAGCCAGGAGGTGGAGTACTGATGAAGGTCATGGCGCAGATGTCGATGATCATGAATCTCGACAAGTGCATCGGGTGTCACACCTGCTCGGTGACCTGCAAGCAGGCGTGGACCAACCGCACCGGCGTGGAGTACGTGTGGTTCAACAACGTCGAGACCCGTCCCGGTGTCGGCTACCCGCGCGGCTACGAAGATCAGGAGAAGTGGCGCGGCGGCTGGGAGCGCACCAAGCGCGGCCGGCTCAAGCTCAAGGGCGGCGGCCGCCTCTCGAAGCTGTCGCGCATCTTCTCGAACCCGAAGCTGCCCGAGATCCACGATTACTACGAACCGTGGACCTACGACTACGACATGCTGCTGAACGCCCCCAAGGGCGCACAGGTGCCCGTCGCACGGCCGAAGAGCCTGCTGACGGGTGAGGACATGAAGATCTCGTGGTCGGCCAACTGGGACGACGACCTCGGCGGGTCGCTGGAGACCATGCAGGATGACCCGATCCTGCAGAAGATGAGCGAAGAGGTGAAGGCCGAGTTCGAGAAGGCCTTCATGTTCTACCTGCCGCGCATCTGTGAACACTGCCTGAACCCCTCGTGCGTGGCCTCGTGCCCCTCCGGCGCCATGTACAAGCGCGCCGAGGACGGCATCGTGCTCGTGGACCAGGATCAGTGCCGCGGCTGGCGCATGTGCGTGTCGGGGTGCCCCTACAAGAAGGTGTACTTCAACCACCGCACGGGCAAGGCCGAGAAGTGTACGTTCTGCTACCCCCGCATCGAGGTGGGGCTGCCCACCGTCTGCTCCGAGACCTGCGTCGGCCGCCTGCGCTACCTCGGCCTCGTGCTCTACGACGCCGACCGCGTCGCCGAAGCCGCCAGCGTCGAGGACGAGAAGGCGCTCCTCCAGGCCCAGCGCGACATCATCCTCGACCCCAACGATCCCGAGGTCATCGCCGCGGCCCGCCGCGACGGCATCGCCGAGGACTGGATCGAAGGCGCCCAGCGCTCCCCCATCTGGAAGCTCATGCAGTACCAGGTGGCCCTGCCGCTGCACCCCGAATACCGCACGATGCCGATGGTCTGGTACATCCCGCCGCTGTCGCCGGTGGTCGACGTCGTGACCGGTTCGGGCAACGATGGCGAGGACGCGCGCACCCTGTTCGCCGCGATCGACAAGCTGCGCATCCCGATCGGGTACCTGGCCGAGCTGTTCACCGCCGGCGACATCGCGCCGGTCGACCTGGCACTGCGGCGCCTGGCGGCGATGCGCTCGTACATGCGCGGCATCTCGATCGACGACGAACGCGATGAGCGCATCGCCAACGCGGTCGGCATGTCGGGCCCCGAGATCGAGGAGATGTACCGGCTGCTCGCCATCGCGAAGTACGAAGAGCGCTATGTCATCCCTGCCGCCCACACCGAGCAGGCGCACGAGCTCGAAGAGCTGGCATGCTCGCTCGACTTCGACGGCGGCCCGGGCATGGGCGGAGCCGGACCGTTCGGTTCGTCGAGCGGCCCGTCGGTGCCGGTGGCGGTGGAGAACTTCCACATCCTCGCCGACCGCCAGACCGCTGACCGCCCGTCGACGCCGGGCCGCGTGAACCTGCTCAACTGGGACGGCAACGGCACACCGCAGGGACTGTTCCCGCCGCAGAGCGCCGACGACGTCCGCGAACGCGACACGCAGGACGAGACGCCATGAGCTCGGTGATCACGCGGGTCACCCCGCGCAAGAAGCTGCCACCGGAACTGGCGCCGGTGAAGCTGGATGCCGGGCAGCGCGCACGGGTGCACATGCTGGCATCCCTGCTGCTGGACTATCCGGACGCGCAGTGGCATGCCCGTCTCGACGCGCTGCAGTCGCACCTGGTGGGGCTGCCCTCGGCGATCGCCGGCCCGCTCGAGGACTACATCGGTCAGGCTCGCCGCGCGGGCGCGACCGAATGGCAGCGCCGCTACGTGACCACGTTCGATCTGAAGCGCAAGTGCAGCCTGTACCTGAGCTACTACGCGACCGGCGACACCCGGCGCCGCGGCGTCGCCCTGGTGACGTTCCTCGAGGCCTACCGCGCCGCCGGATGGGAGTTCGACGCGGACGACCTGCCGGACTATCTGCCGGCGGTTCTCGAGTTCTCGGCGCGGTCGGACTCGGAGATCGCCGGCGCCCTCATCTCATCGCACCGTGAGGGCATCGAAGTGCTGCGCGCCGCCCTCGAGGGGATGGACAGCCCGTGGGCGCTCGTGGTCCGCACGATCACGCTGTCGCTGCCCCCGATCGATGAGCGCACGCGCGAGCGCTTCCTCGAACTCATCAGCGAAGGGCCGCCCACCGAGACGGTCGGCCTCAGCTTCCTCGGCCAATTGCCCCCGTTCCGCCCCGTCTCGCAGGAGGACTCGTGAACGCCTTGCCCTTCATCCTCTGGGTCGCCCTGCCGTACGCGGCGATCGCGGTCTTCATCGTCGGCCACATCTGGCGGTACCGGTACGACAAGTTCGGCTGGACGACCCGGTCGAGTCAGACGTATGAGAACCGGTTGCTGCGGTGGGGTTCGCCGATGTTCCACTTCGGCATCCTCATGGTCATCGCCGGTCACGTCGTGGGACTGTTCATCCCCCGCGAGTGGCTCTACGCGATCGGCATCTCGGAGGAGATCTACCACATCGGCGCGACCGTTCTCGGCACCGCGGCGGCGGCGCTGACGCTCGCGGGTCTGGCGATCCTCATCTACCGTCGTCGCACCGTCGGACCGGTGTTCCTGGCCACCACGACCATGGACAAGGTCATGTACGTCTTCCTCGGCGCCACCCTCTTCTTCGGCACGGCCGCCACGGTCGTGCACCAGGTCTTCGGCGGCGGGTTCCACTATCGCGAAACGGTGTCGCCGTGGATCCGCAGCATCTTCGGCTTCCAGCCGCAGCCCGATCTGATGCTGCACGTGCCGATCCTGTTCGATCTGCACGTGATCACCGCGATGCTGCTGTTCGCCCTGTGGCCGTTCACACGCCTCGTGCACGTGTTCTCAGCACCGGTGGGCTACCTCTTCCGCCCGTACATCGTGTACCGGTCGCGCGACGCCGCCGCCCCGCAGCGCCCCGTGCGCCGCGGCTGGGACCCGGTCAGGCAGCCCGACCCCGAGAAGCTCCGCAAGCTGTAGGCGGCCGCGGCCGCGCCCGCACCGGGTGCGTTCAGTTCGCACACCCGCACCGGGCGCGTGCACCCCGGCCCGAACCCTCAGCTCGGCAGGATGCGGACGGGCACCGTGCGGTAACCGGCCACGGGCGCTTCTTCGCGCACGGGGGCTCCGGCGGGTGTGAGGATACCGGCGGCGAGCACCGCGCGCACGAGCACCCGCAGCTCCCGGGCGGCCAGCGGCCTGCCGGGGCAGACGTGCGGACCCGTGCCGTAGACGAGGTTGTCGGCCGCATGCGCCTCGGGGTCGAAGCCGGTGCCGAACACGTCGGGGTCGGTGTTGGCCTCGCGCCAGTCGAGCACGACCACCTGGCCGGCCGCAATGGGGCATCCCCCGATCTCGACATCGCGGGTGGCGCGGCGCCGGTTCGAGACGAACGGGTCGTCGCGCCGCAGCAGCTCGTCGACGATGGCATCCACCTCGGCATCGCCGGCCACCGCGACGCGCGCGGCCAGCCTCGGCGAGGCGACCAGCCCCGCCACCACCACACCCGCGCACAGCGCGATCGATGACAGGTCGCCGCCGGTCCAGTTGCGCAGGATCGACACCAGCTCGGGGTCGCTCAGCAGTTCGCCGTCAGGCCGTGTCAGCAGCGTCAGTCGCGTCGTGAGATCGTCATGTGGTTCGGCGCGGCGCTCGGCCAGCAGGGCGCGGATGATCCCGTCGAACCGGGCCGCGACCTCTGTCGTGCGGGTCTTGTCACCGCTGCGGGTGGCGGCGCGATTGTCGGCCACCCACTCCAGCAGTGTGTCTTCGAGCTCGCTGGTCCACCCGAGCCAATGCGACTGGGCACGCACCGCGAAGCGGGCTCCGAGGTCTGCCACGGCGTCGAACGCCTCACCGGAAGCGAGAGAGGCCACCAGCTCGGCGGCGATGCGCTGGAAGCCGGGCATGTAACGGTCGAGCTCGTCGTCTGCGAAGAACGGGTCGATGAGGCGGCGGGCCGCGGCGTGCTCGGCCCCGTCGAGTCCGTTGGGGATCTGCAGGTGCTGCGACACCCCGGCCGAGAACGTCTCGGGATCGTGTGCGGCGGCGACCACATCGGCGTGCCGGCGCAGCACGACGCGGTGCGGTCGCGGTCGGACAATCGAATGGACGTCATTCCTCGACATGGAAGATTCCCTTCGCACCCTTCTCTGCATCGCTCATGATGTGCGTCACGAATGGGTAGTCGCCCGCCTCGGGGAAGGTCAGCTCCACGAAGCCGCCCTGCGCCGGCTGCAGCGCCAGCGCCTGCGCCCCGCCCGGGTCCTCCGGGCGCAGGCGGTAGTCGCCCTCCAGATAGACCGTATCGAACTGTCCCCCCACGACGTGGAACGAGCTGGCCACGTTCGGTCCGGCATCCAGCAGCCACACGCGCACCCGCTCACCGACGCGCGCCGGCAGCGGCCGGTACGCGTACTGGTCGGCGTACCCGTTGAAGGCCACCAGGTCGGGGGTCTGCGCGGCGATCTTGGCGGCGTCGGCGGTCTCGCCCTGCGGACCGAGGTACAGCTCGCCCTGCACGAAGACGTACTCGCGGTCGACGGGCGCGAGGTCCGGCGGGTCGATGATCACGGCGCCGTGCATGCCGTTGGCGATATGCATCGACATGGGGTGCGTCGAGCAGTGGTACATCCAGATGCCGGCCTGCGTCGCCGTGAAGGTGTATGTCAGCGTCTCGCCGGGTTGGATCGTGCGCATCGGCTCGTTGGGGGCCAGGGCCCCGGCGTGGAAGTCGATGGAATGGCCGATGGTGCCGTCGTTGACCAGGGTGATCTCGAAGGTGTCGCCGACCTTTCCGCGCAGCACCGGGCCGGGGGCGCTGCCGCCGAACGTCCACCTCGTCTGGCGGATGCCGGGGGCGACCTCTTCGACGGCCTCCGCGACGCGGAGGGTGACGCGGTGGACGGTCTGGTCGGATGCCGGGGGCAGGCCGGCCGGCCACGGTGCGAAGCCGTCGTCAGGGGTGCGTTGCAGATCGATGTCGTCGGCCGCGGAGGGGCCGGCTGCGGCGTCGCCGTGGTCGTGCTCGGGCGGCGTGGCCGAGTCCGGCGCCGCGCCCACGGCGACGACGGTCAGTTCCATGCCCATCTGCCGGTGTCCGGCGATCGAGCACCAGCCGGCCATGTCGGCGCCGATGACGCCCACCTCGAGCGTCTCACTCGTTCCGGGCGCCAGCCGCTGCGAGCGCACGCCGTTGGCGAAGGTGAGGTCGTGCACGTCGGTGCCGGTGTTCTCGAAGACGACGACCAGTTCGTTGCCGGCCGGCACCTCGATGACGGCGGGGGTGAACCGCATGCCCTCGACCTGGACGGTCACCTCGGTGGTCTCACCTGTCGCGACCACGTCGCCGCCGACCGCGGTGTTGATGCCGATCGCTGCGGGGTCGGCGGCCACGCCGCCGGCCACACACAGCGCGAGCACGGCGAAGCCGGCCACGACCGCGCCGCCGTGCCGCGGCTTGGCCGGGGGTGGGGCCGATGCCGGGGCTCCCAGCTTCACGCGACCGCTGCGATCGGGGTTGGCCCCCTCGGCCTTGCGCACACGACGCCCCGCGACGATGGCGCGGATCGCGAGTACGAGGAAGGCGATGACCACGCCGGCCGCCGCGAACGACAGCAGCACCCGGGCCACCGACGGCATGGGCAGCAGGTAGAGCACGATCGCGCCGTTGTAGATGACGATGCGGGCGGCGGCGCCGCGGTCGAGCATCTCGGCGCCGGCCTTCGCGGCCGCGGGGCTGCCCAGCGCCACGACCGGCAGCAGGTAGCTCAGCGCGCCGCTGACGATCTGCACGGCGAATCCGGCCACGAGGGGGCCGAGCATCATGAGGTACTCGCCGCGGAGGCTCGTCCAGTCGGGCTGCACGACGGCGTGCACACCGAGCGCCGCGGCGGCGAAGACGACCCAGCAGAATGCGGCGGCCAGGCTCCACCCGGCGAAAGTGCCCGGGGGCATGGCACGCGCTTCGCGCCAGCCTTCCACGGCCAGGCGCAGCGCGCCGACGAGCCAGATCAGCATTCCCAGAGCGACCAGCAGCTGCAGGTCGGCGACCGGGCCTGCGGCGGCGACAGCGAGCCCCGCGATCAGAACGGGCAGAGCGTGTCGGGCCGCGGCATCCGCCGACGCGGGCACCTTGGCGTGCAGGATCGTCGGCCACAGCAGGACGAGGGTGCCCAGCACGGTCAGTCCGATCCACCCGTACGCGTTGAGCACGAGGTGCGAGACGACGAGCCGGTCGGTGGTGTCGGGGTCGCCGAGCACCGGCATGATCACCCCGATCGCGATGCCGGCCAAGAACACGAGGGCCGCCGCGACGTAGTACCGTACGAGGGGCGCGAACCGCGCCGGCAGCGCGTGACGCATCTGCAGCCACAGGATCACGGCGTGCGCGATGATCGCCGTCGCCACCGCGATCGCCCCGGCGACGGTGAGCGGCACGACGCCGGTGAGCATGCCGGCGACGATCGCCGCCGCACCGGCCGTGTGCAGCCCGAGCCGCACGCCGAGGCCGATGCGACCGGCCGGCGCGGCGCGGCGCAGCAGCGTGTCGGCGAAGTGCTGCGACCAGATGAGGATCGCGGCGGTCACCGCGCCCAGCAGCGGCACGTGCACCATGAGCCACATCGGCTGGTTCACGAATCGGTGGATGGTCACCGCCACGACGGTGAGCACGATCCACAGCAGGATCACCGAGTTGGTCAGCAGATACCAGTTACGACGCGACACGGCTCTTCTTCTCTCCTCGTTCGCGCAGCGAGACCGTCACGGCCGTGGCGGCGAACAGCAGTATCGCGGCGACGGCGCCGATGCCGCCGGCCTGCAGGGCGCCCGGCAGCTCCCAGGCGTCGCCCGCGACCACGCGCACCAGCAGCGCGGCCTGCAGCAGGGCGACCGGAACGTACAGGGCCCGGTGGTAGGGGATGTTCACCTGCAGCACCGCGGGCAGGATCAGCGGCGCGTGCGCCATGATCATCGTGATCACGAACCCGAGGAAGATCGCGTGCGTGGTGGCGTCGTAGACGGTGCCCTCGGTGCGGGCGCCGCCCAGCAGCCAGCCGGCGCCGGCGATCAGCAGCCAGCCGTACCCGAGGTACACGCACACGGCGACGAAGCGCGGCAGCCCGTTCTGACGGATCGTGCCGCGGACGATGTCGTACCGCAGCAGCCAGGCGATCATCAGCAGCAGCAGGAGGCCGGCGACCGGCACTGCGATCACGGGCATGGTGAGGGTGAGAAGAGCGGATGCCGACAGGGCCACCGCCAGGATCAGCAGCAGCCGCTCGGCACGAGCACCCGGCGAGGCCAGGCGGGCCAGCTCGAGGCGCTCCCCCGCGATCGTGAGGATGAGGAAGACCGCAAGCAGCGGCACGAGCCGGTTCGGCGGCACTCCGCCGCACCAGGCGAGGGCCGCGGCGATGCCGGTGACCGCGCCGGCGGCCTGCACGGCGGTGGCCGTCATCGGCTGGCGGCGCCAGATCGCCCGGTATTGGAGTGCGTGCATGACCAGGCCCACGGCGATGACGGCTTTGCCGGCGACCACCGGCACCGCGGTGAGGGTGAGCACAGAGCCGGCCGCAAGCAGCACCGGGGCGCTGTATGCCCACGCGGCACGCAGCGCGACGGCCCGCTCGAGACTGATGAGGGTGCCGACGAAGCCGAACACGAGCAGTGTCGAGTGCAGGTCGGGGGCGTTCACGATCGGCATCGCCACGCCCATCAGCAAGAGCCCTGAATTGAGCCCCAGCAGCATGAGGGCGGCGGCGGGCACCATGATGAGGATTCGGGCCGCCCGTCGAGACGTGGCATCCACGCTTCCAGCTTAGGTGGGCCTCACCAGCGCCGGCCTCGGCAGCGACCGGGGATAATCCCGGTTCGACAGTCAGCGGCGCTCGAGGCGCACGACCACGGCCTTCGAGGTGGGCGTGCCTGACACGTCGGCGACCGATTCCAGTGGCACGAGGACATTCGTCTCGGGGTAGTACGCGGCGGCGTTGCGGTGCGGCGTCGAGTACGGCACGAGGCGGAACTGCTCGGCGCGGCGCTCCTCGAGTCCGTCCGGGCCCTGCCACTCCGAGACCAGGTCGACGACGTCGCCGGGTTCGAATCCGGCGGCGGCGATGTCATCGGGGTGGATCAGCACGACGCGGCGTCCGTCCTGGATGCCGCGGTAGCGATCGTCCTTGCCGTAGATCGTGGTGTTGTACTGGTCGTGCGACCGCAGGGTCTGCAGCAGCAGGCGTCCCTCGGGGATGTGCGGGTACTCGAGCGGGTTCGCCGTGAACCGCGCCTTGCCGTCGACGGTGGCGAACCGGCGCTCGTCACGCGGACCGTTGGGCAGCAGGAAGGTGCGGCCCTTCTCGATGCGCCGCTCGTAATCCTCGAACCCCGGGATCACGTTCTGGATATGGGTCCGGATGCCGGCGTAGTCGGCCTCCAGAGCCGCCCAGTCGGCGTGGGGCGCATTGCGCGGTGTGGATGCCGGAGCTCCCGAGCCGTCGGTCGCGGCGGCCGGGCCCGTGCCGGCGGCGGCCCCGTCCACGGCGGGCGTCACGTGGGCGCCGTCGGCGACGGAGACGGAGCCGTGGGCGGGTGCCGGCTCGGTGATGTGG
>JAEXHA010000096.1 GCA_023450335.1 Actinomycetes bacterium | reverse complement strand
GGTCAGGACACGCCGCTGTAGGCGTGCAGGCCTTTGAAGAAGACGTTGACGATCGTGAAGTTGAAGATGACCGCGGCGAATCCGATGATCGAGAGCCACGCCGACCGCGCGCCGCGCCAGCCGCGCGTGGCGCGGGCGTGGATGTAGCCGGCGTAGAGGACCCAGATGACGAAGGTCCACACTTCCTTGGTGTCGAAGCCCCAGTAGCGGCCCCAGGCGTCGTTCGCCCAGATCGACCCGGCGATGAGCGTGAACGTCCAGAACGCGAACCCGATGATCGCGAACCGGTACGCGAGCGACTCGAGCGCATCGGCCGACGGCAGGGTGCGCAGGAAGCCCGGGCCTGTCTTGGCCGGCGTGCCGCCGGCGTCGGCGATGGATGCCGCGGCGACAGCCAGCCGCTCCCGCCGCGCCTGCATGAGCTGCAGTACCGAGAGGGCGAACGCGAGCGCGAAGAATGCCGTGGCCAGCGAGGCGACGAACACGTGGATGACCAGCCACACGCTCTTGAGCGGATCGGCGAGCGGGGTCACCTCAACGTAGAACGTGAACGGCAGCGCCGCCCCGCCCAGCAGCACCACGGTCATGCCGGTGATGAACGCGCCGAGGAAGCGCAGGTCGTACCGGAACAGCACGACGAGGTAGACGGCGACGATGAGCATCGTCCCGGTGAGCGCGAACTCGTAGTTGTTCGACCAGGGCACCCGGCCCGCGGCGATGCCACGCAACACGTCGCCGCCGACGTGGAAGGCGAATCCGAGCACGGTGAGCGAGGTACCGATGCGCGCCCACAGGTAGCGCACCCGCTGTGCCGGCGCGGCCTCGAGTGCCGCGAGAGCCGCGGACTCCTGCGCGCGGACCTCGTCGATCGCGCCGCCGTCGGCGGCCACGAGCACCCGTGCGTCGGCGGTGTCCTTCGCCTTGATCGCCTGGTCGGAGCGGCGCGCCAGGTCGATTGCGTAGGCAATGAACGCGAGCGTGTAGATCGCGACGGCCGTCCACACCAGCAGGACCGAGATCTCGTCGAGCGTCATTCCGGTTTCGGGCATGGCCATCAGTCTACTTTCGGTCGTCGGTGGCATCAGGGTCGGGGGCGGCGGTCGCGTCGTCGGCCGCCGTCATGCCGGCACCGCGCAGGGCCGCCGCGTGGTCGCGCGCCAGGTCGGCGACGGCCGCCGCGATGGCGGGATCTTCGCCACGGGCCAGACCCGCGTACTCGAGCTCGAGGGTCTTCCCGGCCGGGGTCGCCTTGACCCACATGCGCCGGCGCGGCACGAACAGGGCCACCAGCAGCCCGGCCAGAGCGAGGATCGCGAAGGCGAGTACCCACGGCGCCCCGACGTCGCGGTGGACCGACAGCGACACGTAGCGCTTCACCACTTCGTCGGCGCCGTCGGCGGTGGCATCTTCGAACGTGATCGTGCCGAGCCCGTTGGGCAGGTCGACGGTTTCGCCCGGTGCGAGCTCGAGCGCCGCGTTCTCGCTGTCTCCGCCGGCGATCTGCGTCATGCCCGTCGGATCGAGGGTGTACACCGACCGGGCCGTGCCGTCATCGATGCCCAGGTCGCCCTCGTACACCCAGAAGGTCAGCACCGGGGCGAGCAGGTCACCGTATCCCGAGGCGAGCGCCCCGCCGTGCCCGTTGACGGCCGTCGGGTAGAAGAATCCGGCCAGCCCGACCTGCTCGGACAGCCCGTCGGCGACCTTGACAACGCCCTGCGAGGTCATGTTCGCATCCTGCGGCAGGAACGGCACGGACTCGCGGAAGACAGCCTCACCGTCGGCGTCACGCACGGTGATCGTGGGCGCGTAGCCGTTGCCCATGAGGTAGATGCGGTCGCCGAGCACGGTGATCGGATGGTTGACGCGCACGACGTCCTCGACGGGATCGCCTCCGGGCTCACGCGTGGTCACATGCGCGGCGAAGTCGCCGGCCTGCCCCTGCCCGGCTTGGCCGACCTCGACGTAGGACACGTCGAACCGGTCGAGGGTGATCGAATACGGCGAGAGGTTCTCGGTGTCGACGAACCGGCCCGGGTTGAAGGATGAGTAGCCCATGCCGAGCGAGTTCACGAACCCCTCGTCCTCGATGATCACGGTCTGCCCGGTGTAGGTGAAGCCTCCGCCGATGCCCACCGCCACCAACACGCCGACCAGCGCGCCATGGAAGACGAGGTTGCCGGTCTCGCGCAGGTATCCGCGCTCGGCCGACACCGATGCCGCACCGCGCGCGTCGTAGCGCTCGACGCGGTAACCGGCCTTCTTCAGCTGCACCTCGGCGAGGTCGATGGCCGTGGCGGCCGCTTGCCCTGCATCGACCCCCTGCGCCGGACGCACCGTCGCCTCGGCGTGGTCATCGAGACGCGACAGCCGGGCGGGCGTGCGCGGCGGGCGGGCGCGCAGCGCCTTCCAGTGGTGTTTCGTGCGCGGGATCACGCAGCCGATCAGCGAGATGAACAGCAGGATGTAGATCGCTGAGAACCACACCGAGGTGTAGACGTCGAACAGCTGCAGAGCGTCGAGGACCGGGAACAGGTCGGGGTTGTCGGCGCGGTACTGCGTGACGCCGTTCGGGTCGGCGCTGCGCTGCGGCACGAGCGATCCCGGCACCGCGGCGATGGCAAGCAGCAGTAGCAGCACGAGCGCGGTGCGCATGCTCGTCAGCTGCCGCCAGCCCCACCGCAGCCACCCGACCAGCCCAAGCTGCGGTTGGGTGATCTGGGGGGTGGATGCCGGAGAGTCGGCGTGGTCGGCCGGTCGCAGCGGGTCGACCGCGTCAGAGCGGGAGTTCGACACTGCTCATCACCCCCATCAATTCAGACATGACCGCGGTCCACACCCCGGTCACCATCAGGAGGCCGAGGATGATCAGCACCGCGCCGCCGACGATGTTGATCGCGCGGATGTGACGCCGGAAGAAGGCGACCGACCGTGTCGCCCAGCCGAAGCCGACGGCCAGGAGCAGGAAGGGCAGACCGAGGCCGATCGAGTAGGCGACGGCGAGCAGGCCCGCGCGGGCGGGGTCGGCCTGGCTGTAGCCCATCGTGAGGATCGCGGCGAGGGTGGGCCCGATGCACGGCGCCCAACCCAGCCCCATCGCGACGCCCAGCAGTGGGGCGCCGACCAGACCCAGGTTCTCGCGCATGTGCGGGCGGAAGGTGCGCTGCGCGAACCCGAAGACGCCGATGAACACGAGGCCCATCGCGATGATCACGATCCCGAGCACGCGCGTGATCGGGTCCTGATACTCGAGGAAGACGCGGCCGACCGTGCCCGCGAAAACTCCCATGGCGACGAACACGACGGTGAAACCGGCGATGAACAGGGCCACGCCCAGCAGCAGACGGCCCCGGCTCGTGGCATCCACCGGCGTCACCCGCGCCGAGGCGGCGGGCTTCGCAGGGTCCCGCGACATTCGCACCGCATCGGCGGAGGTGCCTGAAGCCGATGCGAGCGTCCGATCTTCGGCCGCGACAGCGGCGGCACGCGTCGTCCGGCCCGCGGCGGCGCCGCCGAGGAACCCGAGATAGCCGGGCACGAGCGGCAGCACGCACGGTGAGAGGAACGAGACGAGGCCGGCGAGCATGGCGATGGGGATCGCGATCCACAGCGCGCCGTCGAAGACGACGTCGCCCGGGTTCACGAGGCCTCCGCGAGCACGTCTTCGACGATCTCGCGCAGGGCGTAGCCACTGTCGAGCTGCCCGAAGAAGCGCGCGGCGACCCGGCCCTCGCTGTCGAGCACGAGGGTGGTGGGGGCCGCCTGCAGCGACGTCCACGCCACGAACGACAGCTTGAGGTCGGTGTCGCCGCGGGCGAGGACGGACGGGTAGCTGATGCCGTAGGTCTCCTCGAACGACTGCGCCTGCTCGGGGCCGTCGTAGATGTTCACGCCGAGGAACGCGGCTTCGGGCGCGGTGGCCTCATAGGCCTCTTCGAGGAAGGGCGCCTCGGCCCGGCACGGACCGCACTGGGCGTACCAGAAGTTGAGGACGAGCACCTGGTCGTCGTAGTCGGCACTGGTGATCGTGGAGCCGTCGACGGCCGTGGCGGTGAACTCGACCGGCTCACCGCGCTCGGTAGCCGGGATCTCTTCGAGGCGCCCGTCGCTGGAGATGAAGCCCTGGTTGCTTCCCTGCTTGTACTGCGAGGCAAGGTCGTCGTTCTCGCTCGTGCAGGCGGTCAGCGATACGGCGAGCGCGGCCGCGACGACGGCGGCGGCGATGCGGCCAAGGGCGGTCATACGGCCCCCACATCCACGGCAGCACCGGTCTGGGCAGGTTCCGCGTACTCGATCTCGTGCCACGAATCGCCGGCGAGCTCGAAGCTCGTCACGCTCGAGAGGGCACAGCGACGGCGGCGGGGGTCGTGGCGCAGGGGCTTGCCCGCGATGGCGAGGTGGGTGACCCAGATCGGCAGCTGGTGCGACACGATGACGACATCTCCGCCGGCCGTGCGGTGCCAGGCGTCGCGCATCGCGGCATCCATGCGGGCGACCACCTGCGCATACGGCTCGCCCCAGCTGGGCACCTCGGGAGCGCGCAGGTGCCGCCAGTTGATCGGGTTCATGAGCGCGCGCTTCATGCGCCTTCCCTCGAACACGTTCGTCGGCTCGATGACGCGGGCGTCGATCACCGGCTCGGCGCCGAACAGCTCGGTGAACGGCACCGCCGATTCGCGCGTGCGCTCGAGGGGTGAGCAGACCAGGGCGCCGACGGGGCGTTCCATCGCGTGGATGTGCTCGGCGGCGGCACGCGCCATCTGGCGTCCCTCGGCGCTCAGCCGGAACTCCGGAAGCCGTCCGTAGAGCACACGACGAGGGTTGTGAACCTCTCCGTGGCGCACGAGATGGAGGCGAGCGGCGGGCACCGCCCCAGTCTACGTGGGGGGTGGCTATGGACAGCCTGAGTGCAACCTGGGTGCGGCCGGGCGGCCTGTGCGCGCTGCGATCACGCGGCGTCGACGTCGGGCGTGCGCCGGCCGGCGCGCAGCTGGCGCACCCGTACGGCGATGAACACGACCACGGCGATGACCGCCACCGCGATGACGACATACTGCAGCACGTCGGCGTAGGTCTCGACGACGTGCCACTGGTCGCCCAGGATGTACCCGGCCAGCACGAACACCGAGTTCCAGATGGCGGAGCCCGCCAACGTCAGCAGCGTGAAGCGCCACAGCGGCATGCGCACGACGCCGGCGGGGATGGAGATGAGGCTGCGGAAGATCGGGATCATCCGCCCGAAGAAGACGGCCTTGCCGCCGTGCCTGCCGAACCACTCGACGGTGCGGTCGACGTCCTGCACCTTGATCAGCGGCATCCACTCGGCGATGGCGCGCACGCGACGCAGGCCGAGCCAGGCACCCAGCCCGTAGAGCACGAGGGCACCCACGACCGAGCCGGCGGTGGTCCACAGCAGCGCTTCGAGCAGCGAGAAGGAGCCCTGACCGGCCGCGAGGCCCGCCATCGGCAGGATCACTTCGCTGGGCAGCGGCGGGAAGAGGTTCTCAAGCGCGATGGCGATGCCGGCCCCGACCGGACCGATGACGTCCATCAGCGAGACGATCCCGTCGACCAGTGCGCTCAGCCAGGAGCCGTCGGTTGCAGATGAAGTCACACACCCACGGTAGAGGACGGGGGTGAGCGGTTCATGGGAGGTAGCCCCCGCAGTGAGGGCGGGCTATCCCGAGCGTGTCGAGGGTCGTTGCGCTCGCTCGCCGGGCACGTCAGGCGCGCGGCACGACGGTGAGCACCCGCTGGATGAATATGTGGAACTCCGCCATGAAGCTGCGCAGGAACTCGGCGGTGCCCTCGTCGGTCACCTCGCCGTCGTCTGTGATGAGGCCGGAGGTCATCGTGATGTACGCCTCGGGAGCGTTCATCTGCGGCGAGTTGCAGAACGACAGCACGCTGCGCAGGCTCTGCTGTGCCACGGCGGTGCCGATCGCCCCGGGCGAGGCGCCGATGACGGCCGAGGGCTTTCGCGTGAGGGAGTTCTCACCCCACGGCCTGCTCGCCCAGTCGATGGCGTTCTTCAGCCCGCCCGGGATCGAACGGTTGTACTCGGGAGTGACGAACAGCACCGCATCGGCAGCTTCGATCGCCTGCTTGAGCTCGCGCGCCACCGGCGGGTAGTCCTCGTCGTAGTCGTAGCTGTACAGCGGCAGATCGCCGATCGGGATCTCGGTGAACTCCAGGTCATCCGGTGCGAGGCGGATGAGCGCCTTCGAGAGTGTGCGATTGATCGAGGCTTTCGCGAGACTGCCCACGAAGTAGCCGACCCGGTAGGGAGGTTCGTGCTCGATGACAAATGACATCGTCTGCGCCTTTCTGAGAGAGGTGTCGATCCCCTGACCCTGCGCGCATCGGTCGGGGATGTCAGCCCCCTTGCGCGAACGGCCTCACGGCTCCTGGCACGGCGCCGGTCCCGCCCAGACGGCCCACGTAGACTGTCTCCTCGTGAGCGAACGCGTATTGGTCCAGCAGTTGCAGACACGTCAAGACGGTCCCGTCTCGGTATCGGGATGGGTCGAGACCGTCCGCGATCAGAAGAAGGTGCAGTTCGTCATCCTGCGTGACGAGACCGGCTCGGTGCAGCTGGTCAACCCCGCCACCCGCCCGGCCGAGGACGGGTCCGAGCAGGATGCCGGAGCCCTGGCCCTCACGTCGCTCATCTCCGAACTGACCCACGGCACCTTCCTCACGGTGACCGGCGAACTCAAGCATGACGAGCGGGTCAAGCTCGGCGGCGTCGAGATCAAGATCGGGGCCCTGGACGTCGCCGCCGCGGCCCTGCCCGAGACGCCGATCGCAGCCGACTCGGGGCTCGACAAGCGCATGGACTGGCGCTTCCTCGACCTGCGTCAGCGCCGCAACAATCTGATCTTCCGCGTGCAGACGACCCTCGAGCACGCGATGCGCTCGTACTGGATCGAGCGCGACTACATCGAGGTACACTCCCCCAAGCTCATGGCCTCGGCGTCGGAGTCCAACGCCGAGCTGTTCTCACTCGAGTACTTCGACGACCAGACCGCGTACCTCGCGCAGTCCCCGCAGTTCTTCAAGCAGATGGCACAGGTCGCCGGCTTCGGCAAGATCTTCGAGATCGCGCCGGCCTTCCGCGCCGACCCCTCGTTCACCAGCCGGCACGCCACCGAGTTCACCTCGATCGACGCCGAGATCAGCTGGATCGACTCGCACGAGGACGTCGCCCGCATGCAGGAGGAGCTGCTGGCCACGGCGATCGGCGCCGTCGCTGAGAAGCACGGCGCCGAGATCAAGGAGCTGTTCGATCTCGACATCGTCGTGCCGACGGTGCCCTTCCCGCGCATCCCGCTGGCCGAGGCACGTGAGATCGTGAAGGCCCGGGGCTACGAGATCCCCCGCACCGACGGCGACCTCGACCCCGAGGGCGAGCGTCAGATCTCGGCGCATGCGCTGGAGACCTACGGCCACGAGTTCGTCTTCATCACCGACTACCACCCCGAGATCCGCGCGTTCTATCACATGCGCGATGAGGCCACCGGGCTGACCAAGTCGTACGACCTGCTGTACAAGGGTGTCGAGATCACCACCGGCGCGCAGCGTGAGCACCGCGTCGACGTGCTCATCGCGCAGGCCGCCGAGAAGGGTCTCGAGCCCGAGCACCTCGACTTCTACTTCGACTTCTTCCGCTACGGCGCCCCGCCCCACGGCGGGTTCGGCATGGGTCTGGCCCGCGTGATGATGCTGCTGCTGGGCCAGGACTCGATCCGCGAGGTCACCTACCTGTTCCGCGGGCCGACGCGTCTGGCACCGTGACCGGATCGCCCGACGCGCCGGGCGCCGTGGCCCTTGAGGGCGCGGTCAACTTCCGCGACGTCGGGGGCCTGCCGCTGACGGCGGGTGGTGCGGTCCGCGCCGGCGTCCTGTTCCGTGCCGACGCGCTCAGCGGACTGACGGATGCCGGGGTCGCGGCGTTGTCGGCGAGCCCCATCGGCGTGATCGCCGACTTCCGCACGCCGATGGAGCGTGCCTCCGCGCCCGAACGGCTGCCGGCCGACCGGCCGTTGCGGGTCGTCGAACTCTCGGTGCTGGAGGGCGCGTTGACCGGCGCTGCGAAAGCGGCCGCCGAACGCAGCGACCTGAGCGCCGCGGCCATCGAGCAGGCGGTCGCGTCACTGCCGTCACTGGCCGACCTGTATCTCCAGATGCTGGTGCACAGCGCGGGCGCGTTCGCCGAGACCGCCCGGTTGGTGGCGGCATCGGCAGATGACGAGCCCCGCGCCGTGCTGGTGCACTGCACGGCCGGCAAAGATCGCACCGGGGTGGCTGTCGCACTGATCCTCGATGCCGTGGGCGTCGCCCGCGAGGCCATCGTGGCCGACTATGTGCAGACCCAGCAGAATCTCGCCGGGCCCTGGGCCGAACGCATGCTCGCGGCGATATCGCAGCTGGGCGCGCCGATCACGCCGACGATCCGCGAGCTCATGACCGAGTCGCCGGCGGCGGCGATCGAACAGGCTCTGGCCTGGATCGACGCGCGGGGCGGCTCGGCGGCCTACCTGCGCTCGGGCGGGCTCACCGACGATGAGCTGGCCGCACTGCGCGCACGGCTGGTCGGCTGACCCGGCTCAGACCTCGAGGTCGACCGCGACGCGGTCGGCCCGGATGGTGCCGATGAAGGCGGCGACCTCCTGGTGCGCGGGGTGCACCTGGTAGGCGTCCAACCCTGCCTCATCGTCGAAGTCGGCGATGAGGCAGAGGTCCCAGTTGGTGTCCGGGTACAGCGTGTTCGCTCCGGCATCCATCGCCCGCAGTGTGGGCACCACGCCCTGCAACGCCATCAAGCGGCGCGCGGCCTCGGCGGCCTGCGCGGCCCGGGTCTGGGCGTCGTCGGCCGACAGGCGGAAGGTCACGATATGGCGGATCATCGGGGTGGCTCCTGGGTCAGGGCCGCGCGCAGCCGATCGGCCGAGAGCCGCCAGTGCGCGTGCAGCCGGTCATCGATGAGGACCACGGGGATCTTCTCCCACCACGCGTCGTACAGCGTCGCGTCGTCGAGAATCGACCGCTCCTCGATCTCCACAGCCCCCTCGGGAAGATCGGCCACCACCGTTTCCACGATCTCGCGTGCGACATCGCACAGGTGACAGTCGGGCTTGGAGATGAGGGTGAGGGTGGTCACGGGTCCATCTTCGCGCATCACGGGGACGCAGACACGAAGCGCCCGTCCAAGGACAGGCGCTCAGTGCATGTGCCGCTTACTTCTTGTTGCGACGCTGGTGGCGAGTCTTGCGAAGCAGCTTGCGGTGCTTCTTCTTCGCCATGCGCTTACGGCGCTTCTTGATGACAGAACCCACGGATAACCTCGAATCGTCTGGGGTCTGGACGCGTCGTGGACGCGCCCGGGAACGGGCAAACCGAAAAAATGCCTCGGACTATTCTATCCGACATCCGCAATCGGCCGATGCAGGGCGTCGGTGACTGCGGTCTCGGGTACGCGATAGCTGCGCCCGAAGCGCACGGCGGGCAGTTCACCCGCGTGCACCAGCCGGTACACGGTCATCTTGGACACGCGCATGAGCTCTGCCACTTCGGCAACCGTCAGAAAGCGCACATCAGGCAGCTCCGACATCGTGTCCCCCTGGATTTCCCGTACTTGTTCTGAGAATCCTATGGGGTCAGCGCGACGCATGTAAACCTGCGTGACTGCTGTGACGGGGCGGGCGGGGGTGGATGCCGGGTCAGCGCAGCCGTTCGCGGGCTGTGCGCGCGGCGATGCGGGCCTGCTTGCGAGCCTCGCGCAGCGCCTTCTCCGCCTCGCGCACACTCTTGGCGGCGGCGCGGAAACCCTTGTCATCGGCGATGTCGGCGTCGTCGAGCTCGCGCCAGGGCTGCGGGGCGTCGCGGCCACCGGCGGCCGCGCGTTCGAGGTAGACGGCGACGCCGTCGAGCACCCGCGCCAGCCCGAAGGCAAAGGGGTCGGCGTCGTCGAGGAAGACCCCCTCGTCGATGGCGCCGCGCAGCTCGGGGTACGCGTCTGCCGAGATGAGCAGGCGGAACAGGCTGTCCTCCCGCGAGGTGACCTCGGCGTCGTCGAGGCCGCTCTCCCGTTGGGCGCGCGTGTACCCGGCCAGCACCGAGCCGGCCCAGCGGGCCTGCCCCGACACGAGCAGCACGACCGAGAGCCGTTCGTCGTAGGTGAGCGCGGTATCGGCGAGCGCCGCCAGCCCCGCATCCATCCACGCCGCCGTGTTGGGCGTGACGGGTGCTCCGGTGATGGGCACGTCGAGCACCCACGGATGCTCCAGGTAGTGCTGCACCTGTTCGTGATGCAGGCGCTCCAGCCGCTGCCGCCAGTCCCCCTCGCGGGTCAGTTCCGATGGAACGCCGGTGGCCTCCTCCTGCATGAGCAGGATCAGATCGTCCTTCGCGGTGACGTAGCGATACAGCGACATCGGCGTGAAGCCCAGCCGGGCGGCCACCGCCGCCATCGACACCGCGCTCAGCCCTTCGGCATCGGCCAGGTCGACCGCCGCCTCGACGATGCGTTCCACCGACATCTCGCGCTTGGGGCCCCGTTGCGGCGCCGCGGCGACGCCCCACGCCAGGGCGACCCCCCGCGGGAGTTCGGGGTCGGTCGACTCTGTCATGCACCCAGTCTAGGACTGTGTATTGAATAAACAGTGTGTTACTGTCATAAACAGTTTGGGTCATACACAGAAGGATGGAGCACTCATATGGACCACGCGATCGAGGTGCGCGGGCTGCGCAAGCAGTACGGCGGCCACCCGGTGCTGGACGACATCGACCTGACCGTCCGTCGCGGCGAGGTGTTCGCACTGCTCGGCCAGAACGGCGCCGGGAAGTCCACCACCATCGGCATCCTCACCACGCTTGTGCGGCCGGATGCCGGCAGGGCGCACGTCGCCGGCAGTGATGTCGTGCGCGAACCCGAGACCGTCAAACGCCGGATCAGCCTCACCGGTCAGGCCGCCGCCGTCGACGACGTGCTCACCGGCCAGGAGAACCTCGTCATGATGGCGCGGCTGCGCGGGCTCGGCTCCCGGGCCGCGCGCGCCCGGGCCGGAAAACTGCTCGAACAGTTCGATCTGGTCGATGCGGCGAGCAAGAGGGTCGGCGCCTACTCCGGCGGCATGCGCCGTCGACTCGACCTGGCCCTGAGCTTCGTCACGACACCCGAGATCCTCTTCCTCGACGAGCCCACCACCGGGCTCGACACGCGCAGCCGCCGCGAGCTGTGGCACGTCATCCGGCAGTTCGCCCGCGGCGGCACCACGGTGTTTCTCACCACTCAGTACCTCGAAGAGGCCGACCAGCTCGCCGACCGCATCGCGGTGCTCCACGGCGGCCGCATCGCGGCGACCGGCACCGCGGCCGAGCTCAAAGCGAGGGTCGGCGAGGAAACCCTCGAACTGCACGACGCCGCCGGCGAGGTGATCGAGATCCACACGACCGACGGCACCGTCGCCGGCCTGCGTCGCGCCGTCGACGCGCTCAGCTCCCACGACAGCACCGCGCACGTCACCCTGCGTCGCCCCACCCTCGACGACGTGTTCCTGACTCTCACCGCCGACGGCCACCCGGCCGAACCCCGGAAGGAATTCGCATGACCACCCTCGCCCCCACCACCCCCACCGGCACCACCGCGCTCGCGCGCACCGGCGCCCTCGTCCCCGAGGCCGTGTTCGTCCGTCGCAGCCTGCTGCACTCGCTGCGCGACGGCGAGTCGCTGTTGATGGCGATCATGCTCCCCGTGCTCGTGATGCTGATGTTCACCTTCGTGTTCGGCGGTGCGATCGACAGCTCCGGGCACTACGTCGACTACGTCACGCCCGGCATCATCCTGCTGTGCGCGGGCTTCGGCGCCTCCTCGACAGCCGTGTATGTCGCCGGCGACATGAGAAGCGGTGTCGTGGACCGGTTTCGCACGATGCCCATTCGTGCCGGCGCGGTGCTGACCGGTCACGTCGTGGCCAGTCTGCTGCGCAATCTGCTGGCCACCGCGGTGGTCATCGGCGTCGCACTGCTCCTGGGGTTCCGCCCGACAGCGGATGTGGCCGGCTGGATCGGTGCCGTGCTGATCATCGCGCTGTACATCCTCGCGATCACCTACCTGTTCGCCGCGATCGGCCTGGCCGCGGGCAGCCCCGAGGCCGCCAACGGCTACGGCTTCATCCTGCTGTTCCTGCCGTACCTGTCGAGCGCCTTCGTGCCGGTGGCGTCGATGCCGGCATGGCTGCAGCCGATCGCCCAGCACCAGCCGGTCACCCCGATCATCGAGACGATCCGCGGACTTATCACCGGCACACCGGCGACGGCTGACGTCATCGCGGCCATCCTGTGGTCTGCCGGCATCCTGGCCGTCGGGGTCGTGTGGGGCGGGTGGTTGTTCCGCACCGTGCGCCGACGCGGCTGATCAGCGTCCGGGACGCTTCTTGAAAGCACTCTCGAAGGCGTGTTTGGCCGACGCGGCGGCCCGGCCCAGGCGGTCGGCCGCCTGCGCGGCCGACTCCGACAGCGCCACCGAGACCGCGGCATCCATCGCCCCGTCGTCCAGGAACGGGACGAGCCAGTCGTCCACCGCATCCAGCGGCTCGGGCGACAGGCTGTAGTAGCGGTGCTGGCCCTCTTCGCGCACCGACACCAGGGCCGCCTCGCGCAGCACCTTCAGATGCTTCGACACGGTGGGTTGACTGACCCCCAGCGCGGCGACGATCTGCGAGACGCTCGTGCCCTGGTCGCCCTCGGCGGACCGGTCGAGCAGGAGCTGCAGGATGTCCCGACGGGTGCCGTCGGCGATCACGTCGAAGATGTCCGCCATGACCATAGGTTAGCCCGCCTGGATGCCGGAGTACCATGACAACGGTTCTGCGGCGAAAGGGTGACAAGATGACGGGGACGACCGTCGGCGCGCGTTTCCGTCGCAGTCTGGCCGCGCGCTCTCGAACCCTCTCGCGCGCCCTCCGTGCGGTGATCACCGCGTCGCCCTCCCGCTTCGCGGTCCTGATCTTCTCCGCGCTCATCCTCGTGTTCACCGCGATCTTCTCCCTGCCGGCGGCTTCGGCCAGCGGCAAGGCGACGCCCTTGGCCGACGCGCTGTTCACCGCCGTCTCCACCATCTGCGTCACCGGACTCTCGACGGT
This sequence comes from Actinomycetes bacterium, assembly GCA_023450335.1. Taxonomy (GTDB): domain Bacteria; phylum Actinomycetota; class Actinomycetes; order Actinomycetales; family Microbacteriaceae; genus Microbacterium. Next base: position 18,915 of record JAEXHA010000096.1, on the reverse strand, counting down.
GAACATGGGCACGTACTGGTCGCCGTTCGGCTACGTCATGCTGTTTGTCGGCGTGAACGTCGGTGCGATGGGCGTGCTGACGCTCGCCTCGATCCTCGGTCTGGTCATCTCAAAGCGGCTCGGGCTGCGCGCCAAGCTCCTGGCGGCCGGTGACTCCAACCCGCTGCGCGCACATGGTGGACCGGTCAACGAGGGCCAGACCGTGCGACTGGGCGAAGTCGGCCAGCTGCTGTCGACCGTCGCGCTTTCGACGTTGGTGATCGAGGCCGTCTTGGCGCTCTTGCTGTACCCGTCGATGCTGGCGTCCGGGATCCACCCGCTGACGGCATTGTGGGAGGCGCCGTTCTACGCGGCGATGTCCTTCACCAACACGGGGTTCACCCCCAACCCGGAGGGCCTGGCGGTCTTCGCCGACAACTACTTCATGCTCACCGTGCTGATGGTGGGCGTGTTCCTCGGTTCCATCGGCTTCCCCGTGATCCTGGCGCTGTGGCGGCACCACTGGCACGTGCGCCGCTGGTCTCTGCACGTCAAGCTCACGTTGATCACCACGACGATCCTCTTCGTCACCGGAGCGGGGGTCTTCCTCCTCCTCGAGTACGAGAATCCCGCCACGTTCGGGTCGATGGATGCCTGGGACACCACGTTCCAGGCTTTCTTCCTCTCGGCGATGACTCGGTCAGGCGGCTTCTCCGTCATCGATATCAGCGAACTACACGGCTCGTCCCTCGTGGTCGGATCCATGTTGATGTTCGTCGGAGGCGGATCGGCCTCGACGGCGGGGGGCATCAAGGTCACCACGCTGGCGGTGATGGCCCTCGCGGTGTGGTCGGAAGCACGCGGCCGTCAGAGCGTGGAGGCGTTCGGACGCCGGATCCCCAGCGATGTGCAGCGGGTCGCCCTGTCGGTCGTGGCGTGGGGAGCGACCATCATCGCGATCGCGACGATCACGATCGCGCAGATCACCAAATCGCCGATTGCCGACGTGCTCTTCGACGTCATCTCGGGGTTCGGCACCGTCGGGCTGTCGACCGGTTTGACCGAGAGCCTGCCCGATCCCGCCGTCTACGTCATGGCGCTGACGATGTTCATGGGCCGCGTTGGTACAGTGACACTCGCCGCGGCCGTGGCCGCGACATCCCGTTCGCAGCATTATTCGCTGCCCGTGGAAAGGCCCATCGTTGGTTGAGCAGCTGCGCAGCGACGCCCCCGTCCTCGTCATCGGTCTCGGGCGATTCGGTGCGGCGTGCGCCGGCGAACTCGACCGACTCGATCGCGAGGTGCTCGCGATCGACGAGAACCTCGAGCTCGTGCAGAAATGGTCGGATCGCGTCACCCACACGGTGCAGACCGATGCCCGCAACATCGACGCCCTGCGCCAGATCGGCGCGCAGGACTTCCAGGTGGCCGTCGTGGCCGTCGGCTCCCTCATCGAGGCGTCGGTGCTGATCACCGCGAACCTCGTCGATCTGAAGGTGCCGCAGATCTGGGCCAAGGCCGTCTCGCAGTCGCACGGCAAGATCCTCGCCCGCGTCGGCGCGAACCACGTCATCTACCCCGAACGCGAGGCCGGCGAGCGCGTCGCGCACCTGGTCAGCGGCCGCATGCTCGACTTCATCCGCTTCGACGACGATTTCGTGCTCGCCAAGATGTATCCGCCGAAGTTCATCCGCGGCGTGGGCCTGAACCAGTCGGGCGTGCGCACCAAGTACCACGTCACGGTCGTCGGGGTGAAAAGCCCGGGCAAGCCGTTCCGCTACGCCGAGGCCGACACCGTCGTGACCAACCACGACCTCATCATCGTGTCGGGCACCAACTCCGACATCGAGCGGTTCGCCGGACTCGACCGCTGACATCGCGCGGGTCCACCCGCCGGCCCACCGAGGTCGGACCCTCGCGGCGAGTTCCCGCGCCAGAGCGGGTGGATGCCGAGGTCAGGCCCCCGCGGCGAGTTCCCGCGCCCGCGCCAGGGCCGCGTCGGTCGCGGCGGCGAACAGCTCGGGCAGGCCGCCGTCGGCGAGCACGGCGATCGCGCGCTCGGTCGTGCCCTTGGGGCTGGTGACACGGCGCCGCAGCTCGGCGGGCGCTTCCCCCGTGGCATCCAGCAGCGCCGCGGCGCCGATGAAGGTCTGCTCGGCCATGAGCCGCGCATCGGCGTCGGAGAAGCCCTTGCCGCGCGCGGCCTCGGTCAGCGCCTCGATCAGCAGGAAGACGTAGGCCGGTCCCGATCCCGAGATCGTCGACAGCGCGTCGATCTGGCCCTCAGGCACTTCGATGACGGCGCCGCAGGTCTCGAACACGGCACGCACCATCGCGCGATCATCGCTCGAGACGGCGCTGCCGGATGCCAGACCCGTGACCGCCTTGCCCACCACCGCCGGGGTGTTCGGCATCGAGCGCAGCACGGCGACGTCAGAGCCGAGGATCTTCTCGAACGTCGCGATGGTGACGCCGGCCGCCAGGCTCACCACGATCGTGCCCGGCCGCAGTGCGGGCGCGATCTCGCGCAGCAGGTCGGGCACCATCGCGGGCTTGACCCCGACCAGCACGATCTCGGCCTCGGCCACCGCCGTGCGATTGCCGTCGGGGTGCTCTTCGAGCGCGATGCTCGTGACGCCCGCGAGGCCGTCCAGGGTCTGTGCTTTGGCCGCGGTGCGGTTGGTGGCCGTGACCGCGCTGCCGCGTCCCGAGGCGACGACGCCCCGCAGGACAGCCCCGCCCATCGAGCCGGCACCGAGGATCGCGAGGGAGGGCAGTGAGGCGCTCATGCCCACATCCTACGGGCGGCCGACAGGCACACGATGAGCGCTGGGCGCCCGCGTTATAGTCGAGACAGCGGAGGCGTCGAGGTCTCCGCGGCACCCGGGAGGATTGCGCAAATGACCCTTCTCGACGGCATCATCCGCCGCCAGGTCGACACCGATCGGCTGATGGTGAGCATTCTCGAGCGTGACGGGGACGACCCGCGCACGCCGGCCGAGCAGACCGTCATCCTCCTCCACGGCAACGTGTCATCGAGCCTGTTCTGGCAGGAGCTGATGCAGGACCTGCCCAGCGACCTGCGGGTCATCGCGGTCGACCTGCGGGGGTTCGGCGACACCGAGAACCTGCCCGTGGACGCCACCCGCGGAGTGCGCGACTACAGCGACGATGTGCACGCCACCCTGCGCGCGCTCGACATCCCCACCGCTCATCTCGTGGGCTGGTCGATGGGCGGCGGCGTCGTGATGCAGTACGCGCTCGAGCACCCCGTCCTGTCGATGACCCTGCAGGCACCGGTCTCGCCGTACGGATTCGGCGGCACGCGCCGCGACGGCACGCGGCTGACCGACGACGACGCGGGCGTCGGCGGCGGCGGCGCCAACCCCGACTTCGTCCGCCGGCTCACCGACGGCGACAGGACCGATGAGGAGCCGACCTCACCCCGCAGCGTCTTCCGCGCCACGTACGTCTCTCCCGACTACGTCACCGCCGTCGAAGACATCTGGGTCGAATCGACGCTCTCCACGTCCACCGCCGAGGGCAACTACCCCGGTGACAGCGTCTCGAGCGAGAACTGGCCCGGCTTCGCCGCCGGCACCATCGGCGTGCTCAACACGATGGCGCCGAAGTACTTCGACGTCTCGGGCATCGTCGACCTGCCGGCCAAGCCGCCCGTGCTGTGGGTGCACGGCACCGTGGACGCCATCGTCTCGGACGCATCGTCCTTCGATCTGAACCAGCTCGGCAAAGCCGGGGTGATCCCCGGCTGGCCCGGCGACGAGATCGCCCCGCCGCAGCAGATGGTGTCGCAGACGCGCGACGTGCTCGATGCCTATCGCGCCGCCGGCGGCGAGGTCACCGAGCTCGAGCTCGACGGCGTGGGCCACTCGCCGCACCTCGAGCAGCCGGGCATCTTCCGGCGCGCGCTGCTGGAGACCATCGGCTACATCGGGCACCCGGCCTCGCCGGCTCCGCCCACCGAGACGATCATCCTGAGCTCGTCGGACTGACTTGCTCATACCGGTGCTCGACTGAGATCGTGAGGGCCGGGACCTCGGGCGTGCACGGGTCGGCGCGTCACACGGGACTGCCAGACTGGGGCGCATGGAGTACACGATCTTCACCGAGCCCCAACAGGGCTTCTCGTACGACCATCAGCTGGCGTTCGCGCAGACGGCCGAACGCACGGGATTCGATGCGTTCTTCCGCTCGGACCACTACATGCGCATGGGCGCGGGCGACCCGCTGCCCGGCCCCACCGACGCCTGGACGACTCTCGCGGGGCTGGCGCGGGAGACCTCGCGCATCCGGTTGGGCACACTCGTGTCCTCCGCCACCCACCGGCATCCCGCCGTCTTGGCGATCCAGGTCGCGCAGGTCGACGCGATGTCGCACGGCCGGGTCGAGTTCGGCCTGGGCACCGGCTGGTTCGAGCACGAGCACCGTGCCCTGGGCATCCCGTTTCCCGCGCAGCGGTTCGGTCCCTTCGAAGAGCAGCTCGCGATCATCACGGGGCTGTGGGCGACCCCGATCGGCGAGACCTTCTCGTTCACCGGCGAGCACTACACGCTGGTGGACTCCCCCGCCCTGCCCAAGCCGGTACAGCAGCGGATGCCGGTGATCATCGGCGGCGGCGGCGCGCAGCGCACCCCGCGGCTCGCCGCCCGCTACGCGACCGAGTACAACCTGGGCTTCCAGCCCGAGGATCGCATCGCGGCGGCGTTCGATCGGGTGCGCGCCGCGTGCGAGCGCATCGACCGAGACCCCGCGACACTGAAGCTGTCGGTGGCGCTGCCCACGCTGGCCGGCGCCGACGATGCGGAGCTGTCGCGCCGTGCGATCGCGGCCGGGCGCACGCTCGAGCAGGCGCGAGGCAGTCACGACATCGTCGGGCTGCCCGATGAGATCGCGGAGAAGATCGCGCGACTGCACGCTCTGGGTGTCGACCGGGTGCACTTCCAGCTGATGGATCTGCGCGACGTCGACCACGTTGCGTTCCTGGGCACCGAGGTGCTGCCCCTGCTCCCCCGCTGAGCGCTCCGGCCGGCGTTCAGCGCCGCGCGTCGAAGAACGCGCGCAGCAGGGCAGACGCCTCGCTGTCGCGCACGCCGCCGATGACCTCGGCGCGATGCGGTAGACGCCGGTCGCGCAGCACGTCGTACATCGACCCGGCGGCGCCCGCCTTGGCATCCCACGCCCCGAACACCACGCGTCCGACGTGTGCCTGCAGGATCGCCCCCGCGCACATGAGGCACGGCTCGAGGGTGACCACGAGCGTGCACTCGTCGAGGTGCCATGACCCGATGGTCGCGGCGGCCTCGCGCAGGGCCACGATCTCGGCGTGGGCGAGTGGGTCGCCGCTGCGTTCGCGCAGGTTGCCGCCCTCGGCGACGATGACGCCGGCGGCATCCATCACCACCGCGCCGACAGGGATGTCGCCGGTCGCCGCAGCCCGCGCGGCCAGTTCGAGCGCGCGTTCCATCGCGGCCAGGTCGGCGTCGCGTGCGGGCAAGGTCACGCGATCAGACTATGCCCGGGTACCCTTTTCCCATGCGCTTGCACGTCGCCGACCACCCGCTCATCACCCACAAACTCACGGTTCTGCGCGACAAGCGCACCCCGTCGCCGGTATTCCGGCAGCTGACCGAGGAGCTGGTGACCCTTCTCGCGTACGAGGCGACCCGCAATGTGCGCGTGGCCTCTATCGAGATCGAGACCCCGGTCACCGCGACCACGGGGGTCAAGATCGACGAGCCGCGGCCGCTGGTGGTGCCGATTCTGCGCGCGGGACTCGGGATGCTCGAGGGGATGGTGACGCTGCTGCCGACCGCCGAAGTGGGGTTCTTGGGCATGGCGCGCAACGAGGAGACCCTCGAGCCGATGACCTACGCCGAGCGGCTGCCGGACGATCTCAGCGACCGTCAGTGCTTCGTGCTCGACCCGATGCTCGCCACGGGCGGTTCGCTCGGGGCCGCGATCGAGTTCCTGTTCGCGCGTGGCGCGCAGGACGTCACCGCGATCTGCCTGCTGGGCACCCCGGAGGGCGTCGAGGTGATCAAGAGCCGATCCGGCGACCGCGATGTGACCCTCGTGCTCGGCGCCCTGGACGAGGGCCTCAACGACAAGGCCTACATCGTGCCCGGCCTGGGCGACGCCGGCGACCGCCTCTACGGCACCGTCTGACGACCCCGTTTCATCGCGCGGATCGGATGCGCGCGCGATGTGCGGGAGCCGCGCCCGGCGGGCGCGGTGGGTCAGAACGTGTCGGGGTTCAGGGGGTGTTCGGGGCGGCGCCCGGTCTCCTGCTCCCAGAACTCCAGCTGCTGGGTGAGAGCCTTCGCCAGTTCGAACACCTGCTGCGGCGGGATACGCACGCGCTGCACGACCCGCGCGGGCACGACCGTGACAGCGGCGCCGTCCTCGTCGACGCCGTCGTGCGGCGGCTGAGCGAGCGACAGGAAGTCGAGCACGAACACGTCGGGCGTGTGCCACACGTTCGCGAAGTCGGCGTAGCTGCCGGCGATCCTCTCGGGCGGCAGGTCGATCTCGAACTGCCGCGGCTGCTCGTCGGTCATGCCGCACCCCTCTCGTCGTCGCCGAGTCTACGCAGATCGGCATCGGCACCGACGAGCCGCACGAACGCGCTCAGCCGCGCGACGCCGTCGGGGGTGCGCGGCACGTCATCGAGCAGCCCCGTGGAATAGACGAGATAGGCCGTGTGCATCGCGCGCGAGATGGCCACGTTGAGCCGGTTCTGCAGCAGCAGGAACTCGAGGCCGCGCGGCGCATCGCGGCCGGACGACGCCGCCAGCGACACGATCGCCACGACCGCCTCCTGCCCCTGGAACCGGTCGACGGTGCCCACGGGCACCTCGCCGAACCCCGCAGCCTGCAGGGCCTCTTCGACCATGACCTGCTGCGCGTTGTACGGCGTGACGACGATGAGATCGGTGGCCGTGAGCACCCGGTCCTGCTCGGCGGTACGCCAACGACGGCCGAGCAGATCGCGCACGAGGTCGACGACCACGGCCGCCTCTTCGGGCGACTGGGTGGCATTGCCGGAGTGGGTCAGTGGCACCGGCACCACACCCGCCGTGACGCCCTCGAGCGTGCGCTCGGCCGTGCAGGGGTGCGCGGCGAGCCGCCCTTCGTAGGACAGATGCGAGACCGGTTCGGCGACCTCGGGACGCATGCGACGGGTCTGCGCGAGGAAATACCCTCGGTCGTCGCCGATGACGGCCAGTCCGTCCATGACCCAGCCCAGCGCCGACGTGTCGACCGGCTCAGGGTGGGTTCCCTGGCTGACCTGTGGCAGCTGCTGCGGATCGCCCAGCAGCAGCAGCCGCTGCGCGGCGACCGAGACGGCGATGGTGGATGCCAGGGAGAACTGCCCGGCTTCATCGATCACGAGCAGGTCGAGGCTGCCTCGGCCGATGCGGGCCGGATGACTGAGGTCCCACGCGGTGCCGCCGACGACGAACCCGCCCTGCTGCTCGCCGATGAAGGCGGCCATGCCGTTCTTCGGGATCACGGTGAACGGCTGCCCACTCGCCGCCGTCCCGCTCTTCAGCGCCTTCGCGACCTGGGCGGCGGGCACTCCGGCCTCCACGATCCGGGCGAGCATGTGCTCGACGACGGCGTGCGACTGCGCGACGACACCGACCCTGAAATCGTGGTCGCGCACCAGACGGGCGACCACGTGCGAGCCGACGTAGGTCTTGCCTGTGCCGGGCGGGCCCTGCACGGCGAGGTAGCTGCGGTCCAGGTCGAGCAGCGAGGCGGTGATGTCGGCCACGTCGTCGCCGGACGACCGGGCGAGGGTGCCGCCGCGGGTACGCGGGGGCCGGCGCAGCAGCAGGTCGGTGGCCGGGTCGGGGGGAAGAGCGGGCGAGGCGGCGATGACGGCATCGGCCCACTCGTCGATCGCCGCCTGCTGGCTTCCTGCCCGCGGCGGCGCCTCGGGGACCAGGGCGACCGGCCACTGGTCCCAGGTGAAGCCCTGCACCGCGGTCTCTTCGACCACGACACCGTCGTCGAGCACATCGACGATCTTGACGGTGCGGGAGACGTGGATCCATCGCGGGTGCGCCTCGACGGGGAACGGCGCCGGCAGCTCGTACACGGCCCCGGGGCTGCCGCCGACGCTCAGCCGCGTGCCCGGCGCCAATTCGCCGCGCAATTCGACCACACGTTTGGTGACCCGGGCGCCTTCGGCCAGCTGCCAATCGGTGAGTACACGGCAGCGATCGCGATCGATGACGACGACGTCGCGCGTGTCCTCCCACACCGAGACCGGTTCGCGCAGCCGCAGGAAGTGCGTGGCCCAGAACGTCTTCGCCTCGCGCGGGTAGTAGTCGATCGCGGCGGCGCCCAGCCGCAAGGCCTCGGCGGTCGCCTCATCGGGGGCCGTCGACGCCAACCGGGCCAGCGCGTCGGCGCGCGGCGATGGCTCGTACGCGCTCTCGACGGCTTCGAGGTCGCGCGAGGGCTGCAGGTTCGCGTCGCGGGCCCGGTCGATGAGCCAGTTGCGCAGCCGGCGGGTCGACACGCAGTCGTAGCGGTTGTAATCGGCGAGGTCGTCGAGGATGCGCTGCGCGCCCGCAGCGTCACCGGCCTCGTCGAGTGCCCGCGCCTCGACGTACTGCACGATCGAGTCGTCGCCGCGCTGCACGTCGCTGGTGCGCACCTCGGCGCCCATGTAGAGCGGCTCGAGCTTCTTGATCGAGTAGGACCGCGACCCGACCCGCAGCGCGCGACGGACGATGGGATACAGGTCGACGAACACGCCGTCGGCCAGCAGCCGGTCGACCTCGCTCTCGCGCGCCCCGTACTTCGCCGCCATGGCCAGCAGATGGGTCGGCTCGTAGGGCGCGTAGTGGTAGATGTGCATGCCCGGATGCGCTTGGCGCTGCGCCCGCACCATGTCGAGGAACCGTTCGAAGGCGCGCTTCTCCTGCTCGAACGTGTGCGCCCACAGCGCGCTGTACTGGTCGTGGACGTCGGTCCACCCGAACAGGTAGTCGATGCCCCACTGATGGCCCTCCCCTTCAGTGAACAGCGGGTCGCCCTCGAAGTCGAAGAACAGGTCGCCCGCATCCGGGCGCGGGAGAGCGCCGAGCGCCCGGGGGAAGACCACCTCGTAGGTCGGCACCGGCGGTGTCACCGGGGCCGGGGCTGGGGCGTTCTCCGGCGACGTGGCGGCCAGGGGTGCGACCGGCGCGAGCCCGCCGGCGGGACTGGCCAGCTGCAGCCGAGCCTGGGTACGCAGGCTCGAGAAGGTGTCCCACGACATGCGGGCGGGCGCCTCACGGGCCTCGGCGAGCGCATCGATGGTGTGGATGCCGGCGGCACGCAGCCGCTCGCGCTGCACCGGCCGCATGCCGGCCACCAGCAGCAGATCACGGTGCGCGATCACCTCGAGATCGCACGTGGCGCAGCGCCCGCAGGCCACGATGCGCAGCGCGCCGCGCTCATCGCCCCACGCGATCGCCTCGCCGGCGGAGGCCGCCGCCACGTCGCGGTCGGCGACGAGAGCCCGCAGCCGGGCGCGGCGCAGCGCGAACACCGGGGCGATGTCGTGCAGCGCGTGCGTCGAGGTCGTGCCGTCGCCCAGCAGGAGCTCGACGTCGGGCGCGACGGTGACGCCGAGGCGATCGAGCTGATCGGCATATGCCGCCAGCTGCATGAGCGCCGTCACCCGCGCGTGGCGGGCGAGCTTGGTGTCCTGCACGAGCCACCGGCCCTCGTCGTCCCGGACGAGGAAGTCGGCGAATCCGACGAACTCGTCGGTGGCGAAGGCGGCCTGATAGATGACGGCCGCATCTGAGGCCAATGCGGCGTTGGTCGCGCTGACCGCGTGCGCCAAGCCCGCGGCATCCGATGACCGTGTCTCGGCGATCTCGACGACCCGGCCCGGGAATCGGCGCCGGTAGTCCTCGAGCACCCGCAATTCGTGTTGGGTGCCCAATCGCCCGGCCCGCTGCAGCGTGAGATCTTCGGGGTCTTCGACCGCGGGCACCCGCCCCAGTTTGGCGTCGATCGCCCGCAGCCATGCGAACTCGCATTCGGCCGCCGCTTTCAGATCGCTCGCGCTCCAGACGATCCGGCCCTCATCGTGGATGTATCGCATTGTCCCCTCTCGGCATCGACCCTAGCCGCGACCTGCGACACCGATGTCGCGGGAGGCGGTCACCTGACAGACTGAGGGAATGAGCGACACCCTCGAGTTCGGCAGCGCCTACCGTCACGGGTTCGCGCGGGTCGCGGCATGCACGATCCCCGTCGCGATCGCCGACCCGGCGGGCAATGCTCAGGCCGTCATCACCGCCGCGCGCGAATGCCACGACGACGCCGTCGCGGTGGCGGTGTTCCCCGAGCTGTGTCTGACCGGATACGCCATCGAAGACCTCGTCATGCAGGACGTCGTGCTCGACGCGGTCGAGCAGGCGCTCCTTCAGATCGCGCAGGAGACGGCCGACCTGCTGCCGCTGATGTTCGTGGGTGCGCCGCTGCGCCACGGGTCACGGCTCTACAACTGCGCCGTCGCGATTCACCGCGGCGAGGTGCTGGGCATCGTGCCGAAGTCGTATCTGCCCACGTACCGCGAGTTCTACGAGCGCCGCTGGTACGCCCCGGGCGACGACACGCGCGGGCAGTGGTTCGACCGCGGTGAGCTCTCGGCGCCGTTCGGCCCCGACCTGCTGTTCGACGCCATGGATGTGCCGGGCCTCACCGTGCACGCCGAGGTGTGCGAAGACGTGTGGGTGCCGATCCCCCCGTCGTCGCGGGCGGCGCTGGCCGGTGCCACGGTGCTGGTCAACCTGTCGGGCAGCCCCATCACCGTCGCGCGGGCCGAGGACCGCAAGGACCTCTGCCGGTCGCAGTCGCTGCGATGCCTGGCCGCGTACGTGTACGCCGCGGCCGGCCAGGGCGAGTCGACCAACGATGTGTCGTGGGACGGCCAGACGATGATCTACGAGACCGGCGCGCTGCTGGCCGAGACCGAGCGCTTCCCCGACGGCCCGCGCCGGTCGACCGCCGACGTCGACCTCGACCGGCTGCGGCAGGACCGGCTGCGGCAGGGCACGTTCGACGACAATCGTCGCGCACGCGAGGTGCACATCGAGTCGGTGGATGCCGATTTCCGCACGGTCACGTTCCTGCTCGATCCGCCGGCGTCCGACATCGGTCTGCGCCGTCCGCTCGACCGTTTCCCGTTCGTGCCCGACGACCCGGCCCGGCTCGACCTGGACTGTTACGAGGCCTTCAACATCCAGGTGTCGGGGCTCGAGCAGCGCATGCGCGCGATCGGATCCCCCAAGCCGGTGATCGGGGTCAGCGGCGGTCTCGACTCGACGCACGCGCTGCTGGTGATCGCCCGGGCGATGGACCGCATGGGCCGGCCGCGCAGCGACATCCTCGCGTACACGATGCCCGGCTTCGCCACGAGCGACCACACCAAGTCGAACGCGATCAGGCTCGCCGAAGCCATCGGCGCGACGATCGAGACCGTCGACATCCGTGCGATGGCCACCGAGTTGCTCACTGGCATCGGCCACCCCTTCGCAGGCGGCGAGCCGGTCTACGACGTGACGTTCGAGAACGTGCAGGCCGGCGCCCGTACCGACTTCCTGTTCCGCCTTGCGAACCAGAACGGCGGGTTCGTGGTGGGCACCAGCGATCTGTCGGAGCTCGCGCTGGGCTGGGCGACGTACGGCGTCGGCGACCATATGAGCCACTACGCGGTCAACGCCGGCGTGCCCAAGACCCTGATCCAGCACCTCATCCGCTGGGTCATCGCGCACAGCGCGTCCGACGAGTCGGGCACATCGTTGACCGACGACGCGAAGGGCGTGCTGCAGTCGGTGCTCGACACCGAGATCAGCCCCGAACTGGTGCCGGCCGGTCAAGACGGCAAGGTGCAGTCGACCGAGGACACCATCGGACCCTACGCCCTGCACGACTTCGCGCTGTTCCACGTGCTGCGCTACGGGCTGCGGCCGTCGAAGATCGCGTACCTCGCTGAGAAGGCCTGGGCCGATCCGGATGCCGGAGCCTGGCCACCCGGATTCCCCGACGCCGACCGCTACGGCTACGACCGCGCCGAGATCGTGCGGTGGCTACGGGTGTTCCTGAAGCGCTACTTCGGGTTCGCGCAGTTCAAGCGCTCCGCGATCCCCAACGGCCCCAAGGTGCTGCCGGCCGGGTCCCTGTCGCCGCGCGGCGACTGGCGCGCCCCGTCCGACGGCAACGCGCGAGCGTGGCTGGCCGAGCTCGACGCCGCATTACCCGAGTACGCCGAGTGATCGCCCCCGTGCGCCGGCCCGGTCGCTGAGCGCGCGTGGGACGGATGCCGGGGCAGGGGCCACCGGCATCCGCTCGCCGCACGTCAGGCCTCTCGCCGCGGGTCAGGCCTCGGGCAGCAGGCCGTACGCGAGGGTGATGACCCACGCGTCGCGGGACGCGTCGACCAGGGCGTACTGCATGGCACGGTCCGGGATCCACCCCTTGGTGTGGGTCGAATTCAGGCGGACGTGGTCGGGGGCGACGCGGTTGTTGCGGCCGTCGGCTTCGAGGACAGCCTGCGTGTTGGTCCAGTGCTTCACGAGCACCGGCACGTTGGACTCGTCGAGCAGGTGCGAGTGCTTGCGCATCCGCCGCAGCTCGTCGTCGTCGGGACGCAGGTCGCGGATGTCGATGCCCAACGGCAGCCCCGGATCGCAGATCGCGACGATGGTGGCGGCGCGGAAGCTCGCGGTCTTGATCGCGATGGGCAGCTCGACCCCGTCGCGCGAGGCGATGAGCTGCGTGTGATAGCCGAACCCCCGGGGCTCCTCCCGGACGATGGAGATCTCCTTCGCCTCGCAGTTCAGCCGCGTCCCGATGAGCTCCTTCGCGAGGATGCGGCGGCGGTCATGCACCGTCGTGGCGGGATCCCATCCGAGCCGGGCCGAGATCCCGGCGGGTGTATCGAGGACGACGCTCTGCAGACTCATGTCACGCTCCCTTGTCCGTGCCTCCATCCTGGCCCAGAAAAGCCGGCCTGGGGAGGGAGCCGACCGTGTCAATCAGACGAGCGCATGGCCAGACGGATGACGCCGTAGACCACGAGGGCAACCACCGCGACCAGCAGCAGCTTGCCAAGGAACCAGACGAGCTTGAACACGACGTCCACCAGTACCCATGCGATCACGATCGCGCCGATGACGGCGAGGATGGTCCACAGGGTGTTCTTGTTCACCCCGCCAGCCTAAAGCGTGGCGCCGACGTCCGCGCACGGCAGAGGGGCCCCCGATCCTCAGGGGCCCCTCTGCCGTCATCGCGATCGGCGTACCGCGATCGGCTCAGTTGGCGGAGCTGGCGGAGTTCACCGACGCGGGCGAGTTCGCCGACGCGGGGCTGGCCGGCGACGCGGGGCTGGGCGGGGTGGCCGGGCTCGGCGCAGAGACAGGGCTCGGTGCGGAGACCGGGCTCGGGGCCGAGACGGGGCTGGGCGCGGAGACGAGGCTCGGCGCGGAGACCGGGGTGTGCACGGAGACCGGGCTGGGCGCAGACACGGCGGTCGGCGCCGAGACGGGGCTGGGCGACGAGACCGCCGAAGCCTGGGCGGCGGCGCTGACCGCTGAGACCACCGACACCGAGGTGTCACTGACCCGCAGCTTCACGGCCGGGTTGTCGAGCACGGTGCTCTCCTTGCCGGTGACGGCGCTGCCGGGGACGACCTCGCCGCCGGTCGTACGCAGATCCATGGTCTCCGCCACTGCGGTCGCGCCGCCGGCGATCACGCCGAGGCCGACGAGGCCGGTGACACCGTAGGCGATCCACTTCTTGTTCATTGTTCTTCCTCCCGTGCGTCTGTAGGCCGGTCCGGTGACCGTCTGCTTCGAGTCTGAGCGACGGGGCTAAGGCCCCTCGAAGATCCTCATGAGGGCGTTCTTACCGGGGCTCAACCCTGCGATGGCGCCGCGCATCAGTTCGACGAGGCCGAGCTGACCGACCCCGCGCTGGCGGCGGAGACCGGACTGGCGGGGGTGGCCACACTGCGAGGCGAGGGCACGCTGGCGATGGATGCCGGAGACGGCGCCGACGCAGGAGCCGGAGCCGATGCCGGGCTCGGCGCCGATGCCGGGCTCGGCGGCGTGGCAGCGCTGCGGGCCGACGCCGCGCTGCGCACCGGTGCCGTTTCGGCGTCACGATCAGCCACCGAGACAGCGCTGATGAGCGCGGTCGGGCTCACGGCCGAGATCACGGTCACCGATGTGGACGTGACCCGCAGGTGCGCGGTGGGCCGATCGAGGAATGCGCCGCCCGTGCCGGTGATCACTCCCCCGGGCAGGACCTCACCGCTCGTCGTGCGCAACTCCATCGAGGCGGCCGCCGCGGAGGCGCCGCCGGCGATCACGCCCACCCCGATGACACCGACGATGCCATAGCTGATCCACGTGCGGTTCATCGAGGCCTCCCTGCGTGCCGGCCCGGTGCGATGCTTGCCGGGCGAGCGGTCACGACCAGCGACCGCACCTTCACTCTCGTCTGCGCGCGTAAAGCGATCCGAAGACTTCGATGAGAGTTCTCTTAGATCCCGACCAGGTCGCCGGCGCGTGAGAGCAGCCGATCGGCGCGCGGCGTCACATCCGACTCCGCCGCGGCCAGGGCGTGGCCCAGCAGGTGCACCGCGGCGAGCGCACGCGTGCGCGGCTCGCGCGCCCATCGGCGGACTGCGCCGTCGGCCAGCGCCCACACGGTCGCGGCATCACGGTCCTCCTCGGTAAGCACCGCGCTGGCGATCGCGTGCCCGATGAACGCGGCGGCATCGTCGGCGGGGTCGCCGCGACCGGCGGTGTCGACGTCGATGAGACCGATGATGCGCCCCGAGCCGGGGTCGAGGAACAACTGGCCCAGGTGCAGGTCACCGTGGATCGTCTGAACCGAGTGCTCACCGTGCATTCCGGCATCCGCTCGCCGCGCGATCTCGTCGACGGCATCGCGGGCATCGCGATGCGCGGCACGCAGCCGTTCGGTGTACCACGACAGCCGGCCGGCCAGCGACGTGCGGGCGGGCCAGGCGGTGTCTCCCTCCGCCAGCCGGGCCCGCAGCCGGTCGACCTCGTCGAGCAGGGCCGCCGGATCCCACCCGCCGTCGGTGGCGGGAACACCCGGCGCGTCGTCGAGCACCAGGAGGCCGTCCGGTGACCACCCGCGCACCGTCGGCACCGGAAGCCCGCGCTCGCGCAGAACGGCGTGCGCCTGGACCACCCGTTCGACGCGGCGGGGGCGCACCACTTTCACCCAGATCGTGCCCGCTGCGGTGGCGATCCTGAGCACCGCGCGGCGGCCCGGCCGGTAGCCGACGATCTCGGGCATGCCGGTGGCGACGATGCCGAGCCGTTGCAGCAGCACCTCGGCCGCATGCCCGAACGCGGCGGGGGCCAGTGCCGGCAGGTGGGGGTCGGCAGGGTGGATCCACACGCGCGCCACACCCTCGAGCACCATGCCGGTCTCCTGCGGCACACGGTGCCGCGACGTGTCGACGTAGGCGACCAACGGCTGGTCGGCTGCGACGGCGAACCCGGTGACGCTGCCCGGCCCGAGCGGTTCGCGCGAGATCAGCTGCAGCGCCGCCGGAGCGAGTCCGAGCGCGTCGGCGACGAGCCGTGCCGGGGAGGCATCGGGCTGCGCGGGGTCGGCCGGCTCGGCGGCGGGAGTGTGGTCCACGCGTCCGATCACACCATGGATGTGGCGTGTGAGGGGCCCGGGAACGATGAGACATCTCTTACGGTCGCCCCCGTCACGCCCCGGCAATGACCATACTGATGGCCATGGACACGCCCGCGCCCCGCCGCAGGTTCACCGTGTCGGTGCGCACGCGCATCGTCGCGGTGATCACCCTGGTCGCGGCGCTGGGGCTGACCACCGTCGGTGTCGCGGTGTACCTCGTGGAGCGAGCCAACATCCTCGAGGGCATCGATGACCGACTCGAAGACAACCTCGCCTCGGCACGCTTCCTCGTCGAGAACGGGCAGGACGCGTCGGGTTCGTGGCCCGGCGCGGATGAAGCGCTCCGCGCCGTCGTGCAGCGGATGAGCCCCGACGATCACACCGGGGCCTTGGGGATCATCGACGGGCGAGCGGCCATGGTGCCCGGCGTGCCGCTGGACGTCGATCTGCAGTCGGTCCCGTCGTTCGCCGCGCATGTGTCCGCCGCGGCGTCCGGGTCGGATCCGGTCATCGGCACCTTCGTGCACGATGAGGTGGCCTGGCGGTATCTGGCCGCGCCGATCGCCGTAGCCGGCGGTGAGGCTGCCGAGCACGTCGTGTTCGCGATGGCGTACGACATCAACGGCGAACTGGCCGAGATCAACGAGGCCGCCGAGGCGTACCTCATCGCCGGTGCGATCGCGCTGGCGGTGATCGCTCTGGTCGCCCTCATCGTGTCGACACGGCTGTTGCGCCCGCTGCGGCAGATGCGCGAGACCGCACAGCGTGTGTCGGCCCAGTCGCTGTCGGAGCGACTGCCCATCAACGGTCGTGACGATGTGTCGGATCTGGCCGCGACCATGAACGACATGCTCGACCGACTCGACGCCGCCCTCGACTCGCAGCGCCAGCTGCTCAGCGACGTGGGGCACGAGCTGAAGACCCCCCTCACGATCGTGCAGGGGCACCTCGAGGTCATGAACACCGCCGATCCCGATGACGTCGTGGCCACCCGCGCGCTGGTCGTCGACGAGCTCGAGCGCATGGGAGCCCTCGTGCAGGACCTCGGCCGTGCGGCGACCCTGCACGGCCCCTCGCCCATCACCCCGCGCGCGACGGATGCCGGAGACCTCACCCGTCAGCTCGTGCGCAACGCGCAGGCGATCGCCGGAGCCGAGGTCACCGCGGGCCCGCTAGCCGAGGCGATCGCCCACATCGACCCCGACCGCGTGACGCAGGCCGTGCTGCAGCTCGCCCAGAACGCAGTGACCCACGGTGGCGGTGACATCGAGATCGGCAGCCGGGTCACGGCCGGTGATCTGCACGTCTGGGTCCGCGATCACGGCCCGGGAGTGCCCGACGCACTCAAGAGCGCGGTCTTCGATCGGTTCTACCGCGCCGACCAGGACGGCCGCGGCAGCGGGCTGGGGCTGAACATCGTTCAGGTCATCGCCCGTGCCCACGGCGGGTCCGTGCAGGTCGATGATGCCGACGGCGGGGGCGCGGTGTTCACCATCACCCTTCCCGGCGTCGTCGCCGACGCCCAGCCGCCCGCGGCCCGAACGCCGTCCGACATCCACATCCCACCCAGACCCCCGCTGCCGACGGCGGTCGGCGTTTCGAAGGAGTGAGCGCCGTGGCATCCATTCTCATCGCCGAGGACGAGACCCGCATCTCGGGCTTCATCGACAAGGGCCTGCGGGCAGCCGGATTCGCCACCCGCGTCGCCGGCGACGGGGTCGAGGCTCTCGATCTCGCGCAGTCGGGTGAGTTCGACCTGCTCGTGCTCGACATCAATATGCCCCGCATGGACGGGTTTCAGGTGCTCGAGCAGCTGCGCGGCGGCGGTTCGCGGATGCCCGTGATCATGCTCACCGCCCGCGTCGAACTGCACGACACCGTGGCCGGCCTCGAAGGCGGCGCCGACGATTACCTCGGCAAGCCGTTCCGGTTCGACGAGCTGCTCGCGCGCATCCGGCTGCGGATGCGGCGTGACGACGACACCGCCGCGGTGGCGACGCTGAGCCACCGTGACATCTCGCTCGACGTCCGCACGCGCGAGGCCCGCGTGGGCGGGCGGGCGGTCGAGCTGTCGGCGCGCGAGTTCGCGCTGGCCGAAGAGTTCATCCGCAACGCGGGGCAGGTGCTCAGCCGCGAGCAGCTGCTGAGCCGGGTGTGGGGGTTCGACTTCGACCCGGGCTCCAACGTCGCCGACGTGTATGTCGGCTACCTGCGCGGAAAGCTCGGCTCCGACCGCATCGAGACGGTGCGCGGCGTCGGGTACAAGCTCACGTGATCGCTCAGCCGACCGGCGCCCGGAGCTCTTGCTGAATGATGCTCGGGCCGTCGCCGGCCGCGATGACCACCAGCTGGGCCGGCAACTGCTCTTTCATGGCCTCGACGTGGCTGATGACCCCGACGGTGCGCCCGCCCACGCGCAGGTCGTCGAGCGTGCGCATGGCCAGTTCGAGGGTCTCGGGGTCGAGCGAGCCGAACCCTTCGTCGACGAACAGAGTGTCCAGCCGCAGGCCGCCGGCGCGGCCGGTGACGACCTCGGCCAGCCCCAGTGCGAGGGCGAGGGATGCCAGGAACGTCTCGCCGCCCGACAGCGACTGCGGCGAGCGCAGCCGGCCGGTGTGCGCGTCGAGCACCTCGATGCCCAGGCCCGATGCCCGGCCACGCGCCTGCAGCGCATCGGAATGGTGCAGCGTGTAGCGCCCCGACGACATCTCGCTGAGCCGCAGATTGGCTTTGGCGACGATCTCTTCGAGCTCGGCGGCCAGGACGAAGGTCTCGAGGTCCATCTTCTTGGTGTTGGGGGCACGGCCGGCCACCGTGTCGGCCAGCCGGGTGACCACGGCCGCCTCTTCGGCCTGAGCCGACACGGCGGCGTAGGCGTCGTCGACCTGCATGAGGAGCTCGCGCAGTCGCTCGGCGACGTTCTCGGCGTCGCGCAGAGCGCCGATCGCGGCGGCGCGCGCACGGTCGGCGGCGGCCGCGTCGCGTTCGGCGTCCGCCACCGCGTCGGAGGTGACCTCGTCGTCGTCAGCCGCATCGAGTTCGAGCTCGAGCAGGCGCGCACGGGCCGCGGACGTCGCCGCCGCGTGGTCGTCGACGCGGGTCTGGAGGGCGGCGCGCTCGTCGTCGCCGAGCAGCGCCGCGGTCGCCTCGGCCGCATTCTCGAACGCCGAAGCGCCGATCCGGCCGTCGCGGTCGCCGACCGCCTCGGTGTGGGCG
>JAEXHA010000011.1 GCA_023450335.1 Actinomycetes bacterium | reverse complement strand
CGCGCGGGCCCAGCCGATGCGGCAGTCCGCGGATGCCGGTGCGCGCATCGTCCTCCAGGTCGGGCAGCACGTTGGTCAGGTGCACCGCGGCGCCCAGCGCCGCCCCCGCCACCCACGCCCAGGCGGCCGCGAACGCCGGTTCGGGCGCCGACAGCGGTGCGAACGAGGGAAACACCCCGAAGCTGACCACGAACGGCAGGATCGATGACGCGGTCGCCTTGAGCCCGGCGTTGTACGCCCAGGCGCATCCGAGCGCGAGGGCGTGCGCGGCCAGCATCCGCCACCCCAGCGGTGCCGACAGCAGCAGCGCCAGCCCCAGGGTCGCCAGCGCGGCGAGCGTGGCCGTCCGGTCACTCACCGCGCCGCCGGCGACGGGCTTGTCGGTGCGCCCGACCGCACGATCGCGCGCGGCGTCGAACGCATCGTTGGACAGACCGACCGAGAGCTGGCCACACAGCACCGCGACAGTCAGCAGCCCCAGTCGCCACGGCTCGAGCGCCACCGCGACGCCGAGCGCGAGCGAGAGTGCGGTCACCACCAGCGTGGGGCCGGGATGCGATGACGCCCACAGCGCCGCCCAGGGGCGTGCCTTCGCTGTCGCGGGCCCCATCTACAGCGGCCTGACCCGCAGCCAGACGAAACCGTGCGACGGCAGCGCGATGCCCTCGTCGAGGTCGAGGTCCACACCGTGGACGAGGTCCTCGGCGCCGCGTTCGAAACCCGACAAGGTCAGCGGATCGATGAGCGCCTGCTGCTCACCGACGTTGGCGAGCACGAGCACCACGGCGTGCGGGCCGGGCCGCTGGAAGCCGACCACCGTGGCGGCCGGCACGTGAAAGCCGACCAGTTCGTCGCCGGCGAACTCGGTCGTCGCCTGCCGCGCGGCGATGAGCCTGGTCAGGCGCCGGAAGATCCGGCCGGCGGTGGTTCCGGCATCCCCGCGGTCCGCGTAGCGGTCGCGCGGCTTGTTGCCGCGGTGCACCCAGCGGGGGTCGTGGCGCCGTTCGGGGTCGTCGGCGTAGGTGGGGTCGTTCAGCTGCGCGACCTCGTCGCCCAGATACAGCACCGGCATCCCGCCCATCGAGAACGTCAGGGCGTGCGCGAGCACGATGCGGTCTTCACCGCCGTCGTCGCCGGCCTCGACGCCGGCGAGGGATGCCGTGGTGCCGGCCACCTGCGCGCCCTCGGCATCGGGAAAGGGCACGCCGCGTGCAAAGCTGCCCGGCTCGCGGCCGAGGTAGAACGCGGTGAGGAAGGCGCGGTGGGCATCGTCGAAGCCCAGGGCAGCGTCCGCCAGGCTCGCGTCGAGCGCCTCCTCGTCGCGCACTGCGGCCAGCCGCACGGCGTGCGGCATCTGCTCGCGGGTCTCGAGCGCCCGCTGCAGGCGTCGTGGATCGCGGGTCGCGAGGGCGTCCCAGAGCAGGACGCTGCCGGAACGGTCGTGGACCAGCCGGCATCCACTCGCGTCGTTCGTGCCCGCCAGCTGCATCGACGGCGCGGCCAGGGCCAGCACCGCGGCCAGCACCGTGATCCGGTCGGGGTCGCCGTCCACGCGCAGCACCTCGACGCCCAGGTTGGCCAGCGTGAGCGCGTCGGCGACGGGGTCGGCGCCGGCGGGCAGATCCAGCGACAGGGCGATGCCGGCCAGACGCAGTTCGGCGGCCAGTTCGGCCAGTCGCGCCGTGCTCCCGACGCCCGGGTCGACCGTACCCGCGTCGACGAGCACGTCGGACAGGTGCAGCACGGTGACGCCGAGTTCGCGCAGGTACCCGATCTCGTCGCGCATACCGGCGAGGTTGCCCGCGTACCGGGCCGGCGAGCAGGTCGCCCCGAGGGCCCGCTGCGACCGGTGCCGGGCGGGGTCGCTCGCGCGGGCGTCGTGCACCTTGAGGTCGATCGGGCGCTGGTTCCACGACGCGCATGCCATCGCGACCAGCGACATGAGCTGTTCGAGGCCGTCGTCGCCGACCAGGAGTGCCGCGTGCAGGCGGGGCAGTTCGGCGTCCAGGCGCTCACGGAAGCCGTCGTCGACCGGTCCGAGCGCGTCGAGGGACTCTTCGACGGCGACACGGTCGTCGTCGACCGTGGTGAGCGTGGTCATGGCGATGAGCTCCTCCTGCCTCCACACTAGAGGGAGGCCCCTGCGGGTGCGACGGGCCGGGGCGACCACGATCGGAGACCGCCATGAACCTCGTTCAGATCGCGCAGCATGCCGACGACCTCGACCGGGCGTCGGACTTCTACACGACGCTGCTGGAGCGGCCGCCGCTGGCACGGTTCGACGAGCCCGGCCTCGTGTTCTTCGACCTCGACGGCACGCGGCTGCTGCTGGACGCGGCGGCACCGTCGGCACTGATCTACCTGCGCGTGGACAACGTGCACGAGACCCTCGAGCGCCTCGACGGCCTCGTCGAGGTCGTCAGCCCGCCGCACGTGATCTACGTACACGATTCCGACCGGCTGGGGCCCGAAGGGCATGAGGAATGGCAGGCGTTCATCCGCGATCCCGAGCGCAACACCGTGGGCCTCGTGGCGTTCCAGAAGCCCTGAGGTCCGGGTCAGGCGCGCGTCAGCACGTCGTCGAGGAAAGCGTGGATCGTCGCGTGCAGCGCGGCCGTGGCGGCATTGTCGATCGTGCCGGCGTGCCCGCCCTCGACCGGTTCGAGGTAGTACGCCTCGGCGCCGGTCTCGTCGCGCAGCCGCGCGGCCATCTTGCGCGCCTGCGCCGGTCCGACCCGGTCGTCGCTGGCCGCCGCATAGGTCAATGACGGCGGGTACGACCGCCGGCCGTCGACCAGGTGGTACGGCGAGAAGGTGCGGATGAACTCCCAGTCGCCGGGCACGTCGGGGTCGCCGTACTCCGCGATCCAGCTCGCGCCGGCCGACAGGCGGGTGTAGCGCCGCATGTCGAGCAGCGGCACCCCGCAGACGACCGCGCCGAAGTCACCGGGATACCGGGTGAGCATGTTGCCCACGAGCAGACCGCCGTTGCTGCGCCCGTGGCATCCGATCTGTTGCGCCGTGGCCACACCGCGGGCGACGAGATCGCGGGCGACGGCGACGAAGTCCTCGTAGGCGCGGTGTCGGTTCTCGCGCAACGCGGAGAGGTGCCAGTCGGGCCCGAACTCGCCGCCGCCGCGGATGTTCGCGACCACGAACACGCGCCCCTTCTCGAGCCACGCCGGGCCGACCAGGCTCTGATACTCCGGCGTGAGCGCGTGCTCGAAGCCGCCGTAGCCGCTCATGAGCACGGGCAGGGTCGTGCTGCGCTCGCGCGGCCCGACCTCGAAGTAGGGGATGCCGGTGCCGTCGGCGCTGGTGGCCCAGTGCTGCGTGGCGATCAGGCCCGTGGTGTCGAACGCGGGCGCGGCCTGCTGCACGACGCGCGGCGCCGGGGCGACCGCATCGGTGACGATGAGCGTGGGCGGAGTGAGGAAGCCGCGGGCCACGACCCAGACCTCGTCGTCCACCGTGTCGTCGAGCGTGACGACACTGGCCGAGAACAGATCGTCACCGTCGAGAGCGAGGGGGAGCGGTACCTCGCCCGCGCGGGGGGTGTCGTCGGCCAGCAGCGCCTCGGGGTCGAGTGCGAGAAGGCTCGACTGCACTCGGTCGAGCACGGTGAGCACGAGCCGGTTCCGCGTCCAGCACCAGGTCTCGAGCACCGCGTGTTCGGTGGGCGCGAACGCGACGCGCAGCGCCGAGCCGTCACCGGCGGTGAGGGTCTGCAGCGGACCGATCAGCAGCGTGCCCCCGGGGTGGGTGGTCCCGGCGACCTGCCACGGGGTCGTCGTGCGCACCGCGACGAGGACGCCGTGGACGTCGATGCGCGCATCCTGGGGCGCGTGGATCCGGATCGGGGTGGGCGTCGTACCGGGGGCAGCCGCTGCGGCATCCCACGTCCACACCTCGGAATGGAAGAAGTCGCGCGCGACGACGACGGCGGCGGTGCCCCGTGCGGAGTCGGAATCGACGAACACACCGACGTCGCTGCGGGTGCCTTCGATAACGGTCGGCGCCTCGGCGAGCGGCGTCCCGCGTCGCCACACCCGCGCCGAGATCGGGTAGCCCGAGTCGGTCACGCCGCCCCCGTCGAGGGCACTGGCCACCAGCACGGTGTCGCGGTCGAGCCACGCGGTGCGGTGCTTGTGGGCGTCGAGGTGGAACGGCGCCTGATCGACGAAGCCCACCTTCTCGAGGTCGAATTCGCGGACGACGACCGCGTCGCCGCCGTCGGGGCTCAGCCGCACGAGCGCGCGGCCGCTGCCGGCGGGGCCGTGGACGGTGCCGCCGAAGCTCCACGGCGTGCCCTCGGCGCGGCCGAGCGCGTCGAGATCGAGCAGCACCTCCCACTCCGGGGCCCCGGCGGCGAAGGCGGCACGGCTCGTGCGGCGCCACAGGCCGCGCGGATTGTCGGCGTCGCGCCACAGGTGATACATGAGATCGCCGTGCCGCGACGGCACGATGAGCCGGTCGGGGTCGTCGAGAATGCCGCGCAGCCGCTGCTCGAGCGCCTCATCGCGGAACGTGGCCTCGGTTTCGGCGGTGCGCTCGGCCGCCCAGGCCAGCGCGTCGGGCGCCGTGATGTCTTCGAGCCAGAGGTGCGGATCGGCGGGCTCCGGCGCTTGCGGTGTCTGCCGGGCGGTGGTGGAGTCGATGTCGGAGGCGGCGGTCACCCCGTCAGCCTACGGCGCGCGTAGCCTGGGACCGTGAGCGCATACGTCTCGGCGTTCGAGCTGTTCTCCATCGGAGTAGGACCCTCGAGCTCCCACACCGTCGGACCCATGCGTGCTGCCCGCGACTTCGCCGCGCGACTGGCGGCGTCGGGCGCCCTGGCATCCACCTCTCGTGTGCGGTGCGTGCTGTACGGATCGCTCGGAGCGACCGGCATCGGCCACGGCACACCGGATGCCGTCGTCGCCGGCCTCGGTGGACTCGACCCCGAGACGGCCGACCCCGCGGCCGTGCGCGCCGCCTGGGCCGACTGGCCCACCGGCCGCGAGCTGCGGCTGCACGGCACCCATGCCGTGGCGTTCGAGAAGTCCGACGTCGAGTTCGCGCCGCGGACGCGGCTGCCCGCCCATCCGAACGCGATGACGCTGCGTGCGTTCGCGGGCGACGGGGCCGTGCTCGCCGACGAGACCTACTACTCGGTGGGAGGCGGGTTCATCCGCCGCGAGGGCGAAGACGCGCGCGTGGTGGCGGCCGCGTTCCCGCTCGCCTTCGACAGCGCGGAGGAGCTGCTCGCCCTGTGCGATGAGCAGGGCATCACGATCGCCGAGGCGGCGCGCCGCAACGAGCAGGCGCTGCGCGACGAGGCCGGCGTCGCCGCGGGGCTCGACGCGATCTGGGATGCGATGGCCGCGTGCGTCGAGGCCGGGCTCGCGGCCCAGGGAGAATTGCCCGGCGTGCTGCGGGTGAAGCGCCGCGCCGCGACGATCCGCGCGCAGCTGGACGCATCGACCGCCGACGGTCACCGTGAACTGCCGGGCGAGTGGCTGGGTGCGTTCGCACTCGCCGTCAACGAGGAGAACGCCGCAGGCGGGCGGGTCGTCACTGCGCCGACGAATGGGGCCGCCGGCATCCTGCCCGCTGTGGCGATGTACTGGTGGCGGTTCCTCGCCGACTCGGGGCTGGGCGCGGGCAACGCGGTCACGCCGCACGGTGAGCTGGTCGGCTCGGCGCTGCTGGGCTTCGGCGTGGGAGGGTCCGAGGCCGCGGCCGGATCGGCCGAGGCCGCACGCGGTCACGCCGCCGCGACCGCACGTGACGAAGCCGCCGTGGCCGAGGCGAACCGGCGGCGCGGCATCCGTCGGTTCCTGCTGACAGCCACGGCCCTCGGGTCGCTGTTCAAAGCGAACGCCTCGATCTCGGGAGCGGAGGGCGGCTGCCAGGCCGAGGTCGGTTCGGCCTGCGCGATGGCGGCCGGCGGACTGACCGCGGTCATGGGCGGCACCAATCGACAGATCGAGAACGCGGCCGAGATCGCCATGGAGCATCACCTCGGGCTCACGTGCGACCCCGTGGGCGGACTCGTGCAGATCCCCTGCATCGAGCGCAACGCGATCGCGGCCTCGACCGCAGTGACGGCGGCGCGACTGGCCTTGCGCGGCGACGGCAGCCACTATGTGTCGCTCGATGCGGTCGTCGAGACCATGCGTCAGACCGGCATCGACATGTCGACCAAGTACAAGGAGACCAGCGAGGGCGGCCTCGCGGTGAACGTCGTCGAATGCTGAGCGGCGCGCCCGGTGCCGTTCGGCGCGCGGGTGGCTGATGCGGCGCTGTCGCGGTGGCGCGACGCCCGCCCGCAACGGTGGACGCCCCGGCCGCAACGGGGCCGGCGTCGCTGCCCCAACACGACACCGCCCCGGTCCGTGCGGACGCGGGGCGGTGTCGCCGAGCCGGGGCCGGCCGCTCAGGCGGGTCGGCCCCGCATCATCACTGGTCGATCGGCTGCGGCTGGTCGCTCGACTCGTGTGCCCGGATCGTGGGCGCCTCAGCGCCGGCGACGACCTGCACCTTGCGGGGCTTGGCCTTCTCGCTGACCGGGATGGTCACCGTCAGCACGCCGTTGTCGTAGGTCGCGGCGATGCTCTCGGTGTCGATGCCCTGGCCGAGGTTCAGCTGGCGCAGGAAGCTCGCCGCCTCGCGCTCGCGGGTGATCCACTTGACGTCGTCGCCGGAGTGCAGTGTGCGCTCGGCGCGGATGGTCAGCAGCTGGCCGTCGACGTCGATGTCGACCGAACCGGGGTCGATGCCCGGCAGGTCGGCGCTCAGCACGTAGTGGTCGCCGTCGCGATAGAGGTCCATCGGCATGCGGCGCGGGCCGCGACGCGTGTCGAAGAGGCTCGACGCCAGGCGGTCGAGGTCACGGAACGGGTCATACGTGGCCATGTTTCTCTCCTTGTTGTTCATCGGTGTCAAAAGTTGAGCCGTGATGACTCAAGTACGTTCAGATTAGCACTCGGGATGCCAGAGTGCTAACAGTTCGCGGGCGGCGAACAGCGCGGCGGGGCATAGGATCGAGACACCCGAAACTCACGGACAGAAGCAAGGTTGCCGATGACCGACCGCACCGCCGCGCCGTCCGGACGCGCCGCAATCCCCGCCGCCTCACGCGAGGCCGCAACACCCGCCCGCGTGCCCATCGGCGCCCGCACCTGGTTCGTGGTCGTTCTCGTCGGCTTCGTCGGCCAGCTAGCGTGGACCGTGGAGAACATGTACCTCAACGTGTTCGTCTACGACACGATCGCGACCGACCCCACGGTGATCGCCATCCTCGTGGCCGCCTCGGCGATCGCGGCGACCCTGGCGACGATGTTCGTCGGCGCGTGGTCGGACAAGGTCCGCTCCCGCCGGCCGTTCATCGCGATCGGCTACATCCTGTGGGGTGCCACCACCGCCACGTTCGGCTTCGTCCAGCCGGCGTCCGGTGTCATGGCCGCGCAGGTCGTCGGCACCGCCGTCGTTGCGATCGTCGTGCTGGATTGCGTCATGTCGCTGTTCGGCTCGGGGGCCAACGACGCCGCCTTCAACGCCTGGGTGACCGACGCCACCCACCCGTCCAACCGCGGCCGCGTCGATGCGACCCTCGCGATCCTGCCGCTCATGTCGATGCTGCTGGTGTTCGGTGCCCTCGACGGGCTCACCCAGGCCGGCGAGTGGAAGCTGTTCTTCGGCATCATCGGCGGCGTCACCGCCGTCGTCGGCGTCATCGCCTGGTTCCTCGTGCGCGACGTGCCGACCATCGAGAAGAACACCGACGGCTATGTCGCCGCCGTCATCCACGGTCTGCGTCCGAGCACCGTGCGCGCCCACCCTCGTCTCTACGTGATCCTGATCGCGTGGGCGATCATCGGCACGAGCTCGCAGGTGTTCATCCCCTATCTGATCATCTACATCCAGCGATACCTGCGCATCGACGGGTACGCGATCATCCTCGCCAGCGTGCTGACCCTGGCCGCCGTCATCAGCGTTCTGGGCGGCCGAATCATCGACCGCATCGGAAAGCTGCGCGCCGTGCTGCCGGCGGTCGGCATGATGATCGCCGGACTCATCGGCATGTTCTTCGCCCGCGACATGCTCACCGTCATCGCGTTCGGCACGATCATGATGGGCGGGTTCATGCTGTCGACCGCCTCCCTGTCGGCGAACGTCCGCGACCAGACGCCGGTCGACCGCATCGGCATGGTCCAGGGGCTGCGGATGATCTTCGTCATCCTCATCCCCATGCTCATCGGGCCCTTCATCGGCGCGCTCGTCATCATCGGCGCGAACGAGACCTACGAAGACCTCGGCGTGATCAAGCAGGTGCCCACACCCTGGATGTTCCTCGCCGCCGCCGTGATCGCGGTGCTCGTGGCGATCCCGGTCCTGCTGGCACGGCGCGCGCCCGTTGCCGCAGACGCCTCGGCGGTGGTCGACGCGTGACCGCCCCGATGCTCACGCCGTGGGGTGAGCGGCTCGACCCGGACGCGCCGCTGCCCGAGTACCCGCGGCCGCAGCTGGTGCGCGGCGACTGGCAGAACCTCAACGGCCGGTGGGACTGCACCTTCACTCCGTACGCCGAGTTCGATCCGCTCGCCGTCGACGATCCGACCCGCCCGCCGCGCCGCTGGCCCGACCGCATCGTCGTCCCGTTCTCACCCGAGATGCCCCTGTCGGGCGTCGGCCGCACCCTTCAGCACGATCAGCTGCTGTGGTACCGCCGCACCTTCGACCTGCCTCGCGCGCTGCAGCGCGGTGAGCGCGTGCTGGTGCACTTCGGCGCCGTCGACCAGACCTGCCGGGTCGCTGTCGACGGCGTCGAGGTCGGCGGCCACACCGGCGGCTACCTGCCCTTCACCTTCGATGTCACCGATGCGCTGTCCACCGCCGGCGACGCTCACGAACTCGTGGTCGCCGTGCGCGATGTGACGGATGCCGCGTGGCTCACCCGTGGCAAGCAATCACGTGCGCGCGGCGGCATCTGGTACACCCCGCAGTCGGGCATCTGGCAGACGGTGTGGCTCGAGATCGTCCCGGCGACGCACATCTCGCACCTCGACCTGGTGCCGCACCTCGACACCGGCGAACTCGAGATCACGGTCCACGTCGCCATGCCCGCACCCGCGCCCGCAACGCCAGCCGGCGGCACCGCCGCATCGCCCGGCGTCACTGTGGCATCGCCGGGCGTCACTTCCGCATCGCCCGGCGGCACTGCCGCCCCCGACGTCGCACGGGTGCGCATCGACGCGGCCGGCACGACCGTGGCATCCACCGTGCTCACGCCCGGCGAGCCCACGCGCATCGCCCTGCCGGCCCCGGTGCGCACCTGGTCGCCCGACGACCCGTTCCTCTACGACATCGAGGTGCGGCTGGGTGCCGACACCGTGCATTCCTATGTCGGCATGCGTTCCTTCGGCATCGGGCGCGACGCGCAGGGGCACCCGCGGCTGCTGCTCAACGGCGCGCCGCACCTGCCGGTCGGGCTGCTCGACCAGGGCTACTGGCCCGACGGTGGCTACACCGCGCCGTCCGACGCCGCGCTCGAGTACGACGTGCGCCTCGCCAAGGACATGGGCTTCACAATGCTGCGCAAGCACATCAAGGTCGAACCGTTGCGCTGGTACCACCACTGTGACCGGCTGGGCATCATCGTGTGGCAGGACGCCGTCAACGGTGGCGGCCGGTATCGTCCGCTGACGATCACGGCGCCCGCTCTGACACCGGTGCGCTTCGACGACGGCGACCACGAGCGGTTCGCGCGGGAGGACGCCGGCGGCCGCAGTCGTTTCGAATCCGAACTCGACGACATGATCGCGCACCTGCGCGCCGTCCCGTCGATTGGACTGTGGGCGCCGTTCAACGAGGGGTGGGGCCAATTCGACGCGGCTCGCATCGCGGCGCACGTGGCCGAGCTCGACCCGACGCGGCCGATCGATCATGCCAGCGGGTGGCACGACCAGGGCGCCGGCGATCTGCAGAGTCTGCACGTGTATTTCCGCCGGTTCCGAGTGCCGCGCCGGCGTGACGACCGGGTGCTGGCCCTGACCGAGTACGGCGGGTACAGCCTCGCGGTGCCCGGCCGCACGTGGGGACGGAAGACGTTCGGCTACCGCACCTACCGCACGCAGGCCGCGCTGCGGCGGGCGTTCGAGCGGCTGCACGACGAAGAGATCGCGCCCGCGATCGCCCGCGGACTCGGTGCCATCGTGTACACGCAGCTCAGCGACGTAGAAGACGAAGTCAACGGTCTGGTCAGCTACGACCGCCGGTTCATCAAAATCCCGATCGAGGCGGTGCGCGCCGTCACCGACAGGCTGCGGGCCGCGGCAGGAGACCCCGCATGACCGAACGCGAACTCACCGAACCCGTCTCCCTCACCGTCGCCGGCGGCCGGCTCAACACCGAGGCCATCGGCTGGGCGCGCGCGCCGCTGGTCGACACCTCCGGCATCCGTCGGGGCCGTGGCCGCAACAAGCGGTGGGAGTACTGGAACGTCATGACACCCACGCACATCGTGGGGCTGACGGTGTCGTCGATCGACTACGCCGCCGTGCACGAGGTGTGGATCTTCGACCGCGCCACCGAGCGCACCTGGTCGAAGAACGCGACGGTGATCCCGCCCCGCGACGTGCAACTGCCCGCCTCGCTCGGCACCGGCGTGGCCATGGCCGGCGCCAAAGGTCTCGGCATCACGATCACGCCCACCCCGGACGGGCAGCGGTGGCGCCTGCACGCCGAGATCGCCGATGCCGCGTTCGACATCACCGTGCGCCGCCCCGCCGACCACGACTGCCTCGCCGTGGTCGTGCCCTGGTCGCATCGCCGATTCCAGTACACCGTCAAAGATGTCGCGCTCCCGGCATCCGGCACCATCACCATCGCCGGGGTCGCACACGAGGTGCCGCCGGGGTCGTGGGCGGTGCTCGACCACGGCCGCGGGCGATGGCCGTACGACGTGCGATGGAACTGGGGCGCCGGCGCCGGACACACGATAGACGGGCGGATCATCGGCATCCAGGTCGGCGGACAATGGACCGACGGCACCGGCTCGACCGAGAACGGCATCGTCCTCGACGGCGTCCTGCACAAGATCTCGGTGCAGCTGGAGTGGGACTACGACCTGGCCGCCGCACGAACGCCGTGGCGCATCTTCGGCGGCGGGCTGGATGCCACATTCACGCCGTTCTACACGAAGCGCTCGCGGACGAACCTGGGCATCGTCGCGTCGCGCACCGATCAGTGCTTCGGCACGTGGTCAGGCACCTTCGACACCGGCGACGACGTCGTGGCGTTCGACGGCGTCGAGGGATTCGCCGAGGACGTCCACAACCGCTGGTGAGGTGTTTCCCCAGGGTGGGTGTGTGGCCCGGCGTGCGTGCCCGTGCGTGCGCGCCCTCGCGTGCCCGCAGGGGCGCTCGAGTTGGCGTGAAAGTGGGGTGTGGATGCCAGCAGGCCGACGTTCGCGCCCACTTGAGCGCTGGTCGCTCGCGTGCGTGCGCGCAGCGGCGCTCGAGTTGGCGTGTAAGTGGGGTGTGGATGCCAGGAGGCCGACGTTCGCGTCCACTTGAGCGCTGGCCGTGGGCGCGCGGCGACGAGAGCCGCGCGCGTAGGCTGACGCCATGACCGAGACCGCACCGAAGCCGCGACGCCGCGGCCGACCGCGCGGCGGCTCCGACGCACGCGACCGGATCCTCGCGGCTGCGGCTGACGAGTTCGGCGCCCATGGCTACGACGCCGCGACGATGCGGGCCATCGCGACGCGCGCGGGCGTCGACGCGGCGCTGGTGCACCACTACTTCGGCACCAAGGCCGATCTGTTCGCCGCCGCCGTCGGCATGCCGCTGCGGCCCGACCGCGCGGTGCCGCTGATCCTGGCCGGACCGCGCGAGGAGGTGGGCGCCGGCATCGTGCGGTTCGTGCTCGAGCAGATGGAGGATGCCGGAACCCGCAAGCGCGCAGTCGCGCTGCTGCGAACGAGCATCGGCAACCGCATGGCCACCCCGCTGCTCGCCGAATTCCTGCAGCGCGAGCTCATCGGACGCATCGCGAAGACGCTGGGCACGCCCGATGCCGAACTGCGAGCCTCGCTGGTGGGCAGCCAGATCGCAGGATTGCTCATGTCCCGGTACATCGTGAAACTTCCGGCGCTGGTCAGCGCCTCGGCCGACGAACTGATCGCCCGCGTCGGCCCGACCGTGCAGCGCTACCTCGACGCCTGAGGGCTCGTCGACGCCCCGCGCCCCGCGCCCCGCGCCCCGGCCGCGCCCGCCTGGGTGACCGCGCCGGCCGAGCGTCGGCCGAGGTGTGTCACATCAGGTGTGGGATGCCGGGGTCGGAGGCCGCGGTTTGTGTGACATGGCGGGTGGGTTTGACTCTCGGCATCCACCGGCCGGGCCGTCGGCTGCGCCCGCACCGTTGCCGCTCGAGCCCGCACCGTTGCCGGCGGGGGTGTGTCACAGAAGGTGTGGGATGCCGAGGATGGAGGTCGCGGTTTGTGTGACACGGCGGGTGGGCTTGACTCCGGGCATCCACCGGCCGGCCCGCCGGCTGGGCCCGCACCGTTGCCGGCCGGGACCCCACCGCGCCGGCCCGCGGTGTGTCACAGAAAGTGCGGGATGCCGGGGGTGGAGGTCGCGGTTTGTGTGACATGGCGGGCGGCGGCTTGACCCCCGGCATCCGCCGGCCAGCCCGCCGCCGGGGGTGTGTCACAGAAGATGCGGGATGCCGGGGGTGGAGGTCGCGGTTTGTGTGACATGACGCCCGGTGTCTTGACTCCCGGCATCCACCGGCGCACAATTCATCACATGATGAATAATACCGACGCGCCGAAGGCCCCTACGCGGCGAGCGATGCGCGCCGCGGCGGTGGAAGTCCGCGGACTGCATGTGCGACGCGGCCGCGCCGAGGTCTTCGACGGTCTCGACGTCGAGATCGCGCGCGGCCGGATCACGGGACTGCTCGGCCCGTCCGGCTGCGGCAAGACGACCCTCATGCGCGCGATCGTCGGCGTGCAGAAAGTCACCGGCGGCACCGTCACGGTGCTCGGAGAGTCCGCCGGTAGTGCCGCGCTGCGACGCCGCGTCGCCTACGACACCCAGGCTGCGTCGGTGTACGCCGACCTCACGATCCGCCAGAACCTCAGCTACTTCGCCCGGCTCATCGGCGCACCCCGCAGTGACATCGACCGCGTGATCGATCAGACGGGGCTGCGTGACCAGGCCGGCCAGACCGTGGCATCCCTCAGCGGGGGACAGGAGAACCGCGTCTCGCTCGCCGTCGCCATGCTCGGCTCGCCCGAACTGGTCGTCCTCGACGAACCGACCGTAGGGCTGGACCCGCTGCTGCGCTCAGAGCTGTGGGGGGTGTTCCGTGCGCTCGCCGACGCCGGCGCGACCCTTGTGATCTCGAGCCACGTCATGGACGAGGCGCTGCGCTGCGACCACCTGCTGCTCATGCGCGCGGGGCGCCTCATGGCCGACACCACCCCTGCGGAGCTGCTGGCCGACACCGGCGCACCCGATCCCGACGCCGCGTTCCTCGCGCTCATCGAACGGGACGCCGCCGCATGAACGCCGTCCGCACCTTCGCCACCGCCGGGCGCGTGCTGCGTCAGCTCAGTCACGACCCCCGCTCGATTGCCCTGATGCTCGTGGCGCCGAGCCTTCTGGTCGGCCTGTTCGCGTGGCTGTTCAGCGAGCAGGAGGGCGTGTTCGACCGATTCGGCGGCCCGATTCTGGCGCTGTTCCCGTTCGTGGTGATGTTCTTGATCACCTCGATCACGACGCTGCGCGAGCGGCGCAGCGGCACGCTCGAACGCCTCATGACGACGCCACTGGGCAAGGCCGACTTCATCGCCGGCTACGCGCTCGCGTTCGGCCTCATGGCCACGCTGCAGGCGATCGTGACCGTCGCCTTCGCGGTGTACGTCTGCGGTCTCGACGTCGCCGGGCCGCTGTGGCAGCTGGGGCTGGTCGCGGTGGTGGATGCCATTTTGGGCACCGCGCTGGGGCTGCTCGCCAGCGCGTTCGCGCGCACCGAGTTCCAGGCCGTGCAGTTCATGCCCGTGCTGGTGTTCCCGCAGATGATCCTCGGCGGGCTGTTCATGCCCCGCGATCAGATGCCCGAGGTGCTCGAGAGAATCAGCGATTGGCTGCCGCTGAGCTACGCCATCGACGCCGTGGCCGCGGTCGCCGCGGGGGAGGAGGGCTGGGACCTCACCGGCCCGCTGGTGATCGTCGCGGCCTTCGCCGCCGGCGCCCTCATCCTCGCGTCGCTGACCCTGCGGCGTCGCACGCCCTGATGGCGGGGCGGCGCGGTCGGGCGCGGGCTGGAGGTGGCGGGGCGGCGCGCGCGATGCCAGAGCGGTGGATGCCGGCGCTCAGACGCGGTTGCGCAGCTTCTCGGCGAGGGCACGCAGCTGCGCGAGCTCGTCGTCGCTGAGTACCGACATGCGGTCGGCGATCGCCCGGCCGTGCGTGGTGGCGAGGCGGCGGAACGAGGCGGCGCCCTCCGGCGTCGCGACGAGGATCGCGCCGCGCCCGTCGGCTGGATCGGGGGTTTTCGTGATGAGCCCACGGGCCACCATGCGATCGACCAGACGTGAGACGCTCGGCTGGCTGATCAGCATGTTCGCCGTGACGTCGCGCAGCCGCGCGGAGTTGTTCTGCCCACGGGTGACGGTGAGCAGAACGTCGTACTCGGCCTGCGCCAACTCGCCCCCGTGAAAGGCGTCGTTGATCTCGTCGAACACCTCGTGCTGAGCGCGGAACAGGCTCTCCCACGCGGCGATGGCGAGGCGGCGGTCGGTCATGGCGTCAACTGTAGCGGGCCCCATAGGGTGGTGATCATGCGTCGGTTCCTGCATGTTCTCGTCGTGGCGGCGATCGGAATCCTGGCATCCCTGACCCTGGCGGCGCCCGCCGCCGCAGACGTCGACGACTTCACCTTCGACAGCTTGACCGTCGATTACACGCTCACCCGCGCAGACGACGGTTCGAGCCGGCTCGAGGTGGTCGAAGAATTCGTCGCTCGGTTCCCCGACACCGATCAGAACCGCGGCATGCGCCGGGTGATCCCCGACACCTACAACGGGCAGCCCCTGCACCCTCGACTCGTGTCGATCACCGACGGCGACGGCGCCCCCCGTGCGGCCGAGAGCGACGCGGAGGATGGGACCTTCTCGATGACCTCGCGGGCCGACGACTATGTGCACGGCGTGCAGACGTACGTGTTCACGTACACGCTCGAGAACGTGACGTGGCAGTTCGACGACACCGGTTTGGAGTTCTACTGGGACGTCAACGGTGTCGACTGGGCGCAGCCGTTCGGTGAAGTGACCGCACGGGTGCACCTGGACGCCGCATTGGCCGACCAGTTGTCCGGCCGCTGGTCCTGTTACGCCGGCGCTCAGGACTCGGAGGCGTCGTGCGCGTCGACTGATGTGGTCCCCGCCGACGACGGCGGCGTGACGCTGACCGCCACGCAGGCCGGCCTCGCCCCGCACGAGACCCTGACCATCGCGATCGGCTTCGCCGACGACACGTTCACTCTGTTCGACACGTCCTACCTCGCGGGGCCGGCGGGCTGGGTGCAGCTGGTCGGCGGGGCCGGGGCGCTGGGCGCGGCAGCGCTGGCCGTGCGATCGCGGCGAAAGTATCTGCGCGACGAGCCGGGGCGGCCGACCATCATCGCCGAGTACACGCCCCCGCCCGGGCTGGACGCGCTCGAGAGCGCTGTGCTTCTGCATAAGACGAGCAAAGCCATTCCGGCCGAGGTGCTCGAGCAGGCCGTTGTCGGATCGATCCGCATCGTCGAAGGGCCGAAGAAGTTCTGGGGCGGAGCCAAGCTCATCGCTGAGCTCATCGACCCGTCGCGGGCTGACGGCGACGGCCGCATGCTGCTGGCGGGGCTGTTTCCGAGTGGGATGCCGGGGGACCAGTACACCTTCGGGTCACAGGACCAGCGGCTCTCCAAAGTGGCGCAGCAGATCCTCAAAGAGGCGCGTCGGGCGCTGAAGGGGCGCGGGCTGTATCGTCCGGTGCCACCGGTCGCGTGGGCGCTGCCGTTCGCCGTGGCAGCCGGGGCGGCTCTGGTGACCTTCATCGCGGGGATCATCGCGCTCGATGGGGGCGTGGATTCGCCGTGGCCGGTGCTGCTGATCGTCGGCGCCATGGCTGTCGTGGCCTTCTTGTTCATCATGCTGGTGCGCTCGCCGCTGACAGCGGCCGGCGCCGAGGCGCGCGACCATCTGAAGGGGCTGCAGGAGTTCATCGAGTGGGCGGAGGCCGACCGCATCCGCATGCTGCAGTCGCCCGAAGGCGCCGAACGGATGCCGGTGGACACGGACGATCCGCGCCAGATGCTGCGCCTGTACGAGTCGCTGCTGCCGTATGCGGTGGTGTTCGGGCAGGAGAAGGAGTGGTCGCAGCAGCTGGCGGTGCTCTACACCGCGACCCATGCCGCTGGCCCGGTCTGGTATTACGGAACCGGTTCGTTCGACGCCGGATCTTTCGCGGCGGGCATCGGTTCGCTGTCGGCTGCCGCGAGCTCGTCGTCGTCGACCTCCGGTGGCTCGTCCGGCGGGGGCTCGGCCGGAGGCGGCGGGGGCGGCGGAGGCGGCGGCGGGGTCTGACCGTGGGGCCGGATGCGGCGACCGTGCGTTGTTCGGTTTAGGATGCTTCGATCCGCGTCTCACGCGGGTGACCCGAACCTTCTCTACAACGGAGTAGCCATGCGCAAGCGCTGGATCGCGCTCATCGTCGTCGCGTCCCTTCTCGTGGTGGCCGTCATCGGCGCCTATTGGGCCGGACGGAACCTGTTTCACATGCCGACCGCGAAAGGCGTGGACTCGGTCGTCGGTGAACTGAACGGAAAGCGGGTGCTCGGCGTCTTCGCCCACCCCGATGACGAGCAGACCGTCAACGGCCTGTTTTGGCGGGCCAAGGACCGCGACGGCGCCTACACCGCCATGATCACTGCGACGCGGGGCGAAGCCGGGCACCAGACGCCGGTCGTCGCACGGCAGGACGACCTCGGTATCGTGCGCAAGGCCGAGGCGCTGAAGAACAGCTTCCACCTCGGTGTCGACGAGCACGAGGTCTGGGACTACCCCGACGGCGGGTTGCCCGAGATCGATGAAGACGAGCTGGTCGATCGCGTCGTCGCGGTGATGAAGCGCGTCGAACCCGACGTGGTGGTCGGGTTCTGGCCCGCTTCCGGTGCCACCGGCCACAAGGACCACATGGAGATGGGGCGCGTGACAGAACTGGCCATCGCGCAGATCGCCGAAGAGGGCGGTGCGTACGCCGGACCCGAGCACCTCGTCTACACGATCAGCCCGACCACTGCGTTGACGATGTTCGGTGGCGAGGTGGGGGAGTTCGTGGCCGCGAACCAGCCCGACCCCGAGTACGCGATGGCCGCGGAGACCGGCAAGAAGATGGACGGCTGGAAGATCCACGCCTCACAGGAGGACTACCTCCAGGCCGCATACTCGTTGCCCGCCTGGCTGGTCTACCTGCTGTGGGACCAGGAGTTCTACCACGTGCGCGACTTGGTCGCCGACCCGCTGGGCTGAGGTCCTTCAGACCGCCGGGCACGGGCACGGGACGCGGGATTGCATCCCGATCGGGCGCGCCCACGTGGCGCGGGCCCGTCC
>JAEXHA010000168.1 GCA_023450335.1 Actinomycetes bacterium | reverse complement strand
CAAAAGGGGTCCGCATCCGAAGATGCGGACCCCCGGCATGATTACGCGCCGACCTTGAAGCGGGCGAAATCGGTGACGGTGATGCCGGCGTCGGCAGCCACCTTCGCCACCGACTGCTTGTTGTCCTTCGCGTAGTCCTGGTCGAGCAGGGCGACCTGCTTGAAGTACGCGTTGACGCGGCCCTCGACGATCTTGGGCAGCGCCGCTTCGGGCTTGCCCTCGTTGCGCGAGATCTCGGTGACGATCTCACGCTCCTTCTCGACGTCCGCCTCGGGCACGTCGTCGCGCGAGAGGTAGCTCGGGTTTGCGAACGAGATGTGCTGGGCGATGCTGCGCGCGGTCTCGGCGTCGTCTCCGCTGTAGGCGACGACCACACCGATCTGCGGCGGCAGGTCCTTGCTGGTCTTGTGCAGGTAGATCTCGAAGTTGTCGCCGCTGAGCGTGCGCACGCGACGCAGTTCGACCTTCTCGCCGATGATGGCGGCCTCGTCCGAGATGACCTGCGAGACCGGTGCGCCATCGGCGTCGGCCGCGAGAGCCTCGTCCACCGAATCGGCACCGGCAGCGGCCACGGCGGCGAGCACCTTGTCGGCGAGGGCGCCGAAGCGCTCGTTCTTGGCGACGAAGTCGGTCTCGGTGTTGAGCTCGATGATCGTCACCTTGTCGCCGTTGCGCACAGCGGCGACCAGGCCCTCGCTGGTCGAGCGGTCGGCGCGCTTGGCGTTGCCCTTCGCGCCCTTCAGGCGCAGGATCTCAACGGCCTTCTCGAGGTCGCCGTCGGCCTCCTCGAGCGCCTTCTTGGTGTCGACCATGCCGGTGCCCAGCTGCTCGCGCAGCGTCTTGATGTCGGCGATGCTGAAGTTTGCCATGTGTGGTGGCTCCTAGGTTGTCGTGATGATCGGGGGCGGGGCGGGCCGGAGCCCGCCCCGGACGTCGCTTACTCGGCGGCGGGAGCCTCGGCGGCCTCGGCCGCGGGGGTCTGGGCCTCGGCGGTGGGTGCCTCGGAGTCGGCGGCGGGAGCCGCGGCAGCCTCAGCCTCGTCGGCGACCTTCTCGGTCGTGGCCGACGACTGCTCCGGGGTGCCCTGCTCGAGCAGCTCGCGCTCCCATTCGGCCAGCGGCTCGGCGGCCTCGGTCGCGTCGGCAGGCTGGTGGCGCTGGATCAGGCCCTCGGCGGCGGCGTCCGCGATGATGCGGGTCAGCAGGCTGACCGAGCGGATCGCGTCGTCGTTGCCGGGGATCGGGTACTGGAACTCGTCCGGGTCGGCGTTCGTGTCGAGGATGCCGATGACCGGGATACCGAGCTTGCGGGCCTCGTCGACGGCGAGGTGCTCGCGCTTGGCGTCGACGACCCAGATGGCCGACGGGGTCTTCTGCAGGTTGCGGATACCGCCGAGCGACTTGTGCAGCTTGTCGAGCTCGCGCTTCTTGAGCAGCAGCTCCTTCTTGGTGAAGCCGCTGTCAGCCGGGTTCTCGAAGTCGAGCTCTTCCAGCTCCTTCATACGGGCCAGACGCTTGCTGACGGTCGCGAAGTTGGTGAGGAGGCCACCGAGCCAGCGCTGGTTGACATAGGGCTGGCCCACCCGGGTGGCCTGCTCGGCGATGACTTCCTGCGCCTGCTTCTTCGTGCCGACGAACAGCACCGTGCCGCCGTGCGCGACCGTCTCCTTGACGTACTCGTACGCGCGGTCGATGTAGGCCAGCGACTGCTGCAGGTCGATGATGTGGATGCCGGAGCGCTCCGTGAGGATGAAGCGCTTGACTTTCGGGTTCCAGCGGCGGGTCTGGTGTCCGAAGTGGACGCCGCTGTCGAGCAGCTGGCGAATCGTGACGACGGCCATGGCCGTTCTCCTGTTCTGGCGCAGAGCGCCGTGTTTCGGTTTCTCCACCGCGAGTGCGGTGATCCTGGCGCCCGGCGGCACACCCGCTCGCCGCCGGAGCGGTGAGACCTGGGGTGTGGCTGCCACGGCATCGAGAGACTCGATCCCGCTGTGGGCACGCGTAGTCACCCCGGCCAGCGGGGTGCGGCTCCCAGTGTATCAGCCGCGCCGCCTCCTCCCCTGCGCCGCCCGCACCTGATTCGTCCACAGATCCTGCCGCGTATCAGCGCGCCCGTGCGCACCGGGGACAACCTGCTGGCATGCCTGTCCACCCTGTCCTGGCGCTCGTGGTCGCCATGTTCACTCTCGTGCTCGCCATGCCAGGCACGGCCGCACGTGCGGTCGACCCTCCACCGCCCGCCGCCGGTGCCGGTGGGGCGGTGACGGCCGGTGCGCCATGGATGTGGCCGCTGGCCGATTCTCGGGTGCTCGTCCCGTACGACGCGCCCGCACACCGCTACGGCCCGGGGCACCGTGGCGTCGATATGCGGGCTCATGCCGGCGACGTCGTGCGCGCGCCGGCGTCCGGCATCGTCGCCTTCTCAGGCGTCGTGGTCGATCGGGGCGTCATCACGATCGACCACGGTGACGGCTGGGTGTCGACGCTGGAGCCCGTGCTCGAGGCGGTGCCTGCCGGGACCACGGTGGCCGCCGGCGACCCGCTGGCACGAGTCGGCCGGGGCGGTCACGCGCCCCCCGGCGCCGTGCACTTCGGGGTTCGTCACGAGGGTGAGTACATCAACCCTCAGCTGCTGTTCGGCCCGGTTCCACGAGCGGTGCTGCTGCCGTGCTGCTGAGGGCGCGTCGGGAGGCGAGGCCGGCGCCGTGGCCGTTCCACGCCACTGCCGTCAGGATGCCGCAGTGGGCGGGGTGTACGGGTGCCTCAGGCGCGCGGGTGCGCGAGCCGGTAGGTGGCCGCGAGCTTCTCCGCTGAGACGTGTGTGTAGATCTGCGTCGTCCCCAGACTCGCATGACCGAGCAGTTCCTGCACGGTGCGGAGGTCTGCCCCGCCGTCGAGCAGGTGCGTCGCGGCGGAGTGGCGCAGGGTATGCGGACCGACCCGTGAGACTCCGAGCGCCGGGCCGAGGCTGCGGGTGACGAGATCGTAGACCGCCCGTGTCCCCAGCCGAGCGCCGCGCACACCGAGGAACAGCGCCGGCCCCCCGGTCGCGGAACGCGCAGCCAGCACGGGACGACCGCGGACGAGGTAGGCGTCGACGGCGGCCGCCGCGGGCACACCGAACGGCACGACGCGCTGCTTGTCCCCCTTCCCCACCACCCGCATCGTGCCCCGCGCGAGGTCGAGGTCGTCGACGTCGAGCCCGCATAGCTCCGAGACGCGCACACCGCCGGCGTAGAGCAACTCCAGCACCGCAGCGTCGCGCAGCGCGATCGGATCTCCGTCTGCTGCCGTCTCGCGTGCCGCGTCGAGCACATCAGTCAGTGTGTGGGCCGTCGCGACCTGCGGCAGCGTCCGGCCGCGCTTGGGCGCGACTAGGCGACTGCTCGGGTCGGCGCTGAGGAGCCCCGCATCCACAGCCCACCCGAACAGGCCGCGTGCCGAGGCAGTGCGTCGCGCGATCGTCGCGCGCGCCTCACCGCGTTTGCTCGCCGTCCACAGCCATTCGCGCAGTGCCTCACGGTCGACGTCGCCGAGGGGGCGGTCTCCGATCACCCGTTCCAGATCGCGCAGGTCGGCGCGATAGGCCCGGACGGTCGCCGGTGACAGACGCCGCACCTGGGCGAGGTGCGCCGTGTACCGGTCGATCGCGTCGGACAGGTGCATTCCTCCACTCTGCCCGCTCGCGCCACCTCGGCGTGGCGGCGCACCGGAATATCAGCGTGCCGGGCGCTCGGCGTGCCGGGCGCTCGGTGCGACGGGCGATCAGCGTGCCCCGCGCAGACGCCAGCAATCGCCGACGCGCTCGGCGACGCCGGCCAGGTCGAGCAGA
This sequence comes from Actinomycetes bacterium, assembly GCA_023450335.1. Taxonomy (GTDB): domain Bacteria; phylum Actinomycetota; class Actinomycetes; order Actinomycetales; family Microbacteriaceae; genus Microbacterium. The sequence continues at coordinate 12,345 of JAEXHA010000168.1, read as the reverse complement.
CCCAATACCGCGGCGACCTCACCCGGGGCCATGCCGCTGCGGCGCGCGACATCGTCGACGGTGCGCGCCGACCGTGAACTGAGGGCATCGCGCACCCGCGTACCGTCATCCACGTGGCCGCCTTGCGGCGCAGGAGCGCCGGGGCCCCCGAGACCGGCAAGCTCTCTCACATCGTCGGCACCCGTGACACACACGGCCTGTGCTTCTCGCAGCAGTCGGTGGCAGCCTTGCGAACTCGCACTAGTGACCGGTCCCGGCACCGCACCGAGCGGCCGCCCGAGCTCACCGGCGTGGTGCGCCGTGTTCAACGAACCGCTGCGCCACCCGGCCTCCACCACGATCGTGGCGTCACTCATCGCTGCGATGAGTCGATTGCGGGCGAGGAAGCGCCATTTGGTCGGCGTCGTCCCGCACGGCACTTCTGCGGCGACCACGCCGTTGCGCGCGATTTCATCGAGCAGCCGATTGTGCCCTGCGGGGTAGGGCCGATCGACTCCACCGGCGAGCACCGCCACCGTCGGACCCCCGGCGCGCAGTGCGGCGCGGTGCGCCGCACCGTCGATGCCGTACGCGGCGCCGGAGACGATGGTGATCCCGGCCTGCGCGAGTCCGCCCGCGAGGTCAATCGCGACCTGTTCGCCGTACGCGGATGCTGCCCGTGCGCCGACGACGGCCACCGCACCGGCGGGCGCCGTGAGCAGGTGCGTCCCGCCACGCACCCACAGGCACAAGGGGGCGTGCACGCCGAGGTCGTCGACCCGCCGCGGCCACTGCTGGTCAGCCGGGACGAGCAGGCGCGCCCCGCAGCGGGCCGCGGCCTGGAACGCTGCGGTGTACTCCGCCCGGCGCGGCCGCCATCGTGCGCGTGCACGGGCGAGCTCACGCGGGTCGATGTCGGCTTCGCGTGCGGACGTCCGGTCGTCGTCGACGATGGTCAAGCCCGCGAACGCGCCGTAGGCGGCCACCACGGCGCCGGCGATGCTGTCGCCCGGTTCAGCCAGACTCGACCACACGCCCCGTGCATACCGGTCACGATCGGCATCGGCGACGCCGTCACGCGGCACGTCTAGCGCAGCGGCGATGTCCGCGTCGCTGCGGGCGATGGGGTTCATATGGTGGTGCCCTTCTTCAGATACAGCGCGCGACCGATGTCGGCGATGTCGAGCCGGTCACGACCGGCGATGTCGCAAACGCTCCAGGCGACGCGCAGCACCCGGTCGTAGCCGCGCAGGGTGAGCGAGCCACGCTGCAAGGCCGTGTCGAGGGGCGCGCGCACGGCGGGCGCGGGAGCCAACGGCCCCGAGCGCAACCACGTGCCCGACGTCTGCGCGTTCGTGTCCCACGGCGTGTCGCGCAGCCGGTGCGCCGCACGCTCTCGTGCCATGGCGACCTTCTCCCGGGCGTGCGCCGTGGTCATCGTCGCCGCCGGCATCCCGCGCACGTGCGCGACCGAAACGCGCTGCAATCCCAACTCGATATCGATGCGATCGCGCAGCGGGCCGGACAACCGCCCCAGGTGACGCCGGATCGCCAGTGACGGGCACGTGCAGTTGCCGCCCGGCACGCCGTAGTCGCCGCACGGGCAGGGATTGGTCGCCAGCACCAGTTGGAAGCGCGCCGGGAACGCGGCACGCAATCCCGCCCGGTTGATCTCTATGCGACCGGACTCGAGGGGCTGGCGCAGGGCATCCAGCGCGTGCGCACCGAACTCCCCCGCTTCATCCAGGAACAGCACCCCGCCGCTGGCCCGCGCGATGGCGCCGGGGCGCACGATGCGACTGCCGCCCCCGACGAGAGCCGCAGCGCTGGCGGAGTGGTGCGGCGCTTCGAACGGCGGAGTCCGGTCAAGTCGCGTGACGCCGGCCCCGGCCAGCGAGCGGATGGCGGCGGCCTGGAGCGCAGCGTCATCGTCCATCGCCGGAAGCAGCCCCGGCAGCCGGCGCGCGAGCATCGTCTTGCCTGCGCCGGGCGGCCCGCTCATCAGCAGGTGATGGCCACCGGCGGCCGCGACCACGAGGGCGTCGACGGCGTCGCTTTGCCCGATGACATCGGCGAGTTCGGGGACGGCCGACTCAGGGGCCGCCGAGATGACAGGCATCGGCACCGGTGCCAGGGTCGAGGGCTCGACCTCGAGGCCGTGCAGGCGCACGACGTCGCGCAGGCTCACGGCGCCGGCCACATCGATGCCGTCGACAAGCCGTGCTTCGGGCACCGCCGATTGCGGCACCACCACGCGCCGGAAACCCGCACGGGCGGCGGCGGCGACCGCGGGCAGGATGCCGGGCACCGGCCGCAGTCTGCCGTCCAACCCGAGCTCGCCCAGGTGGACGGTCGCGCCCAGCGAACCGGCATCCATCCGATACTCGGTCGCCAGTGCCGCCAACGCGATCGCGACATCGAGCCCGGTGCCCTGCTTGGGCAGGCTCGCCGGTGACAGGTTCACCGTCAACCGTCGGCGCGGCAGCCGCAGGTCACTGTTCTCGCACGCGTTGTGCACCCGCTGGTGCGCTTCGCCGATCGCTTTGTCTGCCAGGCCGATGATGGTGAACTGGGGCGTCTGACTCGACACGTCGGCCTCGACCTCGATGGCGTCGCCCACCAGCCCCGTGAGTGAGATCGTCCAGGTGCGTCCGACGGTCATGCCACGTCCTCGAAATGTTCGAGCAGCCCGGAGGACGGATCGTCGCCGGTGATCGCGATGACATCCAGCCGCAGCCGGCGACCGTGCGCGATGGCGGGGTGTGCCGCAGCCCAGGCGCACGAGAGACGCCACAGGCGGGCGCGCTTGCGGGCATTGACGGCTTCGAACGGATGGCCGAACCGATCGCTGCGGCGTGTCTTGACCTCGACGGCGATCAGATCGCGGCCCTGCTCGGCGACGATGTCGAGCTCTCCCTGCGGGCAGCGCCAGTTGCGGTCGATGATCTCGAACCCGTGCGCGGCGAGGTGTCGGGCCGCACGCTGCTCGCCGTCGCGTCCGCGGACGTCTTTGGATGCCATGCAGGCATCGTGCCTGAGCCGGGCGGCGCCTCAGTCGGTGTCGCCCAGATCGGTGGACAGTCTTGCGCAGGCCCCGGTTGGGGAGGAAGCGACGCTCAGCTGTCGAGCGACAGCTCCTCGGGCAGCTGGAAGTCGCGGCGCTGCAGCTCTTCGACGTTGACGTCCTTGAACGTGAGCACCCGCACCGACTTCACGAACCGGTCGGCGCGGTAGATGTCCCACACCCACACGTCGGTCATCGAGATCTCGAAGTAGAAGTCGTGCTCGGTGTCGCGGCGCACGACGTTGACGTCGTTGGCCAGGTAGAAGCGACGCTCGGTCTCGATGACGTACTGGAACTGCGAGACGACGTCGCGGTATTCCTTGAACAGCGCCAGCTCGAGCTCGCGGTCGTAGTCTTCGAATACTTCGTCGTCCATGGTGCTTCCATCCTAGGGCCGTCAGCGGCCGAGGACGGCCCGCTCGGCAACGCTCGCCGCGGGGTCGATCGCCCACGATGCGCGGTGGTGCGCACTGAGCCCGTGGGTGCGTATCGCGTCGCGATGAGCCAGACTCGCGTACCCCTTGTTGCGATCCCAGCAGTAGACGGGCGCTTCGTCGTGCATGGTGACCATCACCTCGTCGCGCGCGACTTTGGCGAGAATGGATGCCGCGGCCGCGCCCGCGCAGTCTCGGTCGGCCTTGATGACCGGCCGCACCGGCAGAACGCCGCCGGCGGGCGTGATGTAGTCGTGGTTTCCGTCGAGGACCACCACGGCGCCGGTCAGATCGATAGCCGCGGACAACTCGTCGATGGCCCGCAGCGCAGCCAGGCCCAGCGCCCGGATGATGCCGACGTCGTCGATCTCGGCGGCGCTGGCCCAGCCGATCGCCGCAGCGGACACCCAGCCGGAGACCCGTGCTGCCAGCTCGGGTCGGCGCGCCTCCGCGACGAGCTTCGAGTCCCGGAGGCCGGCCGGGACGCGCGAGCGCGACAGCCGCGTGTCGACCACGGTCGCTCCGACGGCGACCGGTCCCGCCAGCGCGCCGCGCCCGACCTCGTCGCACGCGATGACCACCGAGTGCTCGCGCAGCAGACGACGTTCGAGCGTGAACCGGGGAACCGGGACGGTCATGGCGTTCCCGATGCCGCCGGCACGCCCGCGAACACCTCGTGGTGGAAGTCGATCAGGCCGAAACGGTTCAACGGCCAGGTGATGAGGAAGGCGCGTCCCACGACATTGTCGATGGGCACGAAGCCCTTCGAGGGCTGATCGGTGTGCGCACGCGAATCCCGCGAGTTGTCGCGGTTGTCGCCCAGCACCCACAGCGAACCGTCCGGTACGACGACGTCGAACGGCGCCTCGGTCGGCGCCGACTGCCCGGCGGCGAGCTTGAGATACGCCGTCTCGTCGATCGGCACGTCGTTGACGGTGATCTGCCCGATCGCGTTGCAGCACACGACGTGGTCACCGGGAACGCCGACGATGCGCTTGATCAGATGGTCCTTGCTGTCGGGGGCCGAAATGCCCACCAGCGCCAGCACCCAGTCGAGCGCTTCCACGACGGGGGCACGCGGAGGCGCGACTGTCGTCGGCAGCCAGCCGCCCGGGTCGCGGAACACGATCACGTCACCGCGCTCGTACGCACCGAAGCGCGGGGTGAGTTCATCGACGAGGATGCGGTCGTCGATCTGCAGGGTGTCCTCCATCGATCCCGAAGGGATGAAGAAGGAACGCACCAGGAACGTCTTGACCAGGAAGGACACCAGCACGGCGATCAGGACGATCACCAGGACGTCGCGGACCAATGACCAGAACCGGCTGCCCTGCCGCTGCCCGCTCGGTTCGCCGGCGTCGGCGGCTGCCGTCTGTTCCGATGTCATGCCCGTCCTTCACCACCGCGGCGCCGCACCTGTCGCGGCCCGCCTTCAAGGGTCGCACATTTCCCCCGCGCGGCCGGGCCGCGCCGCTCCGGTGCGGGCGAACGAAAATGCCCCGGAGCACGAGGCTCCGGGGCATTGCTGAGACAGCGCGTGCGTCAGTTGGCGCGCTTCTCCTTGATCTTGGCCTTCTTGCCACGCAGCTCACGCAGGTAGTAGAGCTTGGCGCGACGCACGTCACCGCGGGTGACGACCTCGATGCGGTCGATGACCGGGCTGTGAACCGGGAAGGTGCGCTCAACGCCGACCTGGAAGCTGATCTTGCGGACCGTGAAGGTCTCGCGCACGCCGTCGCCCGAGCGGCCCAGGACGATGCCCTGGAACACCTGGATGCGGGAGCGGCTTCCTTCGGTGATGTTGACGTGCACCTTGACGGTGTCGCCGGGGGCGAAGTCGGGAATGTCGCTGCGCAGTGATGCTGCGTCGACGATGTCGAGGATCTGCATGATCGTCACTTCCTGCAACCGCCACAGGTCGGCTGCGGGTCAAAAGAGAAAAAGGTCTGTGCGCCCGCGGCGGCCGTCTCGCGGCGCCGTGCTCCCCTGAGGCAGAGCCTGTCCGGGCACAAACAACCATTCTGCCATGGACGCGACCGGTCGCCAAACCGCGTCGCGCCGCGTCAACGCGTGCCGGGCGTGGTCTTCTCGGTCACGATGAACACGTCGGGCCCGTCGGCGTCGGGCGCGGTCGCCTGCGGCGGGGCGAGGTACGACGCGCCCGACCGCGTGCGCAGCAGCGCAGACGGCTTGGCTTCGCGCAGCAGCTGCCACAGGGAGAGCCAGAACAGCGCGATGAAGACGAGGATCGCGCCGATCAGCAGCGGCCAGAACGCGGCCTCGGGGTAGCAGCCGACACCGATGGTCAGCAGGTGCCAGACTCCGAAACCGGCAACGTCCCACCAGGAGACCTCGCGCGTGGCCCGAACCGTGCCCCGCGCGCGCACCAGCAGCGTCAGGACGAGCTGGCCCACCAGCACCGACGGCATCGCGATCACCAGCAGCCACAGCAGCGCCCAGCCGCTCGCACTGAAGATGATCCACCCGACCAGCAGCCACAGCGGCAGCACGAAGGCCGCGGGAATCAGCCATCGGAAGAATGCGCGTCGCAGCCTCATGCGTTCGATCGTACGCTCATCCGGCAGAATGGAAGCTGAGGAAAGGATCTGCATGATCGAGCTGCGCACACCCGCCGAGATCGAGGCGATGCGCCCCGCCGGACGCTTCGTGGCCGAAGTCCTGGCGACCCTCCGGGACGAGACGACGGTGGGCACCAACCTGCTGGCCATCGACCGGCGCGCGCACGAGATGATCCGCAAGGCCGGCGCCGACTCCTGCTACATCGACTATCACCCGTCGTTCGGAGCGAGCCCCTTCGGCAAGGTGATCTGCACCTCGATCAACGACGCCGTGCTGCACGGACTGCCCCACGACTACGCGCTGCGTGACGGCGACCTCGTCTCTCTCGATTTCGCCGTGGCCGTCGACGGCTGGGTCGCCGACTCGGCGATCTCCTTCATCGTCGGCACGCCCCGCGATGAAGACCTGCGCGTCGTCGACACGACCCAGCGCGCCTTGGAGGCGGCGATCGCCGCTGCACAGCCCGGCGGCCGCATCGGCGACATCTCCGCGGCGATCGCGGCCGTCGCGCACGGTGAGAACTACTCGATCAACACCGACTTCGGCGGTCACGGCGTCGGTCGCGTCATGCACGGCGACCCGCACGTACCCAACAACGGCAAGGCCGGCCGCGGTTACCCGCTGCGAGCCGGACTCGTGCTCGCACTGGAGCCATGGTTCCTGCAGACCACCGACGAACTGGTCACCGATCCCGACGGGTGGACTCTGCGCAGCGTCGACGGGTCGCGGGGCGCGCACTCCGAGCACACGATCGCCGTCACCGCGGCCGGTCCCGTCGTGCTCACCGACCGTTCGTTCCTGGGCGTCGACTGATCCTCACAGTCGCTCCCCCACCCCTGTGAGGGAAACGTTCGCTGTGCGTAACCGTGGCGGTGGCCGCGGGGAAACACCGTCTCCATAGCGTGAACACACGTTCAGCGAGAGGGAGGCGACGGTGGTCGAGAGCGCATCGCAGCACGTGGTCGTGGTCGGGGCCGGGATGGTCGCGCACCGGTTCGTGGAGAGTCTGCTCAGCCGCAGCGGCCCGGAGCGACGCATCACCGTCATCGGCGAAGAGGACCGCGACCCGTATGACCGGGTGGGGCTGACCTCCTTCTTCTCCGGCGCGACGCCCGACGATCTCACGCTCGACCGTGAGGTGATGGCCGACCCCCGAGTGCGGTTCGTGCGCGGTGACGCCGTGCAACGCATCGACCGCGCCGCACGGCGGGTGACGACGGCTGCGGGGCTCAGCGTCGGGTATGACCGGCTCGTGCTGGCGACGGGGTCGTTGGCGGCTCGCCTCACGCTCGACGGGTTCGACACGCGGGGGTGCTTCGTCTATCGCACCCTCGACGATGTCGAGGCGCTCCGCGCGTTCGTGGTCCGGCGTGCGCAGGAAGTGGGCCGACCGCTCGTGGGCACGGTCGTCGGCGGCGGTCTGCTCGGGTTGGAGGCCGCCGGCGCGCTGCAAGAGCTCGACGTGCGCAGCACTGTCATCCAATCGACCGATCGCCTCATGTCTGCGCAGGTCGACACCGCCGGCGGCGCCGTGCTGCAGCGCCTCATCGAGCAGCGCGGGCTGGCGGTGCGCACCGAGACGCTCACCACGCGCGTCGACGCGGACCGCACCGGCCAGGTCGCCGGGCTCGAGTTCCGCGACGGGTCGTACGCGGCGTCGGACGTCATCGTGTTCACCGTCGGCGTGCGGCCTCGCGACGACCTGGGCCGCGCCGCGGGCCTGACGGTGCACCCGCGCGGCGGCATCGTCATCGACGAGTCGTGCGTGACCAGTGACCCGCGCATTTTCGCGATCGGCGAGGTCGCCTGCTTCGACGGCAGGTGCGTGGGACTGGTGGCGCCGGGCTACGCGATGGCCGAGGTGGCCGCCGCGACCCTGCTGGGCGATACGGCCTCCTTCCCCGGCTACGACCTGTCCACCAAGCTCAAGCTGGGCGGAGTCGACGTCGCCAGCTTCGGCGACGCGTTCGCGCAGACCCCGGGTGCCCTCGACGTCGTCTACGCCGACCCTGTCGGCGGCGTGTACAAGAAGCTCGTGCTCTCCGATGACGCCACGACGCTGCTGGGCGGCATCCTCATCGGCGATGCGGGCGCGTACGGGGCGCTCCGGCCCCTCGTCGGCAGCGCGCTCGGGGCCGACCCGGTGGCCTACCTCCTCCCCGCCGATGGCGTGGCCGCGCCCGGCGGAGAGCTGCCCGATGACGCACTGGTGTGCTCGTGCAACAGCGTGACCGCGGGCCGCATCCGCACGGCCGTGCAGGAAGACGGCTGCGCCGACGTGGCATCCATCAAGTCCTGCACCAAGGCGGGAGCGGCCTGCGGGTCCTGCGTGCCCATGATCACCAAGATCCTCGGTGCCGAGCTCGCGGCGACCGGGGCCGCGCTCAGCACCGCGATGTGCGAGCATTTCGACCTGTCACGCGCGCAGCTGTTCGACGCCGTGCGCGTGTCGGGGCTGCGCACCTTCAGCGCGATCATCGATCGGTTCGGCACGGGACGCGGGTGCGACATCTGCAAGCCGGCACTGGCCAGCATCCTGTCGACCCTGGTGGGCGATCACGTGCTGGCGGGCGAGAACGCGACGCTGCAGGACACGAACGACCACGTCATGGCGAACATGCAGAAGGACGGCAGCTACTCGGTGGTCCCCCGCATCCCCGGCGGCGAGATCACGCCGGAGGGATTGGTGGTCATCGGCCAGGTGGCCGGCGAGTTCGGGCTGTACACGAAGATCACCGGGGGTCAGCGCATCGACATGTTCGGCGCGCGGCTCGAACAGCTGCCGGAGATCTGGCAGCGCCTCGTCGAGGCCGGCTTCGAGTCCGGCCACGCGTACGGCAAGTCGCTGCGCACCGTGAAGTCGTGCGTCGGGTCGACCTGGTGCCGGTACGGCGTGCAGGACTCGGTGGGCATGGCGGTCCAGCTCGAGCTGCGCTACCGAGGGCTGCGATCACCGCACAAGATCAAGATGGGTGTGTCCGGCTGTGCCCGCGAATGCGCCGAGGCACGAGGCAAGGATGTCGGCGTCATCGCCACCGAAGCAGGATGGAACCTGTACGTGGGCGGCAACGGCGGGTTCACGCCGCGACATGCCGAACTGTTGGCGGAGGGCCTCGACGACGCGCAACTGCTGACCGCGATCGACCGGTTCGTCATGTACTACATCTTCACGGCCGACAGGCTGCAGCGCACGGCGCCGTGGGTCGAGGCCATCGATGGCGGGATGGCCGGCCTCCGCGCGGTGATCTTCGACGACAGCCTGGGCATCTGCGCCGACCTCGACGCGGCGATGGCGCGCCACGTCGACGCCTACGAGGACGAATGGAAGGCGACCCTGGACGATCCCGACAAGCTGCGCCGCTTCGCGTCGTTCGTGAACGCACCGACCACGCCGGACCCGTCGCTGGGGTACACGGTGGAGCGAGGTCAGCCGCGCCCGGCGACCACCGCGGAGCGCGCGGATGGCCGTGTGCTGATTGCAGGCACGACGCTGGAGGTGCGGCGATGACCCTCGTGGATCAGACACCGTCGGTGACCGGTGCGAACGAATGGATGCCGGTGTGCGACCTGACGGCCTTGGAGATCGAGCGCGGACGAGCGGCGCTGGTCTGCGGCGTGCAGCTGGCCCTCTTCCTGCTGCCGGACGGACGCGTGCACGCCGTGCAGAACCTCGACCCTTACAGTGATGCGCACGTCATCTCGCGGGGCATCGTGGGCACGCGGCAGGGCGCACCGACCGTCGCTTCACCGATGTACAAGCAGGTGTTCGATCTGCGCACCGGGGCCTGCGTGGAGACACAGAGCAAGGATGCCCGGCCGCTGCGGGTGTGGCCGGCCGCCGTGCGCGACGGTGTGGTGCTGGTGCGCTGGTCGTGAGCGCGGCCTCAGAGCTCGTCTGCCGGCAGCAGGTCGGGGCGGACGCGGCGGGTGCGCTCCAGACTGCGCTCGCGGCGCCATTGCGCGATGGCCCCGTGGTTGCCGCTGAGCAGCACCGCCGGCACCTCTTCGCCGCGCCAGGTGGCGGGCTTGGTGTAACTGGGGTATTCGAGCAGGCCGTCCTCGTGCGACTCCTCGACGAGGCTGGCGGGGTTGCCGACGACGCCGGGGATGAGTCGCGCGACCGCCTCGATCATCGCCATGGCGGCCACCTCGCCCCCGTTGAGGACGTAGTCGCCGAGGCTCACCAGTCGCACGCGGTGCGTCCGCGCGTAATGGTCGATGACGCGCTGGTCGATGCCCTCGTAGCGCCCGCAGGCGAACACGAGGTGGCTGCGCTGCGCCAGTTCGCGCGCGAGGGACTGTGTGAACAGCTCACCGGCCGGTGACGGCACGATCAGCTCGGCGGGATCTGTGAGCAGGTCGTCCAGCGCCTCCCCCCACGGCTCGGGCTTCATCACCATGCCCGCCCCGCCGCCGTACGGGGTGTCGTCGACGGTCCGGTGACGATCGTGGGTCCACTCACGCAGATCGTGGGCGCGGATGTCGAGCAGACCGCTGCCTCGCGCCTTGCCGATCAGCGAGATGTCGAGCACGTCGAAGAAGCCGGGGAAGATCGTGAGGATGTCGACGCGCATGGGCTCGATTCTAAGCGGGGACCGGGTTCCGCACCTGTGCGGGCGGGCCCTCCGGCGGAATCTTCGCGGCGCGCGAGGGTGGTCCGCCACCGGGTCGGAGCGGCCCGTGGTCAGTACACATCGCGGGCGTACCGCTTCTCGGTGATCAGCTGCTGCCGGTACGCGAGGGCGTCATCTTCGGACATGGCACCATGCCGCGTGATGATCTCCACCAGTGCATCGTCGACATCACGCGCCATGCGGCGGGCATCGCCGCAGACGAACAGCGACGCGCCGTCCTGCAGCCACGCCCACAGGCGCGCGCCGTGCTCCCTCATCCGGTGCTGGACGTAGACCTTCTGCCGCTGGTCGCGGGAGAATGCGAGGTCCAGGCGCGTGAGAAGCCGATCTTCGTGCGCGGCGCGCAGTTCATCGCCGTAGTAGAAGTCCGTCGCCGCATGCTGCGCTCCGAAGAACAGCCAGTTGCGGCCGGTGTGCCCGTCGGCGCGACGATCGTGCAGGAAGGCGCGGAACGGTGCGATCCCGGTCCCCGGGCCGATCATGATCATCGCGGCGGTGGGGTCGGCAGGCGGGCGGAAGTGCGGTGACGGCTGCAGGAACAGCGACGCCTCCTCCGCCCGGTCGGCGAGATAGGTCGAGCCGACACCCCCGCGTGCGCGCCCGTGCTCGGTCCTGAAGCGCACCGCCGAGACGGTGAGCTGCACTTCGTCGGGGTCGGTCTTGGGGCTGGATGAGATTGAGTATCGGCGGGGCTGCAGCGCCGGGAGCAGCTGCGCCCACTCCTGTGCGCTCGCTGACACCGGGAACGCCCGGACGAGGTCGACCGCCTGCTGGCTCCACAGATACTGGTCGAGCCGCACCGCGTTCTCCCGTCGCAGCAGCGTCGTCAACGTCGTGTCGGAAGAGCGCTCGGCGAGGAACTCCAACAGCGGCCGGGTGATCTTGGTGACATCCAGGCTGCGCCGCAGGGCGTCGCCCATCGCGCGCTCGTGTCCGCCGAGTTCGACGACGGTTCCCGGTGAGACACCGGTCGCCGTGAGCCACTCGGCCACCAGCGCGGCCGGATTGTCGGTGTGCACACCGAGGGTGTCACCGGCGTGGTATGTCGCTCCGGAGCCGGACAGATCGAACCCGATCTGTCGGACCTCCTTGGCCGAGGTGGGCGCCCCCAGCCGTCTGTTGACGGTGCGTCGGGCGCGGACCGGGTTCTCCCGGGTGAACAGGCGGGTCGCCGCCGTGGGGGCCGTCGATGCAGGGGTGGGGTCCACGCGCCCATCCAGCAGCACCGCCATCGCGGCGTCGAGCCACACGGCGGCGGCTTCGCCGGCGTCGGGCTCGCAGTCCGTGCGCGGCAGCAGCGGTGTCGCACCCAGCGCGGCGAGACGCTCGTGGAGGCGGCGTCCGTGCCCGCAGAATCTGTCGTAGCTCGAGTCGCCCAGTGCCAGCACCGCGTACCGCAGGCCGGGCAGCGCCGGAGCCTGCTCAGCGGCCAGCTCACGCCAGAAGTCGGCGCCGTTGTCGGGGGCGTCGCCGTCGCCGAAGGTCGAGGTGATCACGAGGACGTCGCGCATGCCGGCCAACTCCCCCGGTCGCACCTCCCCCATGCTGGCCACACGCGTCGCGACTCCCCGACCGTCCAGAGCCGCGGCCACCGTGGCGGCGATGCCCTCCGCGGTCCCGGTCTGCGAAGCCCACAGCACGAACACCTCGGGGG
>JAEXHA010000167.1 GCA_023450335.1 Actinomycetes bacterium | reverse complement strand
TTGGCCGACGCGGCCGGCATCAACGGCTCGATCCGAGCCCACTCAGCATCCGAGAGAAGAGAAGTCCGCGACACCACTCAAGCCTGCCCGCTATCAACCCCCGAGGTTAGGAGACACGCCCTAGGCGGCACACCCGCGACGCCGGCGTCAGACCCCGCATCAGCCCACGAGCGCGCGCACCGCCGAGCCGAGGTCGAGGTCGGCCACCGTGACGGCCTGTCCGCTCTGCAGCGACCGGTTGCCGGCGATGCCGACGGCCACCGAGCGTACGCCGTCGCGCCAGGAGGCCGCCCGGCCCAGCGGGTCATCGCCGCCCCCCACGAACACCTCGCGCAGCAGCTGCGCGTCGCCCCCGCCATGACCGCCCTCTCCCGCGGGGATGAGCACCTCGACCGCGGGCGCGAAATGCTCCTGCACCACGAGTCGCTCGCCCACGGGCCGCACGTCATCGCCGAGCCCCGACCCCGAAGCACTCGGGTCGACGATCGCCTCGACGCGGCCCGAGGGCCCGACGGGCACCGAACCGCGTTCGACGACCGTCAGCTCGGCGCGCCCTCGGGTGCCGTTGACGGCGACCGTGTAGCCCTCCCACGGGCAATGCGCGTTGAGCGCATATGACATCGTGGCGCCGCCGGCGTAGTCCACGACCAGCGCGAGGTTGTCTTCGATGGTGATGCCCGCGTCGAACACGTCACGGTCGCGCAGGTAGCCGTCGAACTGCTCCTGATCGAAGTAGAGACCGCGCAGCGCCGGGTCCTCGCGCAGGTCGAGGCTGAACGCATCGCGCAGCGGCGAATCGACCGATCCCCGTGGCGCGCGAGCGCCGACGCCGCGTCGCGCCGCGGCTTCGGCGCCGTAGAACCGGAGGCCACCGCTGGCGTACACGCGCGTGGGCGCATCGTCGAGCCACCAGTTCACGAGGTCGAAATGGTGGCTGGACTTGTGCACCAGCAGGCCCCCGGACGTCTGCTTGTCACGGTGCCACCGGCGGAAGTAGTCGGCGCCGTGCGCGGTGTCGAGCACCCACTCGAAATGCACCGACGTGACCTGGCCGATGCGTCCCGAGGCGATGACCTCCTTCAGCGCGCTGTTGCGCGGCGAATACCGGTAGTTGAAGGTGACCGTCACGGCACGGCCCGTGGCATCCACCGCGTCGGCGATCGTCCGCACTCCCGCCTCGGTGGTGGTCAGCGGCTTCTCGACGACGGCATCCGCGCCGGCATGCAGGGCGGATGCCACGAGGTCGGCGTGGGTGGCGTCGGGTGAGGTCACGATGACGCGATCGATGCCGTGGTCGCGCACGACGCCCGGCAGGTCGGCGGGCGCGAAGCGCAGCGGGTCGATGCCCAGGCGGGTGGCGTGCCAGTCCATGCGCCCGGGGTTGACGTCGCCGAGGGCGACCAGTTCGGCCGCGTCCGAGTGGATGCCGGTGATGGCGTCGAGGTACATCTGGGCGCGCGAACCGGCGCCGACGAGCGCGTAGCGCTGGCGAGGGGGCATGGGGGACCTTCTACTTGATGCCGGTCGTGGCGATGCCCTTGACGAGGTATCGCTGGCCGAGGAGGAATGCGAGGAACAGCGGGATGAGCGAGACGACCGACATCGCGAACATCGCACCGTAGTTGGACGAGGACTGCGCGTCGATGAATCCCTTCAGGGCGACCGAGACGGGGAAGTTGTCGCGGGTGCGCAGATAGATCAGGGGACCGAAGAAGTCGCCCCACGTCCAGATGAACGTGAAGATCGTGGTGGTCGCCAGCGCCGGCACCATCAGCGGCAGGGTGATCTGGCCGAAGATGCGCGCATGCCCGGCGCCGTCGATGCGCGCGGCCTCGAAGATCTCCTTGGGCAGCCCGCGGATGAACTGCACCATCAGGAAGATGAAGAACGCGTCCATCGCGAGGAACTTCGGCACGATCAGCGGCAGGAAAGTCTCCAGCCACCCCAATTCGCGGAAGATCACGAACTGCGGCACCAGCACCACGTGGAACGGGAGCATGATCGTGCCGAGCATGATCGCGAAGTACACGTTGCGGCCGAAGAACCGCAGCCGTGCGAACGCGTAGGCGGCCATCGAGCACGAGATCAGGTTTCCGACGATCGCCCCGACGACCAGGATCGTCGAGTTCCACAGGAACGTGCCGAACGGCAGCTGCTGACTCGTCCAGCCGTGGATGTAGTTGTCCAGCGTGAGGTCGGTGGTGAAGATGCTGAGGTCGGTGAAGATCTCGTTGTTCGGCTTGAGCGACGAGACGACCAGCCAGATGAGCGGGTAGATCATCACGACCGAGAGGATGATCAGGCCGGTGTGCTTGAGGATCGAGCGCGTCGTGCTGCGCCGGCGCAGGCGACGCAGCGTGTCATCGTCCTTGCCGGGCAGGACGACGGCGATCGTGTCGTCAGCGGATACGGTCACGGTGTTCTCTTCCGGTGAGGCGGAGTGACGGGCGGTGCGGGGCAGGTCAGTCGTCATAGAAGACCCAGAACTTCGAGAGCCAGAAGTTGAAGGCGGTGAAGGCGCCGATGATCAGCAGCAGCAGCCACGCCATGGCCGAGGCGTAGCCCATGTTCAGCTCGGTGAACGCCTCCTTGTAGAGGTAGAGCGTGAAGAACATCGTCGAGTCGCTCGGGCCGCCGGTGCCGCCCGAGACGATGCAGGCCTGGGTGAACGACTGGAACGCGAAGATGATCTGCAGCACCAGGTTGAAGAAGATGATGGGCGTCAGCAGCGGAAAGGTGATGGAGAAGAACTGCCGCACCTTGCCGGCGCCGTCGACCTGCGCGGCCTCGTAGTACATCTCGGGGATCTGCCGCAGCCCGGCCAGGAAGATCACCATCGGCGAACCGAACGTCCACACGTGCAGGACGATGAGGGTCGCCAGCGCATAGTCGGGGTGTGAGATCCACCCGGGTCCTTCGATGCCGAAGATCGACAGGAAGGCGTTGACGATGCCCTCCTTGCCGAACACCTGGCGCCACAGGATCGCGATGGCCACCGAGCCGCCGAGCAGACTGGGCAGGTAGAACACCGACCGGTAGAACGCCAGGCCCCGCATGCCGCGGTCGAGCAGCATCGCGACAGCGAGCGCCAGGGCCAACTGGAGCGGCACCGAGACGAACACGTACACGAGCGTGACGCGCAGCGAGTTCCACAGCCGGGCGTCGCCGGCCATCTCGGCGAAGTTGTCGAACCCCGACCACGTCGGCGGCTGCAACAGGTTGTAGTCGGTGAACGCCAGAAACAGGGATGCCAGCATGGGGCCGATCGTGAAGACGACCAGGCCCAGCAGCCACGGCGCCAGGAAGACGTACCCGGCCTTGTTGTCCGCGTAACGCCCGCGTTCGCGCACCTTGACCCCGCCGTGCGGCCGGCGCGCGATCTTGCGCAGTTCGCCGATGCTGCTCACGGAGACCTCCTTGTCAGTGGGAAATGCGCGGCGGTTGAGAGAAACCGCTTTCACATCTGCCGTGTCAGTATGACCGAGCGCGCCGCACACGTCAAACACCGATGTGCCGCGTTGTTCCGCGCGTCAACGGTGGCCGCAACCGGAAACCCCGATACCGTGGGAAAAACAACAATTGACACCCTTGGGCCGTCACTGCTACTTTTCGTGAAAGCGGTTTCTCCGGGAGAGCGGCCGCGCACCAGGCCGGCATGATGCCGGGAACCCGATGAAAAGAGGCGCAATGACGCGTTCAACACGCTCACGCATGGCACGGGCAGGTGTCGGCACGACCCTCGTCGCCGCCTTGGCCCTCACCGGCTGCAGCAGCGACCCGTCCGATTCGAACGACGACCCGAACACGGCCGAAGAGGTCGAGCTCCAGATCAGCTGGTGGGGCAACGACGAGCGGTCGGCCATCATGGCCGAGGCGATCGACCTGTTCGAGGAGGAGTACGAGAACATCACGGTGGTCGAGCAGCCCGTCGGCGCCCCCGACGACCTGTTCAACCGCTTGGCCACCGACTTCGCCTCGGGCACTGCGCCCGACGTCTTCGCCCTGGGCGGCGCCAAGCCGCAGGAGTACGGCGCGGCCGGCGCGCTGCTGGACCTGTCGACGGTCAGCGAGCAGCTGCCCACCGACAAGTACCCCGACTTCACGCTCACCAACGCGATGGTCGATGACACCCTCTACGGCCTGCCCACCGGCGGCAACGCGATCGGCGTACTGATCAACCCGGCCATCTTCGAGAAGGCCGGCGTGGCCCTGCCCGACGAGTCGTGGACGTGGGAGGACTTCGCCGACATCGCCAACGAGATCAGCGAGAAGGCCGGCGACGGCATCGTGGGCCTCGACCTGCGCATCCAGGACATCCTGGGCACCTACGTCGCCCAGTACACCGACACCGGCATCTACGACTGGGACGGCGGCCTCGCCGTCGACGCCGACGTCATCCAGGACTGGTACGAGTATGAGGAGTCGCTCGTCTCGGGCGGCGGTCTGCCCGACCCGTCGGTCATCGTCGAGCACTGGAATGTCACGCCCGACCTGACGCTGTTCGGCACCGGCAAGGCGGCCATCACCTTCTCGTACTCGAACCAGATCGCGTCGTACCAGGCGGGCTCCGGTTCGGAAGAGGTCCAGATCCTCACCCCGCCGACCTCGACGGGCGTCTCGGGTGTCTCGGTGCTGCCCTCGCAGTTCTGGGCGATCGCGTCCGGGTCGAAGCACCCCGAAGAGGCCGCGCTGCTGGTCGACTGGCTGCTGAACCAGCCCGAGCCGGCGAAGATCATCCTCGCCAACCGCGGCCTGCCGTTCAACCCCGACACCCTCGCGGTGGTCGAGCCCCTGCTGGCACCGGCCGACGCGCAGTCGGCCGAGTATCTCGGCACGGTTCTCGAGGTCGGTGTCGTCGGACCGCCGCAGCCGGCCGGGGGCTCGATCCTCAACGAGCTGTCGCAGCGGATCGAGTCCGACATCCTGTTCGGCAACACGTCCGCCGCCGACGGCGCGCAACAGTGGATCGACGAGCTCGAAGCCGCACTCGACAACGACTGATCGATCTACGACGTGCGGGCGGTTCCGACAGGGATCGCCCGCACGTCACATGTGGGCACCGGCGAGAATGTGCAGACTGGAGGCGAAATGACAGCGATCGACGACGTGCTCGCGAGGCTTCGCAGCGCCGCGCCCCCTGCCCTTCCCGCGCACGGGGTGGATGCCGGAGCCCGGGCGCTGACGGCAGGACTGACATCCGCGGGGGTCGGCTTCGCCGCGCTCGGCGGCGGGCTCGAGCAGCGCTGGCATGCGGCGATCGCCGAGCTGGCCGGCAGCATCGCTCTCACCGGCGGCGATGAGCCCATCCTGTGGGAGGGCGGCCCGTACCGCGGCTGCTGGCTCGAAAGCACCGCCACCATCGGCGCCGAGGTGCTGGGCCGCTTCGCTCCCGACGTCACCCGGGCCACGCACCTGGCGCTGGCCGCCGCGCAGCGCGAGGACGGACTGCTGCCGTACAAGGTGACGCCCGACGGCGCCGCATTCACCCAGATCCAGACCGTGACGCCACTGGCCCGCAGCGTGTGGCACCACTACCTGCAGGCCGGTCGCGACCGCGACTACCTCGCCCGGATGTACGCCGCGATGGCACGCAACGACGCATGGCTCGCGGCGCACCGTGACACGCGCGGCACCGGTGGCGTCGAAGCGTTCTGCACCTTCGACACCGGCCATGACCTCTCCCCTCGGTTCTGGCACCTGCCCGATCGCTGCCATCACGGCGACGCCGCCCGGTACGACCCCGACGGTCCCGGCCTGCCGTTCGTGGCGCCGGATCTGACCGCCAACGTCGCCTGCCAGCGCCGCTACCTGGCCCTCATCGCCGCAGAGCTCGGCGAAGACCCCGCCCCCTGGCAGGCCAAGGCGGCCGCCTCACGGGCCGCGCTGTACACGCAGTGCTGGGATGCGACGGCGGGCATGTACTACGACCGCGCCGCCCACGGCGCCTTCGTGGCCGTCGACTCCGACGTGCTGCTGCGCGTGCTGGCGTGCGAGGTCGCCGACGACGCCGTCTTCGCGGCATCCCTCGACCGGCATCTCATGAACACGACGCGGTTCCTCTCGGCGGGTGGCTTCACCTCGATCGCGATGGACGACCCGCGCTTCGACGGCGATCACACCCGCAATTCGTGGGCGGGGCCGGTCAACGCCCTGACGATGCTGCGGGCACCGCACGCGTTCGAGCACCACGGGCGCGTAGCCGAACTCGCCCTGGCTCACCGGACGCTCTTGGGTGCGATGGCCGGCCACGACCGGTTCGCGCAGTGCGTCGACCCGTGGTCGGGCGACGCGGGCTACACGAGCGAATACTCGCCGGCCATGCTGTGGCTGCTCGACACCCTCGAGCGCGACGCCGGCATCCTGCCGCGCCCCGACGGTGAGATCTGGCTGAGCGGCCTGATCCCCACGCGCATCGGCACGCAGGCACCGGCGGCCACCGCCGCGATGCGCACCGTCGACGGCGTCCGCTACGAACTGGCCGGCGACGACGAGGCCGTCGAGGTGCACCGCGACGGGGTGCGCTGGCTGCGGTTCCCGCGCGGGTGGCGCATTGTGCTGCGGGGCGGCGAGCCGTCGGTGGCGGTGGGGCTGGCCCCGGCGCCGGTGGCCGGCACCCTGCACGCCGGTGACGCATCGTGCGCCCTGACCCTCGCCCCGAACGAGCGGGTCGAGGTCACCGGCATCCACCCCGGCGAGCGCCGTTCGCCCGGTTTCACCCCACCGCGACGGTGACTCGCCCCACCCTAGGATGATCCTCACTCCCGCAAGGAGCGACGGCTCGGAAGGAGCCCCTGTGACACGACGCACACGAGCGACGACGATCGCCGAGGTCGCGCGCCATGCGGGGGTGTCGCCGGCCACGGTGTCGCGCGTGATGAACGGGCGGTTCCTGGGCGAGCCGGCCGTCGCCGAGCGCGTGCATGCGTCGGCGGCCGAGCTGGACTACTCACCCAACCACCTCGCGCGCAGCTTCGCCCTCGGGCAGACCAACGCGATCGCGTTCCTCGTGCCGGACCTCGCCAACCCCGCCTTCCAGGCCGTGCTCACCGGGCTCAGCAAGGCCGCCGGCACCGCCGGCTACCGGGTGCTGGTGGCCGATTCGGCGGAGTCGGCCGAGGACGAGCCGCTGCTGGCTGCCGAGGTCCGCCGGCGATGCGACGCGCTCGTGCTGTGCGCACCGCGCATGAACGAGGACGAGCTCGTCCGCGCGACCTCGACACTGGGCCCGGTCGTGCTCATGAACCGGCGCAGTTCGCGAGTGACGGCGCCGACGCTGTCGGTCGACTCGCGTGCCGGCATCCAGACTCTCGCCCACCATCTCGCCGGCCTCGGGCACCGGCGCATCGCCTATGTGGAGGGTCCCGACGGCGTCGCCAACGAGAACCGCCGTTCGGGTCTAGCCGAGTTCCTGCGCGAGGCGCCCGACGTCGAACTCGTCTCGGTCGCCGGCGGCGCGGGCAGCGAAGGGGGCCTCGCCGCGGTGCCGGCGGTGATGGATGCCGCAGTCACCGCGGTGCTCGCCTTCAACGACCTCGTGGCCATCGGCCTCATCCACGGCCTCATCGAGCGCGGCGTGCGCGTGCCCGACGACATCTCGGTCACCGGGTTCGACGACATCCCGTTCGCGCGGTACATGTCACCGTCGCTGACGACCGCGTCGGTGCCGCACGAGGTGCTCGGCACCCTCGCTTGGAGCCGTATGCAGTCGCTCATCGACCAGTCCACGCCCGAGCACGACGTCGTCTTCCAGCCGCGGCTGGAGGTGCGGCGCTCGACGGCCGCGCCCGGCCGAGGCTGACGCGCTGGCGCCCCCGCGCCCGCGCGCCGGCGCCGAACCTGGCGCAAACAGGGCCGTCCCCGCGAT
>JAEXHA010000102.1 GCA_023450335.1 Actinomycetes bacterium | reverse complement strand
GCACCATGATGCGCGTGCTGGCGGCCGTGGCCGCGCGATCGGATCGGCTCGTGCGCCGCGCTCTGACCGGCATCGATGCACTGCAGATCCCCGAGCGGCACCGGCGCGTGCCCGTGCTCACCCGACGACTGGTCGCCGCCGCGCATCGCGCCGGGGTCGAGGTGCACGTGTGGACGGTCAACGACGCAGCCGACATGGATCGATTGCTCGATATGGGGGTCGACGGGATCGTCACCGACCGGACCGATCTCGCCCTCTCGACGGTGGCGCGCCGGGCGTGAAGGTCAGGCCTGAAGATCGGCTGTGAAAGCCGCCGCCCACCCAGCTTCCTCGGATGATCCGCACAGGTGGACGCGTTATACCTGAGGACGACGAGAGGACCACACAATGGCAGATCGCAGCCTGCGTGGCTCACGGATCGGCGCCTCCAGCCTACAGAGCGAAGAGGGCGTCGTTTTTCATGAGCGCGCGAACCACACCTACGTTTGCACCCAGTGCGAGCGCGAGACCGTACTGACTTTTGCGGCGGACGCCGAAGTGCCCGACGCATGGGAGTGCCGCACCTGCGGCGCCGAGGCTCTGCGCCGCGTCGGCGAGGGCGTCGCCGAAGTCGACCACTCGGGCGACAAGGTCGCCCGCACCCACTGGGACATGCTCATGGAGCGCCGCACGATCCCTGAGCTGGAGGAGCTGCTCGAAGAGCGCCTCGCCCTGCTCCGCGAGCGTCGCGGCGGCAACGCCAAGCTCAGCGCCTGATCGTCAGCTGTCGACCCCGGTCTCATCCGAGGCCGGGGTCTTCGCTGTCCCCGGGCGCCGCACGGCGAAGGCGACCACCAGCAGCGCCAGCGCGCTTCCCCAACCCAGCAGCAGCTGCAGCCACGGACCCACGACCACTGCGGCGGTCAATCCGCTGCGCAACGGCACGTCGGTGAGCATCGCCCCGGCCTCCGCCGCCGGCAGCGCTTGCATCGTCGATCCGTCGGGGGCGATGACCTGGCTCGTGCCGACTGTGGAGAGGTTCACGACCGCACGGCCGGTCTCGATGGCGCGCATGCGCGCGAACGCCAATTGCTGCAGGTTCTCGTCGGTGTCGCGGAAATCGGCGTTGTTGGTCTGGAACATGTAGATCTCGGCGCCTTCGCGGGCGCCCTGCCAGATGACGTCGTCGTAGATGACATCGAAGCAAATGGCCAGGCCCACGCCGACGCCGTCGACGTCGAAGAACGGCGGGTTCGTGCCCGGCGTGTACTCGCGCTGGATGAGACCGATGAGGTCAGGGGCGAGCATCTCGTAGAACCAGCGGTCGGGCACGTACTCGCCCATCGGCACCGGGTGTGACTTGTCGTGATACGCGACGGGGTTCTCGGCGCCGTTCCGCCACAGCATCGAGGTGTTGAACACCTGCTCACCGCGCGTCGTGGCGGCATTGACGATGAGTGGTGCGTCCAGCCGGGCCGACAAGCGGTCGAGCACGCGCGCCACCGAATCGTTGTGGGTCGGGTCGGCATCGATGCCGCCCTCCGGCCACAGGAGCACATCCAGATCTTCCTCCAGTAGCGGCTCGGTCGCAGCCAGCTGCGCGTCGAGTATGCCGTAGGGCTCACGGTCGTCGAAGTACCCCGCGGGACCGTTGCCCTGCACAGCACCCACACGCATCGTCCCGGCATCCACCGTGGGAAACTGCGGCACCGTCACCAGCACCGCCGCCGCGACCGCCACCGGCACCGCCGTGCGAAGGTCGCGCCATTGCCACCGCCGCGCCCATTCGATGAGCGCGGCCACGACGAACACCATGACGAAGGTCAGTCCGCTCACGCCCGTCCACGAGACGAGCTCCGCCAACGGGCTCTCGGACTGGCTCATGCCGATGCGTCCCCAGGGGAACCCCGTGTACGGCCATGAGCCGAGAAACTGCTCGCGCGCGGTCCACAGCCCCGCCACGAGGACGGGAAGGGCCACCAAACGCCCCCAGCGCCCCGCTGCGAGCCTCGGCATCCACCGGTAGGCCAGGGTGACACCGATCGCGCCGACGGCGCTCAGCAGCGTCTCGACGCCGGCCAGGGCGAACCAGGGCACGACGCCGAGGTACCGGGTGATCCACACGATGTGAATGAGGTAGAAGGATGCCGCGAACACGAATCCGACGACGAACGCGCCCCCGGCCGACCGGCCGATGAGCGACACGAGCGACAAGCCCACGCCGACGAACGCCAACGGCCACCAGCCGACGTCGGGAAATGCGAGGTCGAGCACTGCTCCGCCGACCACGGCGGCCATGAGTGCGAACCACATCGGCAGCAGCGGGCGAGGGCGATCGGGCACGCATCGAGCCTAAGCGGTGCGGCCCGCCGTCGCCTGACAGGGCGCTGCCTGCGACCCGTGGGTCACACCGAGCTGTAGTCGACGATGCCGCGGCGTACCGCCTCCAGCGCGCGCCGCGCCGTGGTGGCCACCGGTGGGTCGGCGACCATCGACAGCTGGTCGAGCAGGTCGATCACCTGCTTGGTCCACCGCACGAAGTCCCCCGCCGCCATGCCGGCCGCATCCAGCACGCCGTCCAGCGGCATCCCTCGCGCCCAGGCGTACATCGCCGGTGCAAGACCGGTCGCGACCGGTTCGGAGCCGGACAGGCGATGATCGCGCTCGAGGTCGTCGAGCCGCGCCCACAGGTCCTGCGTCTCACTGAGCGCCTGACGGAACGGCCCCCGCGGCAGTGCCCGCACCTCGGCGTCGCCGGCGTCGCCCCGGGGCTCATAGACCAGACACGAGGCCAGCGCCGCGAGGCCGGGCGCGTCGAGCTGGTCCCAGAGCCGGCGGCGCAGCGACTCGGCCACCAGCAGGTCGCGCTCGCCGTAGATGCGGCGCATCGTGCGGCCGGCGTCGGTGAGCCGCGTGGCACCGTCGGGCTCGAACGCGACGTAGTCGAGCGCCGAGAGCACATCGACGACGCGATCGAACACGCGCGCGACCGTGCCGGTGCGCGTCGCGATCTGGCGGCGCAGCTTCTCGGTCTTGCGCTCCAGGCGCGCATAGCGCTCGCCCCAGCGGGCGTGGTGCTCACGATCGGGGCAGCTGTGGCACGGGTGCCGCTGCAGTCGGCGCCGCAGCGTCTGGACCTGCTGCTGCCGCTTCTGCCGTGCCGCGTGCGACGTCTCGCCGCGCCCGCTCTTCTCCAGCTCGCTGAGTTCGCGCCGCATTGTCGCGTACTCGGTGAAATCGCCGCGGTCGCAGCGCATGGCATCGGCATATCCGGCCAGTGACTGCTCGGCATCCTTCACCTGCTGCGCCAGCCCCACGACGGCCCGGTCGGCCTGGAACTGGGCGAAGGAGGACTCGAGGATCTTCCGCGCCCGCGCGCGACCGAAGCCGTCGATGAGATTCACGGCCATGTTGTAGGTGGGCCGGAAGCTCGAGTTGAGCGGATATGTGCGGCGGGAGGCGAGGGCTGCCACCGCCTGCGGATCGAGTCCCTCGGTCCACTGGATGACGGCGTGCCCCTCGACGTCGATGCCGCGGCGGCCGGCACGACCGGTGAGCTGGGTGTACTCCCCCGCTGTGATGGCCACGCGGGCCTCGCCGTTGAACTTCTCGAGCTTCTCGAGGACGACGGTGCGGGCGGGCATATTGATGCCCAACGCGAGCGTCTCGGTGGCGAACACGGCCTTGACGAGCTTGCGCTGGAACAGTTCCTCGACGATCTCCTTGAACGCCGGCAAGAGTCCGGCGTGGTGGGCGGCGACCCCGCGCTCGAGGTTCTCCTTCCACTCCCAGAACCCGAGCACCGCGAGGTCCTCGTCGTGCAGGGTGCGGGTGCGTGCGTCGACGATCTGACGGATGAGGTCGCGCTCGTCGCGGGTGGTCAGACGGATGCCGGCGCGCCGCACCTGCTGCACGGCGGCGTCGCAGCCGGCCCGGCTGAAGATGAAGAAGATCGCCGGCAGCAGATTGGAGCGCCGCAGCAGCTCGACGACGTCGGGGCGGTCGATCCGCTCGATGCGCTGGATGTTCGCCGCGCGCACGGGGCGCCGGCCGCCCTTCTGCGGGCGGCGCCGGCCGGCTTCGTAACCGCCGCCGGAGCGGAACTGCTGGGCCCGCCGATTGCTCTCGAAGGTCTGCGCCTTGACCGAGCGGATGCGGGTGAGCTCCTGGTTGACCTGCGCGGTGGCCACGCCGGCGCGGTCGTCGAACAGCGGCAGCAGGTCGCCGCGCACCAGCACGTGCTGCTCCAGCGGCACCGGCCGTGTCTCCGACACGATGACGGCGGTGTCTCCGCGCACGGTGTCGAGCCAGTCGCCGAACTCCTCGGCGTTGGACACGGTGGCCGACAGCGACACCAGGCGCACCGCCGACGAGAGGTGGATGATGACCTCTTCCCACACCGCGCCGCGGAAGCGGTCGGCGAGGAAATGCACCTCATCCATGACGACGTACCGCAGCCCCTGCAGCGCCGGCGAGTCGGCGTAGAGCATGTTGCGCAGCACCTCGGTGGTCATCACCACGACGCGCGCATTGCCGTTGATGTTCGTGTCGCCGGTGAGCAGCCCCACCTCGGATTCGCCGTACACGGCCTGCAGCTCGCGGAACTTCTGGTTCGACAGCGCTTTCATCGGTGTCGTGTAGAACGCCTTGGCACCGGGATCGCGCATGGCCAGATGCACGGCGAACTCGCCGACGATCGTCTTGCCCGCGCCGGTGGGAGCGGCCACCAGCACGCTGCGGTCGTCTTCGAGCGCGTGGCATCCGGCGATCTGGAACTCGTCGAGATCGAAAGGCTGGGCCGCGGCGAAGGCCGCTGTCACCGGGTGGGCGGCGGCGGCCTCGGCGCGGGCGAATCGCTCGGCGGGGTCGGTCACGAAAGCGGCCCGAGCTCTGCGGCGGTGCGCCGGGCTCTGCGACGGTCCAGCAGCAGAGACAATCCCGCCGCGGCGAAGAAGAGGACGATGAGGATGCCGGCGAGCAGGAACGTCGAGACCACATCGGCCGGCGGCGTCGCGATCGCCGCCACGACGATGGCCACCACGATCGCCACGCGCCAGGCCTTGAGGATCTCGCGGCCGGAGATCACGCCGGCGAAGTTCAGCCCCACCAGGAAGACCGGCAGCACGAAGGCGATGCCGACGATGAGCAGCAGCTTCAGCACGAAGTCGTAGTAGTACTTCGCGTCGTAGAACGCCGACGTCCCCTCCGGCAAGAACTCCGCCATGAGCTTGACGATGTTGGGCATCACCAGCAGCCCTGTGAACACCCCGGCGAAGAACAGCGGCACGGCGGCGGCGAAGAACCCGACCGAATAGCGCACTTCCTTGCGGGTCAGGCCCGGCATGATGAACGCCCAGATCTGCCAGAGCCAGACGGGGGCCGACAGCAGCAGGCCGATCGCGAACGACATCCGCAACTTGAGATCGAAGGCGCCGGTGATCGTGGTGTACATCACCTCGACCTTCGCCTCCTGCCCTTCGGCGGCGGCGATCTCACGCACCGGCTGCGTGATGAAGGCCATGAACGGGTCGGTGAGGAAGTAGGCGATGACCATCGCGACGATCACCGCCGCGGCGGCGATCATGAGCCGGTTGCGCAGCTCGATCAGGTGCCCGGCCAGCGACATCCGCTTGTCGCCGCGGACACGACGCGCGCGCCCTTCGCGAACGGGCTTCTCAGCGACCACGACGGGTCAGGATGACGGGCGTGGCGGATCGCTGACGTCGGTCCGGGAAACGCTCGGGGTGTCACCTTCGACGCTCGACGTCGTCTGGTCACCGGGCTTGTCGTCCTCTTTCATCGCCTTCATCTCGCCTCGGAAGACGCGAGCGGACTGGCCCATGCTCTTGGCGAGCGCCGGCAACTTCGCCGCGCCGAACAGCAAGAGGATGACGGCGAGAATGAGGAGCCACTGCCAGCCGTGAGGTCCCATGATTTTCCTTCCCAGTGGAACTGGAGTCACCTTCAGTGTACCTGTCGGCTCCTGAGCATCGTCAGCGGTACTGGGCGAGCCCCGCAGCGGCCCACGCGGCGGCGGCAGTGCGCGCCGACTCGGGCGCGAGCACCTCGACCTGGCCACCATGGCGCGCAGCGAGACGCTTGAGGCTGCGCTCGTCGGCGACCCGCACCCGTCCGGCGCGGCGCTCGCCGTCGGCGACCACACTGGTGCGGTCGAGCGAGGCCGGCATGAGCGGGAGCAGCTCGGGGGCGAAGCGCACCTCGACGATCACGTCGGTCTCGCTGACCTCGAACAGCTCGGGCACCGTATCGCCGCCGTGGGTGATCGCGATGTCGGTGAGCTGCACGTCGCTGACCCGGTCGAGGTGGAAGGTGCGCATGGCCTCCCGCAGGTGGCACCACCCCTGCAGATACCACTGGCCGTCGGCGATGTGCACCTTGACGGGGTCGACGGTGCGCGTGGTGACCGGCTTGTCGGGTGCCTTGTAGGCGAAAGAGATCGCCACGCCGGCGCGCAGCGCCTCGTCGACCGTGACCCGCACGTCGTCGACCGCGCCGGGGGCGACAATCACCTCAGCCGGGGCACTCGAGGCACCGCGCGCGAGCTTGGTGAGCAGGCCCTGCACGACACCGCTGTCGCCCACACCGGGAAGGGAGGCGGCCAGCTGCAGACCGGCCAGCAGCGCCGCGGCCTCTCGGGCGGTGAGCCGCGGGGTGCGTTCGAGGCCGACGGTGTTGGTGATCGAGATGACGTCCTGCTGGTCGAGCAGGTCCCAATCGATGTCGAACAGATCATTGGCCATCTGCCAGAAGCCGCCGTCGCCGGGCAGGCCGATGACAGTGAGCTTCTCGACCATCGAGCGCATGTGTTCGGGTGACACATCGAACTCGGCGGCGGCGTCGGCCACCGACACCTCACCCTGGCCGATGAGGTAGGGCACCAGCTGCAGGATCAGTGCGGCGCGGTCGGTGGCCAGCAGCGGGGCGGCGCTCATCGGAGGCCGCCGTGGGTTTCGAGCGTGCGCTCCAGGCGCCCGATGACCTTGTCCCTCAGATCCACCGGCGCCACCACGCGCACTTCGGGGCCGTACGAGGCCAGTTCGTCGGCGAAGATGTGCGGGTCGACGTAGGACACCTCGATGCCCTGCGGCGCGGGCCGGGCGCGCCGGCTCAGCCGCAGCGCCGCCTCGGTGCCCGGATCGACCTCCAGCAGCGCGCGCTGACGTGCGGCCAGCTCCTGCAGCCCGGCGAGGGCCTTCTCCCCCGCGCCTTCACGTCGCGCCGCGTCGAATCCCGATCGCGTGACCTGCACGTCGGAGACGATGCGCGACAGCAGGAAGGTCCGCTCGGCGTCCTGGTCGAGGTCGAATCCGAAGATGTGCCAGCGCGCTTCGAACTCGACGAGCGCCAGCGGCTGGATGCGACGGCGGTGTGCGTCCTCGCCCCCGCCCTTCAAGTAGTCGAACGTCACGACGCGTGCCTGTTCGATGGCGCGCTGCAGCGGATCGAATGCGGGCTCGCGCAGGTTGATGCGCGGCGAGTAGCCGATGATGGGCGCATCGACGTCGAGGCCCAGCGCGCGGATCTTGCGCAGCCCGCTGCGTGCCTGCGCCGACATGGAACTCGAGCTCCACACGCCGCCGGCGAGGTTGAGCACGGCCAGCTCGGCCGGCGTGAAGTCGATGTCGACGGGCAGCTCGTACTCGGCGGTGGGCACCCGGTACCGTGCCTCGCGCAGATCGTCGGGATCGGCGTGCTCGCCGATCGTGTCGATCGGCACGCCCAGACCGCGCAGGTTCTCCTTGTCGCGTTCGAACATCTTCTCGAGCGCGTCCTTCGACGCGCCGGCGGCGCTCTGCTCGCGGTACCCGGCCACCGATGTGAGGATCGTGTCCTTGGTCAGCCCCTGCTCGGTCGCCAGCAGCGCGACGACGAGGTTGACCAGGCGCTCCTCAGGAGCGGTGCGGGGCGTCCCCGCGGATGTCGAGTCGGTGGCCACCCGACCATCCTAGGTGCGCGGACCGTTCGCCGATCCGACGCGCGATCACTGTGTCGCGGCCTGGTCGATTCCGAGGATGTCGATCACGAACACGAGCGTCGATCCGGCCGGGATCGAACCGGTCGCCTGGTCGCCGTACCCCAGTTCGGGCGGGATGACGGCCAGCACCTGCGAGCCGACGGCCTGACCTTCGAGCGCCTGCGCGAACCCGGGCACGACGCCGTCGAGGGTGAAGGCGGTCGATGCACCCTTCTCCCACGACGAGTCGAAGACCTCGCGGTCGGCCCACGTCACGCCGGTGTAGTGCACCCGCACGGTCGAGTCGGCGGCGACCTTCTCACCGTCACCCTTCTTGAGCACCTCGATGCGCAGATCGGTGGGAGCGTCGCTGTCGGGCACGATGATGCCCGGACGTCCGTCCGGCGCGAGCACCACCTGGGGCAGCGAGTTGTCGGTCACGCGCTGCGGCTGTCCGTCGGCGGCCGGGAGGTACACCTTCTGCAGGTCGATCACGATGACGGCGGAGTCGTCTTCGCCCAGGCCCAGGCTCGCGGCGGCGTCCACGCCCATGTCACCGGGGGCGGCGACGCCCACGATGCGCGAGCCTTCGGCGGCGCAGTCGAGCATTGTCGCGATGCCCGCGTAGTAACCGCCCCACTGGTCGACCGGCGTCACCTGGGTCGGGGCGCTCACGAGCGTCCCGCCGGTGGTGCCGTTGAGGATCGTGGTGGCGAACTGCACATCCTGGGCGCCCGTGGTCACGACGCGTCCCTCTCCGGGGATGACATCGGCGAACACAGTCTTGTCGACGTGCACGGGCACCGTCGTGGCAGCGGCCGGGGTGCCGAACGAACCCGTCACATCGACCAGGCCGATCGCCGATGAGTCGCTCGTCGCACGGTCGCACGAGGCGGCTGACGAGGCCGGTGACGACGCGCAACCGACGAGGGCGAGGGCGGACAGCCCGAGGACAGCGAGAGCAGCAGGGATCCGACGCACCGGATCAGTCTACGGGGTCGTCCGGTGCGCTCCCTGCGCCGGAGGCCAGCCGCGCGCCGTCGGCAGCCCGCTGGGCCTCACGCACCCGCTTGCGCAGGTTCTTGTCGGTGATCGCACGGTCGCCCACCGCGCCCGGCGTCCACAGCTCGACATCCTCATCGCTGTAGCTCGGCTTCTTCAGCGCGCGCTTGCGCACGTCGGGAGGCACCGCACCGGGGGCGAGGCGCCGCGCGGTGATGAGGAATCCGGTGTGCGCGACCATGCGATGGTCCGGACGCACCGCGAGTCCTTCCACGTGCCAGCCGCGCACCATCGTCTCGGTCGCCTCGGGCTCGGTGAACAGCCCCGTCGCCCGCAGATACTCCGCCACGCGGCTGAGCTGGGTCGCCGTGGCGATGTAGCACAGCACCACGCCGCCGGGGGTGAGCGCGTCGGCGACGACGTCGATGCACTCCCAGGGCGCCAGCATGTCGAGCACGACCCGGTCGACGGATGCCGGGGCCACCACGTGCGGCAGCTGCTCGACCAGGTCGCCGACCACGACGTCCCACGTGCCGGGGCGGTACCCCACGAACGTCTCGACGTTGGCCTCGGCGACCTGTGCGAACTCCTCACGCCGCTCGAACGAGTGCAGCCGCCCCTCCGGGCCGATCGCGCGCAGCAGCCACAGCGACAGGGCGCCCGAGCCCACACCCGCCTCGACGACGGTGGCACCGGGGAAGATGTCGGCGGCGGCGAGGATCTGTGCGGCGTCCTTCGGGTAGACGATGGCGGCGCCGCGTGGCATCGACATGACGAAGTCGCGCAGCAGGGGCCGCAGCGCGAGATATTCGTGGCCGCTGCTGTTGGTGGCGACGGATCCGTCGGGCTGGCCGACCAGCGCCCCGTGCTTGAGTACCCCGTGGTGGGTGTGCAGCTCGCCGCCCTCGCGCAGCGTGATGGTGTGCATCCGCCCCTTGGGGCCGGTCAGCTGGACGCGGTCGCCGAGACGGAAGGGGCCGCTGGGCCGCAGATCGGGATTCACCGGACCGCTCCACCGCGGTGGGCCGCGAAGTGCGCGGCGAGGTCGTCGACGGTCCGCCCCTCGAGGGTGTCCCACAGCCCATGAGCGCCGGTACCCACCAGCGACACCATGAGCGGGATGCCCAGTGTCACGGCGCCCGAGGCGACGGCGGCGCGCATGCCGTTGGGCGAGTCCTCCACGGCCAGGGTGTCTTCGGGCGCGACGCCGAGCGCGGCCGCGGCCTGCAGGTACGGGTCGGGGAAGGGCTTGGGGCGGGTGGCGTGGGGGGCGGCGC
>JAEXHA010000176.1 GCA_023450335.1 Actinomycetes bacterium | reverse complement strand
TCCGCGAGCCGCCTACCTTCGTACGAGCCGCCCAGTTTCGTACCGTCCATAGGTGGGCGGCTCGTACGGATCTGGGCGGCCCGCGGCGGGTGGGTGGGCGCACGGGTGGGTGGGCGCACGGGTGGGTGGGCGCGCGGGTGGGTAGGTGGGCGGCGCTACGATCTGAGGGTGCTCCTGACTGAACCCGTCGTACTCGAGAACGCCCACGTGCGACTGGAGCCGCTCGACGTGTCGCATGCCGACGACCTCACCACCGCCACCGGCGGCCTGGAGTATGCCTGGTACACATCGGTGCCGGCGTCGGTGCCCGACGAAATCGCGTGGCGGCTCAGCGAGCGTGACGCGGGGCGCATGAACCCGTTCGCCGTCGTCCACGACGGCCACGCGGTCGGCATGACGACCTTCTGCACGATCGATCAGCCCAACCGGCACGTCGAGATCGGCTACACGTGGCTCGCCCCGCGCGTGCAGCGCACCGCCGTCAACACCGCCGCGAAGCTGCTGCTGCTCACCCATGCGTTCGAGCAGTGTGATGCGATCGCGGTGCAGTTCTGCACCCACTGGCACAACCGCCAATCGCGGGCCGCGATCGAGCGGCTCGGTGCCCGGCAGGACGGTGTGCTGCGCAATCACCGCATCGGCCCGGACGGCACGTTGCGCGACACCGTCGTGTACTCGATCCTGCCGCACGAATGGCCGGCCGTGCGGCTCGGCCTCACGTCGCGACTCGAACGTCGGTAGCGTCTGCTACGCTCCTGCTCGCGACATCACGCACTACCCCTGAAAGCGATGCCATGAGCGCTGCTGTGCCCACTTCCGACGCCTCCACCCCTTCCACGCGGTGGGTCGGCCGCGTCGTCCTGTTCCTCAGCGGTCAGACGGTGAGCCTGCTGGGCTCGGCGCTGGTCCAGTACGCGGTGTTCTGGTACCTCACCATCACGTACAAGTCGGGGTGGATCATGGCGTTGGCGGCTGTGTTCGGCTTCCTGCCGCAGGCGATCGTGTCGGTGTTCGGCGGAGTATGGGCCGACCGCCACAACCGCAAATACCTCATCATGGGGGCGGATGCCGCGATCGCGGCATCGACGCTCGTCCTGGCACTGGTGATGATGACCGGCTACGCCGAGGTGTGGCTGCTGTTCGCCGTGATGGCCATCCGCTCGGCGGGTGCGGGCGTGCAGATGCCCGCGGTGTCCGCACTGATCCCGCAACTGGTGCCCACGGCCCAGCTGCTGCGCATCAACGGCATCAACGGCTCGATCCAGTCGGCGATGGCGCTGCTGGCCCCTGCGGCCGGCGGCGCGATCTTCGCATGGGCCACCGCCCACTACGCCGGGTCGGCGGCCGCACTCATCCCGATCTTCCTCATCGACATCGTCACCGCCGTCATCGGCATCGGACTGATGGCGCTCATCGCCGTCGACGCTGTCCGCAAGGCGGGCGAGGAGACTCCCGGCTACTTCGCCGACCTGGTCGAAGGCGTGAGGTACATCGGCTCGCACGGGTTCGTCCGGTGGCTCATGGTGCTGTTCGCGATCATCTTCGTGCTGACCGTCGCCCCCTCCAACCTCACCCCTCTGATGGCGGTGCGCTCGTTCGACGCGGGCGAGACGCAGAATGTCGTCAATCTGGCGGTGCTCGAGGTGATGTTCAGCGTGGGCATGATGCTGGGCGGCATCCTCATCGCGACGCTCTTCGCACGGCGCAGCCGCATCGGCCTGATCATCGTGTCGTCGCTGCTGTTCGGCGTGCTGTCGATCGGCCTGGGACTCTCGCCGAACATCTGGGTGTTCTTCGGCTTCATGCTGCTGGTGGGTCTGGCGGTGCCGCTCTTCTCAACGCCGTCGATGACACTGCTGCAGGAGAGCGTGGAGCCCGAGCGTCAGGGCCGGGTGTTCGGATTCGTCGGCATCGTCATGGCCCTGGCGATGCCTCTGGGCATGGTCGTGTTCGGCCCGCTCGCCGACATCGTCGCCATCGAGGTGCTGCTGGTGGGCGCCGGGATCATCACGTTCATCGTGGTGGGCCTGGCCGTCTGGCTGCCCGCCGGGCAGCGTGCGATCGCCGCGGCCCGCGCGATCCAGGAGCGTTCGGCGCAGACCGCTGCCGCGCATCCCGGCGAGCCCGCCGCCGACGCCGCGCCCGCCGACGCCGCCGTCGACCACCCCTGACCCCGCACCGCCGCACCCCGCACTCCGCACTCCGCACCCGCACCGGCACCCGCCCATCCTTCCGCGAGCCGCCTACCTTCGTACGAGCCGCCTGGCTTTGTACCGTCCGCACATAGGCGGCTCGTACGCACTTAGGCGGCTCGGCGAGGTGGGCGCCGCGACTCGGCGAAAAGGGAGCACCCCGACCCGGCGAAATGCGGCGGCGGCTCAGGGAAGCGGAGGCGACCGCGGTGCTAGCCGTCGACGACGGCGACCAGTTCGTCGAGGAACGCGGCGAAGGTCGTGGCGCGGCGCACGATGCGCTGCACGCTGTCGCGCTCGCTGAACACCTCGACGAGTTGCTCGAACACGGTCTGGAACGCCGCACGGTCGGACTCGCTGAACGCCACCATGGCCACGACCTGCACCCGGCCCTCGCCCCAGGCCATCGACGGATCGGCGATGCCGACCGCGATCGCCGTGCGAGCGGCGGTCATGCCCAGCGCGTGCGGCACGGCCAGCGCGTCGGTGAACGCCGTCGATGACAGCCGCTCGCGCTCGAGAGTCCGTTCGACATAGTCGTCATCGATGACGCCCTGCGCCACCAGCAGTGCGCCCAGCTCGCGGATCACCGCCTCCTCCGAACCGGTGACCTGCGACACGAACGCGTCGGGCGAGAAGTAGCGTTCCAGCTCCGCGCGCAGCCGGGCCAGGCGTCGCGCCCGACGCACGCGGGCCGCCGCCGTCTGCACACGCTCCACGTCGGTCTCGGTGAGGAACGGCTGGATGCGCACCACGCGGTCGTCGACGCCGGGAGCGTCGATCGTGGTCAGCACCAGGTCGGTGCCGAACGCCGACCAGTCGGGGTCGACACGCGTCTCGACCTCGACGACGTTGATGGCCTGGCCGAGCGATCGATCGACGCTCGAGCGCAGCAGCTCGTGCAGTTCGTAGTACCCCGGGCACACGATCGTGGCCGTGAGCAGTTCGCCGGCACGGCGGCTGCGCTCGAGCCGTCCGCCGACATGCATGGCGATGTAGGCGATCTCATCGTCGAGCAGCGCGATGCCGAGCAGGCCCCGCAGTCCGTCGGCGATGAACACCGCAACTTCGAAGATCATCGGGTAGGTCGTCTTCAGCGACCGGGTGAGGGGGTTCCGCGACCACGCCTGTGCACGGGCGCGCTCACGCAGATTCTGCACGTGCAGCGCGAGCCGCAGCACGAAGTCGTCATGATCGATGTCGACGAGGAACTCCGCGGCCGCCCGGGTGACCACGTCGCGGACGGCCTCGGCGACCTCGGGACTGACCCGCTCACCGATGAGGGATGCCGGGTGGGCGACGCCCGGCGCGATGACACGGGTCTGCACGAGCGCCGCCAGGTGCCGCCGGTCGCCTTCACCCAGCTGCACCCCGAGATGCCGCGTGCTGAGCCGGTCGAGCAGGGCACCGATGGCGACCAACGGCTCCGCGGCCGCATCCCCCGCTCCCGTGGCCTCCAGGGCGTGGCCGCGTGCGACCCGATCGGCGGTGATCGCGATGTGCACCATGACATCGCCCAGACCGAACTCGTTCACGAAGTAGCCGAGTTCGCCCAGCCCGGCGACCAGCTCGGTCTTGAACGGCCCGAAAGCGGCCGCCCCGACGGATTCCTCGCCCAGCGCTCGCCGCAGCGCCTCGAGGTCGAATGCGGCATCCTCGGTCTCGTCGTGCGCGAGGCGGCTCAGCAGCCGTCGCTGCGCCATCTCGGTGCCGGTCAGACGCGCCCGCGACGCGACGCGCTCGAGCACCAGCTCGGTGCCGCCCAGCAGCGCGCGGATGCGCCCGAGATCGGCCTCGAGCGTCGCGGGACTCACATGGAACTGCTCGGCGGTTTCGAACACGTCGATGCCGTCGCCCGCCGCCAGCATCGCGCGCACCACCCGATGCAGTCGGTCGCGTGGCGTGGCGGGTTCCGATACCCGCAATGCGGCGTGCGCGTCGGGGCCGGCCCGGTAGCCGTGCGGGCCCGACTCGACCGCGCCGCCGCCCGTCACCCGGGCGTTGAGCGCGGTGACATAGCTGCGGATGCTGCGCGGGGTCACCCCGATCGTGTCGGCCAGGGCCGCGGCGGTCACCCAACCGCCGTCACGCATCAGCAGAGCCGCGACGCGGTCCTGCCTGGCTCTGCTCACGGATCACAGTCAACCACGCCCGCCGAGCCGGCCTTCCGCCCCGGCGGAAAGGGAACTGGTTGTCCACTCCCAGGATTTTCACAAGAATGAGCGTCAGGAGGGCAATCGATGAAGATCCTCGTGGTGTGCGGAGCGGGTGCGTCGAGCACCTTCGTCGCCCAGCGCGTGCGTCATGCCGCTCAGGCGCGGGGCCGTGAGGTCAGCGCAGTCGCCGGCACAGAGCAGTCGCTGCCGATCGATCTCGACGACGCCGATGTCGTGCTGGTCGGCCCCCACCTGCACACGTCGCTCGAGCGCATTCGGGCGGCCGCCGCCGAACGCGGGGCCCAGGTGATCCTCCTGCCCGCCGACGCGTTCGGCGATCTGGACGGCACGCGCACCCTCGATCTGGTCGACGCGGCGCTGAACGGAAGCGGCACTCCATGAGCACCGGCATCCACCCCCACGAGAGGACATCACGATGACACAGGTCACCCGCACTATCCGCGTGGGGTCGCACAACGGCCTGCACGCCCGCCCGGCGAAGCTATTCGCGCAGGCGGTGAAGGATGCCGGGATCCCGATCACGGTGGCCAAGGGCTCCGGAGCGCCGGTCAACGCGGCGAGCATCCTCGGCGTCATCGCCCTGGGCGTCGAGTACGGCGACTACGTGACCCTCACCGCCGACGGCGACGACGCCGAGACGGTCGTCGACGGTCTGGCCGAGCTGCTGACGACCGACCACGACCAGTGACGACGTACGAGAAGGAGAACCTGACATGAGCGAACTGCGCGGAGTCGGCATCGGCCTGGGAGTGGCGCAGGGGCCGGTGGCCCGCATGGCAGAGCCGCTGCCGGCGCCCGAAGACGTCACGAGCAGCCTCTCTCAGGAGGAAGAGCTCACCCGCGTGCGCGAGGCGGTGGCGGCGGTGGCGCGCGAACTCGAAGAGCGCGGCGCGCAGGCCGGCGGCGCCGCGCGCGATGTTCTCGAAGCGCAGGCGATGATGGCCGAAGATCCGAGCCTCGATCAGGAGGTCGCCACCCGGGTGGCCGCCGGCAAGACGGGCGAGTTCGCCGTGTTCGACGCTTTCGCGACCTTCCGCGACACCCTCGCGGCGATGGGCGGCTACCTCGGCGAGCGTGCCGCCGACCTCGATGACGTGGCCCAGCGCGTTATCGCGCGACTGCGCGGCCTGCCCGCACCGGGCGTGCCGGACCCCGGCCACCCCTTCGTGCTCGTCGCGAAAGACCTCGCGCCGGCGGACACCGCCCTCCTCGATCTCGAGAAGGTCCTGGCCTTGGTCACCACCGAGGGCGGGCCGACTTCGCACACAGCGATCCTCGCGCGTGAGAAGTCGATCGTCGCGGTCGTCGGCGTCGCCGAGGCCGTCGGGCTCTCAGACGGCGAGCAGGTGATCGTCGACGCGGCCAAGGGCGTGGTGACCACGGAGCCCACCGCCGATGAACTGAGCCAGGCGCAGAACCGGGCCGACGCGCGCAAGAACGCGGCAGCGGCGCCGATCACGCCGGGCGCCCTGGCCGACGGCACCGCCGTACCCCTGCTTGCCAACCTCGGCAAGCCGGGCGGCGCGGCCGAAGCAGTGGAGCTCGGCGCCGAGGGCGTGGGACTTTTCCGCACCGAATTCCTCTTCCTGTCGTCGGCGCAGGCACCCACCGTCGAGGAGCAGACGAAGGCCTACACCGAGCTTCTTGAGGCGTTCCCCGGCAAGAAGGTGGTGGTGCGGGCGCTGGATGCCGGTGCCGACAAGCCGCTCGCCTTCCTCAACGACGCGCACGAGGAGAACCCGGCCCTGGGCCTGCGCGGACTGCGCGCACTGCGGGCGAGCGAAGACATCCTGAAGGAGCAGCTCACCGCGCTCGCTCAGGCCGACGCGGCCACCGATGCCGACCTGTGGGTGATGGCGCCGATGGTGTCGACGGTGGAGGAGACGGAGTACTTCGTCACCCTCGCCCGCGATTTCGGCATCAAGACCGCCGGCGTGATGGTCGAAGTGCCCTCTTCGGCCATCATGGCCGACAAGGTGCTCGCCCACGCCGACTTCGCCTCCATCGGCACGAACGACCTGACGCAGTACACCCTGGCGGCCGACCGGCTGCTCGGTTCGGTGGCCGCGTTCCAAGACCCGTGGCACCCGGCGGTGCTGAGCCTCGTGAAGGCGACCGCCGACGGCGGCAAGACCAACGGCAAGCCCGTCGGCATCTGCGGCGAGGCCGCCGCCGATCCGCTGCTGGCCGTCGTGCTGGTCGGCCTCGGTGCGGCGACCCTGTCGATGGCACCGACCGCGCTGGCCGACGTGCGCGCCACCCTCTTGCAGTACACCCGCGACGATGCCGAGCGCATCGCCGCAGCCGCCCTCGCCGCGTCCGACGCGGCATCCGCCAGAACCGCAGCGCAGGACGCTGCCGAATCCGCGAAATGATCCGCGGCCTACCCGAAGGAGAAACACCATGACAACGGCGTCCACAGCCACCACCCCCGCGTCAGGAGGGGGTGCCCGCGTCGCAGTCCAGCGATTCGGCACATTCCTGTCAGGCATGATCATGCCCAACATCGCGGCGTTCATCGCGTGGGGTCTGATCACCGCCCTGTTCATCGAGAACGGCTGGGTGGGCAGCAACAGCCCCGTCGCCGCGTGGCGGTGGGCCGATTCGGCCATGCTCGGCGGCGGACTCGACTCGGCCGGCACCGAATGGACGGGTCTGGTCGGTCCGACCATCACGTACCTGCTGCCAGTGCTGATCGCCTACACGGGTGGCCGCATGGTCTACAACGTACGCGGCGGCGTGGTGGGTGCGGTGGCGGCAATGGGCGTCATCATCGGCGCAGAGGGCACGGTCATGTTCCTCGGTGCCATGATCGCCGGCCCCCTGACCGCACTGATCCTGAAGTACGTCGAGAAGCCGTGGCAGGGCAAGATCAAGCCCGGCTTCGAGATGCTCGTCGACAACTTCGCCGCTGGTTTCGTCGCCTTCTTCGCGGCACTGGCCGCGTTCTTCTGGCTGGCGCCGATCATGAAATGGGTCACCGACGTTCTCGGCGGCGCAGTCGGCTGGCTTGTCGAGAACAGCCTCATCCCGCTGGCCAGCATCATCGTCGAACCGGCGAAGGTGCTCTTCCTCAACAACGCGATCAACCACGGCGTGTTCACCCCGCTGGGCACGGCCGAGTCCAGCGAGACCGGGCGCAGCCTGCTGTTCCTGGTCGAGGCGAACCCCGGGCCCGGTGTCGGCATGCTGCTGGCGCTGACGTTCTTCGGCGTCGGCGCCGCGCGGGCCACGGCTCCCGGGGCCGCGGTCATCCAGTTCCTCGGCGGCATCCACGAGGTGTACTTCCCGTACGTGCTCGCCAAGCCCTTCCTGATCGTCGCGCTCATCGCGGGTGGTGCCACCGGCGTGCTCACCAATGTCATCTTCCAGTCGGGTCTGGTGGCTCCGGCGGCGCCGGGATCGATTTTCGCGGTGCTGATCCAGACGGCCCCGGGCAGTCACGTGGGGGTGATCCTGTCGGTGGTGCTGGCCGCTGCTGTCACGTTCGTGCTGACGGCGATCATCCTGTTCGCCACGCGCAAGCGCGATCTGGCCGCCGAAGCGGCCAGCGGGGACCCGCTCGCCGCGGCCATCGCGAAGACCGAGGCCAACAAGGGCAAGTCCTCGGATGCGCTCGCGGGCCTGGCCGCTGCCACCGCCGGCGGCGTGTCCGCCGCTGCGGCCTCGGCGGCAGCGGTGGCCACCGCACCGATCCGCAACATCGTGTTCGCGTGCGATGCGGGCATGGGATCGTCGGCCATGGGTGCCAGCGTGCTGCGCAACAAGATCAAGAAGGCCGGCGTCGCCGACGTCACGGTCGTCAACAAGGCGATCGCGAACCTGGACGGTTCGGAGGATCTGATCATCACGCAGCAGCAATTGACCGATCGGGCCCGAGGGCAGAACCCGGACGCGGTCCACGTATCGGTGGACAACTTCATGAACTCGCCGAAATACGACGAGGTCGTGAACCTGGTGGTGGAGCAGCACCAGAGCGACGCGTAGCCTCGAAGAACCGGACCGCCGCGGGGTCGGGCAGCGCGATGCACCCGGCCCCGTGGCCCCGCCGAACGGCATCCACTCATCTCGGAAGCAAAGGAACAGCGAAATGGCACGGGAAGTTCTCAACGTCGGACAGGTGCGGATCCACGCAGGTTCGGTCAGCCGCGACGACGCGATGCGGGAGGCAGCCGACATCCTCGAGGCGGCGGGCGCCGTCACCGGCGAGTACTACGACGCGATGCAGCAGCGCGAGCAGACGGTGTCCACCTATATGGGCAACGAACTCGCCATTCCGCACGGCACCAACGAGACCAAGGAGGCGATTCTCGACTCGGCTCTGTCGCTGGTGCGCTACGACGGCGGCGTCGACTGGGACGGCAACCCCGTCACCTTCGTCGTGGGCATCGCCGGCAAGGGCGACGAGCATCTCGAGATCCTGTCGCAGATCGCGCTGATCTTCTCGGACGAGGATGAGGTCGAAAAGCTCAAGCGGGCCGGGACCCCGGAGGAGCTGTACGCACTGCTGGAGTCGGTGAACCAGGGATGAAGGCCGTCCACTTCGGCGCCGGCAACATCGGGCGCGGGTTCGTCGGACTCCTCCTGCACGAAGGGGGCTATGACCTCGTCTTCTCGGACGTCGCCGCGCCCCTGGTCGATGCGATCAATGCGGTGTCGTCCTATACCGTCCACGAGGTCGGCGCCGGCGGCACCGACAAGACGGTGACCGGCTTCCGGGCCGTCAACAGCGCCGACAGCCCGCAGGAGGTCGCCGACGAGGTGGCCACGGCCAACGTGGTGACCACCGCCGTGGGACCGACGGTGCTGAAGTTCATCGCACCGCACATCGTCGCCGGCCTCGCCCTGCGCGACCCGTCGGCGCCGCCGCTGCAGGTGATGGCGTGCGAGAACGCGATCGGTGCGACCGACCTGCTGCGCGAGGAGATCATGGCCGGTGCCGGCGGCGCATGGGAGGCGCTCGCGGGCCGCGCGGTATTCGCCAACACCGCCGTCGACCGCATCGTGCCCGCGCAGCCGGCCGGTGGTGGCGTCGACGTCACCGTCGAGCCGTTCTTCGAGTGGGCGATCGAGCGACCGCCGTTCGGCGACACTCCCCCGAACATCCCCGGCGCGCATTTCGTGGACGATCTCACTCCGTACATCGAACGGAAGCTGTTCACGGTCAACACCGGTCACGCCACCACCGCATACTTCGGCGCGCGGGCCGGTGTCGAGAAGATCTCCGACGCCCTGGCCGACTCGGCGATCGCCGCCAAGGTGTCGGCGGCGCTCGAAGAGACCTCGGCCCTGCTGGCCGTCAAGCACGACCTCGATCCGGCCGACCTGGCCGACTACCGCGCGACGATCCTGCAACGGTTCGCCAACCCCGCCCTGCCCGACACCGTCGGCCGCGTCGGCCGGCAACCGCTGCGCAAGCTGTCGCGCCACGAACGGTTCATCGGCCCCGCCGCCGAGGCTGCCGAGCGCGGCCTCGGCGTCGACGGCCTCGTGGCCGCCATCGGTGCGGCACTGGCGTTCGACGACCCGGATGACGAGCAGTCGGTGCAGCTGCAGGAGCAGCTGCGCACCGAGGATGCCGAGGGATTCACCACTGCGGTCACCGGCCTCGAGCCCTCGCACCCGCTGTACGCACGGGTGGTCGCCGAGGTGCAGGCCCGCCAGGTGGCCTTGACATGATGGAGAGGTGACCGAGCCGACCCGTCCCGCCCGCCGCCGACGCCGCATCCTCTGGTGGGTGCTCGGCGCCGTCGGCGCGGTGATCGTCGCCGCCGTCGTCGGCGTCGTGGTGTGGAGCCAGGTCGGCGTGTATGCCGCCGAACCCGGCCCCTTGGCCGCCGTCCGTGCCGACCCCGGCATCCACCTGGCCGACGAGGCAGCCGCCATCGTCATGACGCCCACCGAGGCCGATCCCAGCGGCGACGGGCTCGTGTTCATCCCGGGTGGCAAGGTCGACCCGTGGGCCTATGCGAGCACCCTGTCCGACCTGGTGCGGCAGGACGGCGTCACGGTGGTCATCACCAAGCCGTGGCTCAACCTGGCGTTGTTCGACCTGCGACCGCTGTCGACGTTCACCGACCTGGCGGACGGCGTCGAGACGTGGCTCGTCGGCGGGCATTCGCTGGGCGGTGTCCGCGCGTGCATGATGGCCACCGAAGCGGATGCGCTGGTGCTGTTCGCCTCGTACTGTGCGACCGACCTGGCCGATACGGGACTGCCGGTGCTGAGCATGTCAGGCAGCGAGGATGGACTGTCGACGCCCGGGAAGATCGCCGACGCCCGCGACCTGCTGCCCGCCGACGCGCTGATGATCGAGATTCCCGGCGCCAGCCATTCCTCGTTCGGCGCCTACGGGCCACAGGACGGCGACGGGACGCCGTCGATCTCGCTGGAGGATATGACCGCGCAGATCGCCGAGCAGGTGAGCGCCTTCGCGGGTGATCTCGGCTGATCACGCCGGTGTGCCGTCGGGCAGGCGGATGCTGGCACGGTGGTCAGTACGAAACCACATTGAGTTCGGGATTCGGTTAACAGCGGCTAACATGTCGAGGGCGATACGAAGGAGTGTCTGGGGATGCACGACCACCGCGCGGCGATCATCGGCGCAGGACCATCGGGGCTGTCCGCTGCGCGCGCGCTGCAGAAGGCCGGGATCGAGTTCGACGGCTACGAGGCTTCCTCGGGCGTGGGCGGGCTCTGGGACATCGACAACCCGCGCTCGACGATGTACGAGTCGGCGCATCTGATCTCGTCGCGCACCACGACGCAGTTCGCCGAGTTCCCTATGGCGACCGATGCCGACTACCCGAGCCACCGGGTGCTCATCGGATACTTCCGCGATTTCGCCGACCACTTCTCGCTCACCGAGCATTTCCGGTTCGACACGAAGGTGACCGCTGTCACCCGCGACGACGACGGTTGGACGGTGAGCGCTGCGACAGCCGACGGGTCCCAGAGCGCCGAGCGGTACGACAGCGTCATCCTCGCCAACGGCACCCTGGCCGAGCCCAACGTCCCCACCTTCCGCGGCGAGTTCACCGGTGAACTGCTCCACACCAGCGCCTACAAGCGGGCCACCCAACTGACCGGCAAGCGCGTGCTCATCGTCGGGGCCGGCAACTCCGGATGCGACATCGCCGTCGATGCTGTGCACCACGCCGCCTCGGTCGACATGAGCGTGCGCCGGGGGTACTACTTCGTGCCGCGGTATCTGTTCGGCCGACCCTCGGACACCCTCAACCAGGGCCGTCCGCTGCCGGCGAAGATCAAGCAGTTCGTCGACAAGCGCATCCTGCAGGCATTCACGGGCGACCCGGTGAAGTTCGGGTTCCCCAAGCCCGACTACAAGATCTACGAGTCGCACCCGATCGTCAACACAC
The DNA here is from genome assembly GCA_023450335.1 of Actinomycetes bacterium. Classification (GTDB taxonomy): domain Bacteria; phylum Actinomycetota; class Actinomycetes; order Actinomycetales; family Microbacteriaceae; genus Microbacterium. Next base: position 1,574 of record JAEXHA010000176.1, on the reverse strand, counting down.
TGATCTTGAACCACCTCGGCCAGGGCGACCTGCGCGTGCGCGCCGACGTCGATCGGTTCGACGGCGACACCGTCCACTTCCGCGACGGATCGAGCGGCCGGTACGACACCGTGCTGCTGGCCACCGGCTATACGCTCGACTACCCGTTCGTCGACCGCGCCGACCTGAACTGGACCGGCGCCTGCCCGCGCCTGTTCCTCAACATCTTCCCACCCTCGTTCAACGGCCTGTATGTGATGGGCATGATCGAGGCATCCGGCATCGGCTGGCAGGGGCGCTACGAACAGGCCGAGCTCATCGCCGCCTACCTCGCCGCGCCCGCCCACCGCCAGGCCGCCTTCCGCCGCCGCGTCGCCGGCGAGCCGTGGCCCGACCTGACCGGCGGCTACGACTATCTGGGCCTGGACCGCATGGCGTACTACGTCAACAAAGACGCCTACCGCCACCAGCTGCGAGAAGCCACCGCACCCCTGGTGATGGATGCCAGGGGTGCGCGCCCCGGCATCCACTCGCCCGCCCGCTGACCTCACCCGAACGACAGAAGGCACACCCGATGAACCCGGACGACGTCGTCCTGAACTTCACCCCCGGCACACTCATGATCTTGAACGTGGTGCTCGGGCTCATCATGCTCGGCATCGCGCTGGACACCTCGCCGAACGACTTCAAGGTCGTCGCGCGACGACCCAAGCCGTTCATCACCGCGATCATCGCGCAGCTCGTCGTGCTGCCGGCGGTGACCTTCGGGCTGACTCTGATCCTGCCGATCCCGCCGTCGATGGCGCTGGGCATGATCCTGGTGGCGTGCTGCCCGCCCGGCAACATCTCGCAGGTGCTCACGCATCGCTCGGGCGGCAACGTCGCCCTGTCGGTGTCGATGACGGCCGTCGGCAACCTCATCTATGTCGTGACGCTGCCGCTGAGCCTCGCGTTCTGGGGATCGCTGCACCCGACGGCGAGCGCCCTGCTGGAACGTGTGGAGTTGAACCCGTGGCAGATGCTGCTGGAGATCTTCCTCATCATCGGGTTGCCGTTCCTAGTCGGACTCGCCATCCGCGCGCGACTGGCCGGGTTCGCAGCGAAGGTGCAGCCGTTCGTGAAGTGGTTCTCGCTCATCGCCCTGCTCGGCTTCATCGTGGGTGCTCTGGCGGGCAACTGGACCTACTTCGTCGCCTTCCTGGGAATCATCGTGCTGGTGGTGACGGTCCATGACGCGGTGGCGCTGGCGATCGGCTACGGCACCGCGGTCGTCGGCGGCATGGGCACGCGCGAGCGCAAGGCCGTCACGTTCGAGGTCGGCATCCGCAACGCCGGTCTGGGCCTGGGCCTGGTCTTCGCGTTCTTCGGCGGCCTGGGCGGCATGGCGATCGTCGCGGGGTGGTGGGGCGTCTGGGACATCATCGCGGGCCTGATCCTCGCCGCAGTATGGCGGCGGCATACGAGAAAGCGCACCGGGACCGGCACAGGTGACGCAACCGGGCGTGCGGCGATGGATGCCACGGGCGCAGCGCCGGTGGCAGGCGATGGCGCGCGCCGTGGCGGGGCCGACGGTCTCGCGCCAGACGGCACCGCGC
>JAEXHA010000119.1 GCA_023450335.1 Actinomycetes bacterium | reverse complement strand
AGATCCGGGTGACCGGCACCGGCACTCCCGAGTCGTTCCACCTGGCCTGCGAGGACGGGCGCGTCACCGCCGAGACCGCCGATGCCGCGGGGGCGCTGTACGCCTGGTTCGAGATCGTGCGCCGCGGCGCCGGGGTGTTCACTCCGGCATCCCCTCACCGCGTCGCTCCCGCCCACGCGCTGCGCATGCTCGACCACTGGGACAACGTCGCCGTGCACCCCGTCATGGGGCAGGTCGAACGCGGCTACGCCGGCGGATCGATCTTCTTCGCCGACGGCGCGCTGCGCGAGGACCTGTCACGGGTCGCCGCCTACGCACGCGCCCTCGCCGCGATCGGCATCAACCGCGTCGCGATCAACAACGTCAACGTGCACGCGCGCGAGGCACGACTGCTGACCGACGACCTGGCCGGGGTCGCGCGCATCGCCGACGTGCTCCGGCCGTGGGGCATCCGGCTGCACCTGTCGGTCAGCTTCGCCGCGCCGATGACCCTCGGCGGCCTGCCCACCGCCGACCCCGCCGATGCCGAGGTGCAGGCGTGGTGGGCCGACACCGCCGGGCGGGTCTATGCCGCGATCGACGATTTCGGCGGCTTCGTCGTCAAGGCCGACTCCGAGGGCCAGCCCGGTCCGTTCGCGTACGGCCGCGATCATGCCGACGGGGCCAACCTGCTCGCGCGCGCTCTGGCGCCGCACGGCGGCGTCGTGCACTGGCGCGCATTCGTATACGACCACCGGCAGGACTGGCGCGATCGGTCCACCGACCGGGCCCGCGCCGCCCACGACCATTTCGCGCCGCTGGACGGCCGCTTCGACGACAACGTCATCGTGCAGGTCAAGTACGGCCCCCTGGACTTCCAGGTGCGCGAGCCGGTGTCGCCGGTGCTGTTCGCGATGCCGCACACGCGCCTCGCCCTCGAACTGCAGGTGACCCAGGAGTACACCGGCCACCAGCGCCACGCCGTGTACCTCGGCGCGCAGTGGCGCGAGATCCTCGACTTCCGCGGGCGGGGTGAGGGCGGCCCGACGCTGGCCGAGACGGTCGGCGGCGTGGCCGCGGTCGCCAACGTCGGCGACGACCGGTTCTGGACGGGGCATCCGCTCGCTCAGGCCAACCTGTACGCATACGGCCGGCTGGCCTGGGACCCGACGCTCGAGGCCGGTGCCGTGCTCGACGAGTGGATCGCGCTCACGTTCGGCGACGACGCGGCGGTGCGCCGTGGCATCCACGACATCCTCGACGACTCGTGGCAGACCTACGAAGCGCACACCGCGCCGCTCGGGGTGGGTTTCATGGTGACGCCGGGCACGCACTACGGCCCGGCCGTCGACGGCTACGAGTACTCGCCGTGGGGCACCTACCATTTCGCCGACCGCGACGGCGTCGGCGTGGACCGCACGGTGGCGACCGGCACCGGGTTCGCCGGTCAGTATCCCCAGCCGTGGGCTTCGCGGTATGAGTCGCTCGACACGGTGCCCGACGAGCTGCTGCTGTTCTTCCACCACGTGCCGTACACGCACCGGCTGCACTCGGGCTCGACCGTGATCCAGCACATCTACGACACGCATTTCGACGGCGCCGAACGCGTCGCGGCGAAGGTCGCGGTGTGGGAGTCGCTCGCCGGGCGCATCGACCCCGCCGTCCACTCCCGCGGTCGCGAACGGTTCGCCGAGCAGCTGCGGTCGGCCCGCGAATGGCGCGATCAGATCAACACGTACTTCCTGCGCGCCTCGGGCATCGCCGACGAACAGGGGCGCGAGATCTACTGAACCGGTGTCGTGAACCGTTTCTCGACATCGGCGATGAGCGGCTTGTGGGTGATGAGGACGCCCACCGCGAACAGCGCCGCGACCACCATGAGCACCCAGTCAGCGGTCAGATAGATCAGACCCGCAGCGATCACCGCCAGAGACACCGAGCCGAGGGTGACGATGGGCCGCGCGACGAGGTAGAACAGGGCGAGCCGGACGGTGTCGCGGACGCGGAATGAGAACAGCGACGCGATCACGACGGCGTTGATCGCGAACAGCACGAGCACGGCGAGCACGACCCACGCCGTGACGACGAAGAACGCATCGACCCCGATCATCGGCCCGAACACGATCGTGTAGGCGAGCATCGTGCCGATGATCAGCACCGGCACCCATACCGCGAGCACGTCACGCAGGTTGAGCAGCCAGCCGCGCCAGTATCGCGGCCAGACGACGAGGTCGTCTTCACTGTGCGCGCGACCAGTCGCGTAGACCGCCGCCGAGAATGCCGGTGCGACCGGGAGCAGGCACAGCGCGAACAGCGGCAGATTGCCGGCCTGGCGCGCCACGAACAGCAGTCCGACCAGGCCCGGCAGCGCCGCCAGCACGAATCCGAGCTGGACGAGCAGCACGAGATAGGCCGCCGCCGTCACGCGGCCGCGGACGCCGCGGCGCGGGTCGGGGGAGCCAGCCTGGTTCGTCATGAGGTCACCTCGATTGTGGCAGACACGCACCCGGCCCCACCCCTGGAGGTGGAGCCGGGTGCCCGGGGGATCTCGGACCTACTCGGCCGCGTCCGCAACCGCGTCAGCCTGCCGCTGCTGCGCTTCGTTCACGAGGTCGATGTAGTCCTGCATGCCGGTGTTCTGCAGCTGCTGGACGTACGCGTCCCACTCGCTGAGCGGGCGCTGTCCGAGGATGAACTGTGCGGTGTTCTGCCACACGATGTCCTTCAGCGCCTGCTTCCACAGGGTGGCCTGCTCGTTCTCGATCTCGTCCAGCGGCCAGGCCGGTGCGTTGGGCTGCTGGCTCTTGGTCGTCATCGTGTTGATGAAGTCCACGACCTCGGGGCGGGCCATCGACAGCATGAGGTCGGTCGTGCTGCCCTCGTTGCCCATGAAGGCGCCGTTGCTGAACCCCGCGTCGACGTTGAGCTGCTGGGTGGCCTCGGGGTTGATGCCGTTGCGGTCCCAGTCGGGCGTGAAGGTGCGCACATCGCCCTCGCGCGTGTACTGCTCGCCCTCGATGCCCCACTTGGTGAACTCCAGGCCTTCGTCGGAGTAGTACATCCAGTCGACGAACTGCAGCAGCGCCTTGAAGTGCTCGGACTCGGCGGCGTCGGCCGAGATCAGGATGCCGGGGCCCAGCCGGCCGCCCGACTCGAGCTTGTCCCCGTCAGGACCTGCCGGCACCCGCAGCAGCGCGACCTCGGCGTCGGTGTCGCCGCCGTCTTCGAACGCCTGCCGGTGCGCGAGGATCTCCTGGTCGTTGCTGGCGATCACGAACGACTCGCCGTTGGCGAACTTCGCCTTGGCCTGGTCGTCGGACTGTCCGATGGAGGCGGGGTCCATCAGCCCGTCTTCGACAAGGCCGGCGAAGTAGGTGATGAGCTCCTTGTAGTTGTCGGTGGCGCCGGTGTACTCGAACTCCTCCCCGTTCCAGTACACGCCGTCACCGTAGCCCCACCCGGCGCGGGTGCCGAAGTTGGGCGATGCGAAGTTCAGCGTCGCGCCCAGGGGGTCGCCGTCGGTCCAGCGGTCCGAGATCGGGGAGATGTCGGGGTAGGCCTCGTGCACCGCCTCGAGGTCGGCGCGGAACGAGTCCCAGCTCTCGGGCTCGAGGCTCAGCCCCAGCTCCGCCCAGATGTCGGCACGGACCGCGTAGGTGTACTGCGGACGCAGGATCTCGGCCAGGCTCGGCAGGATGTAGTACTTGCCGTCGCCCTGGCGGAGCAGGTCGAGGTCGTCCTGCAGGTCCCACCGTTCGACCTTGTCGAGATAGTTGGGCATGTACTGGACGAAATCGCTCACCGGCAGCAGCGTGCCCGAGGCGACGAAGGGGATCTCCTGGCCGGGATAGGTGACCGTGATGATCTCGGGTGCATCTCCGGCGGAGATGATGGTGGCCTTGGCCTGGTCCCAGTCCGAGCGGGGCTTGGCCTCCAGCGCGAAGGTCACATTCTGGTTCTCCTCCAGTGCGGTGAAGAACGCCCAGTCCTCCTGCAGCGGGTAGCCCTCGTGGTCGCGGTAGAGCATCGAGAACTCGAGCGGCTCATCGGAGGTCGCCACGAACGTGGTGTCGACGTCGAACTCGGCCATCGCCCCCACTTCTTTGCCGGAGAAGTCGAAGTCGGAGGTGTCGCCGTCGGGGGCGGCGGTCGCGCCGCAGCCGGTCAGGACGACGCCGGTGACGGCCAGACCGGCCATCAGTGCGACGCCCGTACACCGGCGCCGAGACCGCATCGTCGCGGTGAGGTTGGTCATGATGGTGTGTCCCTTCATTGGATCGGATGGAGTCAGGCTTTGACGGAGCCGAGCATGACGCCCGACACGAAGTAGCGCTGCAGGAACGGGTACAGCGTGATGATGGGGATCGTGATCAGCAGCATCGTCACCGCCTTCACGTTCGCGGCGATCTGCGTCGCGGACTCATTGCCGGCCGCACCATCGGGCACGGTCGCCGAAGCCAGCAGGTTTCGCAGGTAGACCGTCACCGGATTGAGCTCCGGCTTGGACATGTACAGGAACGCGGAGAACCACGAATTCCAAAAGGCCACGGCGTAGAACAGCACCATCGTGGCCAGGACCGCCTTCGACAGCGGCAGCACGATGCGCAGCAGGACACCGTAGGTGGTCAGTCCGTCGATCGAGGCGGCCTCTTCGAGGTCTTCGGGGAAGTTCTCGAAGAACGACTTCATCACCAGCAGGTTGAAGATGCTGATGGCTCCCGGGATCACGATCGCCCAGATGGTGTTGCGCCACCCCAGCGTCGAGATGAGCACGTAGTTGGGGATGATGCCACCCGAGAAGAACATCGTGAAAACGGCCAGGCCGATGAAAAGCGACCGGCCGCGCAACCGGGGCTTGGACAGTGCGTACGCGAACATCGTGGTCATCGCGATGGCGATGGCCGTGGCCACGACGGTGTACAGGACGGTGTTGGCGTAGTTGCGCCAGAACAGCTCGTCGTTGAACACGACGGCGAACGTGGTGAGGTTGAAGCCGACCGGCACGATGTTGACTTCGCCGCGGGTGATCGGCCCCTCCGAGCTGAAGGCGAGGGCGATGACGTTGAGGAACGGGTAGATCGTGATGAACGAGATCAGCAGGATCAGCGCGACGTTGACCACGCGGAACACGGTGTACGACCGGGAGTCCTTGATACCCCCGACGGTCGACCGTCGCAGCAGCTTGTCCGGTGTCAACAGGGTCCGGGTATCGGTCACCACAGGCTCGTCCCCACGGCTCGGCGCGAAACGAAGTTCGCGGAAAAGATCAGGATCAGGCCGATGATCGCCTCGAACAGGCCGATCGCGGTGGCATAGGAGAACTGCCCCGACCCGAGCCCGACGCGGTACAGGTAGGTCGACAGCACGTCGGCGGTCGGATACAGCAGCGGGTTGTACAGCAGCAGCACCTTCTCGAACCCGACCGCCATGAACGTGCCGATGTTGAGGATCAGCAGGACGACGATGGTGGGGCGGATGCCGGGGAGGGTGACGTGCCAGGTCTGCTGCAGCCGGTTGGCGCCGTCGATCCGCGCCGCCTCGTACAGCTGAGGGTCGATCGTGGTCAGCGCGGCGAGGTACAGAATCGTCCCCCAGCCGACCGTCTGCCAGATCTCGGACCCGATGTATATGGTACGGAACCACTCCGGCAGCTGCATGAACCGGATCATCTCGCCGCCGAACGCCTGGAGGATCTGGTTGATCGTGCCGGTCTCACTGGTCAGCTGCAAAACGACGCCGGCCACGATCACGATCGACATGAAATGCGGCAGATAGGAGATCGACTGGGCGAACCGCTTGAACACGACCGACCGCAGCTCGTTGAACATGAGCGCAAGGATGATCGGGAGCGGGAAGATGATGAGCAGGCTCAACCCGCCCAGGATGAGCGTGTTCCAGAAGACCCGCCAGAACGTCGGGTCATTGATGAACATCTCGAAGTACCGGAAGCCGACCCACTCGTCTCCGAAGATGTTGCCGCCGGGGCGGTACCGGCGAAACGCGATGATGTTGCCGGCCATGGGGATGTACCGGAACACGATCAGGAAGATGACCGGCAGGATCAGCAGCGTGTAGAGCCGCCAGTCACGGGTGAGGGCCCGCCGCCAGCCGGCGGCGCGCGGCCGCGAGGCCCGGTGAGCCGATGCCGTCGGGGCCGACCGAGGGTCGGCTTCGCCCACGGCGTCGGCCTCCGAGCGGACGGGCTTGGTGAGGGACATGCGCTTCCTTGCGGGTGTCTTCGACGGTTCCTGGGCCGAAATCCGGGCCGAAACTTTCGTGTATCGCGGCGATACGGTCTGAAGATAAACGACCTCACGATGCGATGTCAACGTTTTCATTGTAACGTTGCCTCACCGTGATCGACCGGGGTGCAGCCTCGCTCGACGATCGATCCACAGAGGAAAACCACGCCCATGCCACGTTTCGACATGCCCGTCGACCAGCTGCGCGACTACCGCCCGCAGATCGCCGAGCCCGGCGATTTCGACGCATTCTGGGCCGACACCCTGCACACCGCCCGCGCGGCCGGCGACGTGGTGGTGCGCGCCGCGGCGTCCACCCCCCTCACCGAGGTGGACGTGCACGACGTGACCTTCGCCGGGTACGCGGGCGAACCCGTGCGCGCCTGGCTCGTGCTGCCGCGCCGGCGCGAGGCGCCGCTTCCGGCGGTCGTCGAGTTCGTCGGCTACGGCCGCGGCCGGGGCCTTGCCCATGAGCGTCTGCACTGGCCGGTGGCCGGCTTCGCGCAGCTGATCGTCGACACCCGCGGTCAGGGCTCGACGTGGGGCACGGGCGGCGCGACGGCCGACCCGCACGGATCGGAGCCGGCGACACCGGGCTTCCTCACCCGCGGCATCACCGACCCCGAGACGTACTACTACCGGCGCGTGTTCACCGATGCGGTGCGCGCGGTCGATGCGGTCCGCACGCTGCCCGAGATCGACCCCGCGCGCGTGGCCGTCACCGGCAACAGCCAGGGCGGCATCATCGCGATCGCCGCCGCCGCGCTCTCGGGCGGCGTCGTGGCGGCGCTTCCGACCGCACCGATCCTGTGTCATCTGCCGCGGGTGGTCGGGCTGACCGGTGACGACCCGCACGCCGAGATCGTGCGCTATCTGGCGGTGCACCGCGGTGCGGCCGAGCGCGTGTTCGCCACGCTCGCCTACTTCGACGGCGTGAACCTCGCCCGACGGGCGCAGACACCCGCGCTGTTCGGCTGCGGGCACATGGACACCATCGCGCCGCCGTCGGGCGTCTACGCCGCGTTCAACCGGTGGGCGCACGACGATCGCGAGATGGTCGACTACCCGTTCAATCACCACGAGGGCGGCGAGGGCGTGCATTGGCTGCGGCAGGCGGAATGGCTGACGGCCCGGGTGACGGCTCCATGAGCGCCCCTCGTCTCTCGCGCGCGGCACTGGCCGCCGCGGGGATGCCACGGCCCGCTCCCCCGGTGCGGATCGTCCACCTGGGAGTCGGCGCCTTCCACCGCGCGCATCAGGCCTGGTACACGGCGCACGCCGCAGACGATTGGGGTATCGCGGCCTTCACCGGACGCAGTGCCGGCGCCGCCGACCTGCTGGCCCCGCAGGACGGTCTGTACACGCTCGTCGAGCGCGGTGCCGACCGCGACAGCTTCGAGGTCGTCGGCAGCATCGCCGAGGTTCACCCGGCGGCCGCGTTCGCGCGGTACATCGAACTGATGGCCGCGGCGCAGACGGCCGTCGTGACGCTGACGGTCACCGAGGCCGGCTACCACCTCCGCCCCGACGGCAGCCTCGACCTCGCCGACCCCGCCGTGGCCGCCGATGTGCTGGCTCTGCGCGCCGGCGGCCGTCCTCGCACGCCGGTGGGCAGGCTCGTCGCCGGGCTCGCACGACGGCGGGCCGGCGGCGCCGAAGCACTGGCGGTCGTCTCGTGCGACAACCTGCCCGGCAACGGTGCGCGCCTGCGCGCCGCCGTGTACGCGCTGGCAGACGCGGCCGAAACCGATCTGCCCGCCGATGCGGCTTCGTTCGTGTCGACGTCGGTCGACCGCATCACCCCGCATGAGGTCGACAC